>NZ_PENY01000010.1:0-503831 GCF_003144445.1 Proteus sp. TJ1640
TCAACAATTAAAAGTCGAAAATGATAAACGGGAAGGGAAATGGCGATTGGGCTTACCGGCAGGACAATTAGTCTCAGAAACTAATTGGCAAAAAGCGGCAAACAAACCTGCGCCCAAAGCAATTACTTGCATCAGTAGTATTTATTTTAATGAAGGGGCACAAGCTAATTGGTTAAAAATAGGGTGTGTGGACAACCAAGGCCTTGAATATAGTGCTTCACGTCAATGGCCATCAAAATCGATAGCCACTAAGGTCTGTAAAGTGGGTGAGCCTCAATGCGGATCATTTCTAGTATTAGAATCAGATACATGGTCAGGCCCTCAATGAGTTAATGTATGTTAATCCATTTCGTCGCTCTATTTTATCAACTAACTCGCCACTCCTATTGAGTGGCTTTTTTTTGAGGTTTTTCTATGTCGTTATGTCAATGGGTAGCCCAAGCCAGTGGGGCATTGGTGGTCTTAGCTTCTGCTTATTGTGCTCAAAAGGCAGTGGATGAAGCGTTACAACAATGCCCTGAACTCAGTAATGATAACCGTCAAACCGCACGCTTAGGCGCGGCTTTCACCTGTGTGTAGTGGTCAACTAAAAAGGATTCGAATACGTTATAATGGGTTTTATCTTTTTCGTAAAAAATAATCTATTCGCTATGTTCAATCACTCGAACCGTGCTCAATAAAACCCACAAAATGGGCTGAGGGCACAAAAGAGGGTATAAATTAAATAAAATTATATTAATTACTTTAGATACAAATGGATAAAATAAAATATCGATTCGAGTTCGGGCACCATCTTTCTTTTGTTCGTCAGTGTGTTAAATCACTGAGAGGGCAAAAAAGCTAAGATAAGACACAAATTTAACGTAAATTATCTGTTGTTAAAATTTATTAAACGCTTTGAATAAACAGTCTTGTTCATACCAAGGCTGTTTTTTATTTGTACCTTTTACTTTCTTTCCTAATCACTGTCAAATCTTAGAATAACCGGAACCCGATAACTTATCACCTCAAGTACCGCATACGCCATCGTATTCGCCACTTTATTGTCTTCCGTCAACTCGTTTCTTAATTTCAGTTGCCAAATACGGCGATGAAGCATTTGCTAACGCTTCTGCTAAATTATCACCGACCAGTCCTTGCAACAACCCGGTGTACCAGTATCAAATCGGTTTTTATCTTTGTCCGCAGTAAAGGCAATAACTGCCATCGATGCTGACCTCCTATTGTTTAGTATCATCGCGGTCGCTGCTCTATTCACATTCCAAGGTGAGATCACAGACCAACATTAACAGTGACTTGTTCACTACTGAGCTGTGCACATTTGAGAGTGGTGTCTTACTTATCTCCGAATTTATCTGTATATGATTGCCTCTTTGTTTGCAAAATAAAAATGGTATATCTAGCACACCAATCTATATCTAAAAAAACACATAAAAAATGTTATGTGCCCTTTTTCAAATTATTTTTACATAAATAATAAAATATTTTTATAATTCAATTAATAACAAAGAAACAAATTCTAAGTATGAGGCGATATTGTTAGCTCAATGACATAGAAATTTAGTGCTCTAGATAAACATATTTTTCTTAATAGTAAATTTACTCATTAAGTGCAGAGATGAATACTATCTAAAACCTAAAATTTATGAATAATGTCCGATATAATTATTCCATATATTTATAAAATCATTATTTATAAAATTATTAATATAAATAAAGTCGCTTAATTATACGGTACATCTAGCATAATAAATGAATCATTCATTTATCTAAAAAAAGAATAAACACAAAAAATAAAATAAAAACATTATTCTTACTAATTATTATTTTCATTTAAATATTAAAATATTTAGATTTTTTATATATAAAATAAAAGCGATCTGTTTTATAACATTTATCATACAATTTAAATTCATTTAAGAAATACTCCAGATATATATCTCCTTTTAATTAATACCTACCTCACAGAATATGAAATTCACCCTAATTATCATTGACGAAATATAACTTCAGCAGTAAATATAATAAGCAATGATCATAAAAACAGTGACCATCTTTGAAGATGGCTTTTTTAATCCTCAAATTGTCTCATTTTTTAGACAAAGTGATATTACAGAAACCACGGGAGAATTACCTTATGACTAAACAAGATACAGCAACTCATTATTCGATTGATGATATGAAAGCATTAATCGAGACAATGCAAATTTATAAAAAAGATAACAGTGGCAAGGGGATCACTCGCATTGCCTATAGCGAAGAAGATGAAGCCGCACATCTGTATCTTGCTAGTTTAATGAAAGAAGCGGGTCTTGAAGTTTATCGTGATGGTATTGGTACACTTTACGCACGATTACCAGGTCAAGATCGCTCATTACCGGCAGTAGGTACAGGATCTCATCTTGATACCGTTCCTCAAGGTGGCGCTTATGATGGCGCTTTAGGTGTTATCGCAGGATTTTATGCCTTAATGCAATACAAACCACAACAACTTAAACGTGACCTTGAACTAGTTGTTTTCCGCGCAGAAGAATCTAGTCGTTTTGGCTTTTCGTGTATTGGCAGTAAAGTATTAACAGGAAAAATAGATAAAGCTCGTTGGGAACAAAATAGAGATGATGACGGTAATAACTTCTTTGAAGTGCTAAAATCTTTAGGTTATCAGCATGATAATTTTGATAATTGCTTAATCACAAAAGATCGTTTTAGTGCCTTTGTTGAGCTTCATATTGAACAAGGTAAACGCCTTGAAAATGACAAAAAAACTATTGGTATTGTCAACGGTATTGCAGCACCAACACGTTTTTCAGTTACTGTTAATGGTCATGCGGATCACTCTGGTGCAACGCCAATGTATCAACGTCAAGATGCTTTAGTAGCAAGCGCTGGGATTATTACCGATATTAACCGTGCAGCATGTACTGAAGCCGTTTATGGCACAGTAGGTACAGTGGGTAAACTCAATGTAATCCCGAACTCCATGAACGTCATTCCAGGGCAAGTAAAATTTTCGGTTGATATTCGAGGTATTGATACAGAAAGTATTCAACGTGTTGTACAGCGCCTAAATAATAGTGTTGAAAAAGCAGAAAAAGATTTTGGTGTCGCTATTGACGTTCAACCAATTTCTGCTGAATCGCCAGTAAAATTAGATGATTCAATTTGCCAAGTTATTGAAAGTTTGTGCCAAAAACACGATATCAGCTATATGACAATGCTAAGTGGCGCAGGTCATGACTCAATGAATATAGCGCCACTTTACCCAACAGCAATGATCTTTACACCTTCAGTTGCTGGTATTAGTCATCACCCTGATGAATTTACCGAATTTAGTGATATTGCTGTCGCTGCAGATTTATTAGCAGAAACATTAGGTACATTAGCAAATCAATAATGACTGACTATTTGTTTTAAAAGGTTAATTGCATCACTCCCTTTGGTCGCTTTTAACCATAATTTATCAAAAAGAGATTGATATTGAAATATCGCCTCAGTTGAAGAGGTTACAGTGGCAATGCCCGTACTGACATTAGGGAATTCACCTAAGCGGAACGGGCTAACGGCTAAAGAAAGTGGTACTTTATCTTGATAGAATAATTGGAAAGTTAAAGACGGCATAGTATCTGAAATGATTGCAATATTAAGATAACTATTTTTTTGTTCTAACTTTTCAATTAAATGAAGAATTTCATTTTTTGCTCGTTCTTTTCTTTCTTGTTGAAGTGTTTTAGTTAAATTAACCGAACCTAACATGCCAACATAAAGAAATTTCTCAATTTGTTGTTGACTAATAAGGTTATAAATATGAGGTGAATGTAAGGACTGATGTTTCTTACGCTCTTTTAAAATAGACAAAACTTCTTGTTGTTTCTCAGACAAAAGGTTTAAAGGTGATGCCTCAGTTAGCATTTCAACCAATGTTTTGTCATAACAATCTGAAGTTAATAAGTAAGAGAAAGGTTCGAAGTGGGTGTAAATATGTGAAGATTGAGTTTCAAGTTGGCGCATTCGTTCAAAAAAGCCATTTGCACTTGAATAATATTCAGTATTAATACCCAACAAACTGGTTAACGAGGTATTTAATAATTTAGCAAGATTATCAAGTGTTTCAATTTTAACAATTTCGCCTTTTTCTAACCGATATACAGCAGCACGAGAAATACCCAAGCTTTCTGCCACATCTTCAGCTTTTAATGAAGAGGCTATACGGTAAGCACGCAAGCGATATCCAATGGATTGGTAATCTATTTTTTCTCTAGGTATGTAAGGCATATTTATAATTGGCTCCCAAATGCACAAAGTACCAGGGTAAAGTAACGGCACAATAATAAGACGTCAGTTCAGATAGTTTAAATTAAACCAAAAATAAAAAGAATCACCTTCCTCACAATGAAGTAAATAAAAGTAGTTTGCAGTAAAAAGTTAGTCTATATCAATAAACCTACTTTTAGCAGGTAACCTCACCAGGGTTAAAGCAGTAAAAATTAACAATAAAAAAACAAAAAGTGCTGTTAATGGATATAACAGCACTTTTTTATTATTCACCATAATCCATTGACTAACATTTATTAATTCATAAAATCAATGAAACCATATAAATTACTCATTAAATAAGCCTGTGATGTAAATACATAAATAGAGAATTACATAATGATAAATTTTATCACCTTTCATTGAAACACCAATTCACAAGATTAATTAGCTTCAAAATAATTTGAAATATTTCTTTTTTTGAAAGGTATTTAGCGGGTTATTGATAAACTACCCGCCGTTCAAATAATAAAGGAGCATTAATCATGAATAAATATTTAAAATATACATCACCTCAATTTAATTATATTTACAATATAATGAAAACCAATGAACACACTGGTAAATGGGATAATTATAATATTGAAAAGGGTTATACTGAAATAACCTATAGCTTTCCTAACTGGTCTGCATTAAGAGGTAATAAATATACAACAATTACAACATTTACAGAAAAAGGAAAAGATTTAGTTAGAGAAAAACTTCAGCAATGGGAAGAAGTTGCAAATATTAAATTTATTGAAATAAGTGGAGAGCAAGATACAGATATTAAATTTGGTCTGTATAATAATATTCATGAGCTCGCAAATAATAAAAACTATTCAACGAACGGATTTGCCTACTCTCCATACAATATGTACTATAAGTATAAAAAAAAGAATAAAATAGAGTCAGCTGAAGATTATAGTACTAATGGACAAGTTTGGATAAACATGTCTAAAATGGATAATGTTGAGTATATTCGTAAATCAGAAATAACTCCAGAGCAACAAATAAGAGTGAATCAATTTAAATCCACATCAAATATTATTAATCATGTAGTTGAAGAAACTGATAATTATTATTGCATCATAAAAAACAGTAATGCTTTGTCTCATATTAATAATACAAAAAATATATTTGAAGATAAACTCGATTTTCAGCGAACAATTAATCATGAGATAGGCCATGCTCTTGGTCTACATCATACATTTAAGCGTACAGAATCAATTAATTGTGAAGAAAATAGCCACAAATATTCAGTAATGGCATATAGCGTACCTAAACATGAATATGCTGATTTTAAAGGTATGGATCCTTTAACACCACAGTTAATGGATATTTATGCTATTCAAGAAACATATGGACAGAATAAATCTACACGCATTGGTAATACCATATATGGTTTTAATTCTAATACAAAAAAAGATTATTATTCATTAAAAACATCTGAAGATAAAATTGTTGCATGTATTTGGGATACTGGTGGAATAGATACATTAGATTTTTCAAAATATACCGTTGACCAAAAAATAGATCTGAATGAAGGGGGTTTTTCTGATGTAGGAGGACTACGTGCAAATATTTCTATTGCCTATGATGCGGTTATTGAAAACGCAATAGGAGGTAGTCAAACTGATATTATATCTGGAAATGATGCTAATAACGGCCTATTTGGTAATCTTGGTGATGACACTTTATATGGTAAAGGAGGTAATGATATCTTATATGGTGGACAAGGAAATGATTACTTGCATGGAGAACAAGGAAATGATCACTTGTATGGAGAACAAGGAGATGATTATCTAATAGGTTCTAGTGGCAACGATCACCTCTATGGTGGACAAGGAGATGATTATCTTTGGGATTCTGAGGGAGATAATATTCTTGATGGCGGGTTGGGTGATGACGTTTTATTTGGTGGTGACGGTGATGACGAACTTAATGGCGGTGAAGGCAATGATCATTTAGATCCTGGAATGGGTAATAACACATTAAAAGGTGGTACAGGTTATGATACTTTTAGTTTTAATACTCAAGATAATGATTCCTCAAATATAATTACTGATTTTGAATCAGGTATTGATAAATTATTTTTTTATAAAAAAACAGATGATCGTAGTTTTATAGAAAAAATTAATATTGTTAACTCTAATCATCTAAATAACAATGAAGGTAAACTTTATTATGACAATAATAATAACATTACAAATTTAAAAATAAATACAACAGAAACATTAACACCTAAATATTTAAATATTTACCTCATAGGAAAATACGAATATGAAGATTTATTCTGTTAATTAACCATTTCTATTATTTACTATATTACTTGATGAGTAATTATCAATTAATATAGTAAATTACTTCAGTTATAAATAAATACTTTATAAAATATAGGATATTCTATAAAGGTATAAAGTTTTCTTATCCAAAATAATAATAACAATAAAAAAAATCGCTGTAGAAAATATAACTTTGGATTTATTTACATCATTAAATTATTCTGACTTAAAACACACCTCACTTCACAATTATTTAAAAACATATTTTCCCCCTCTAGATTAATATCAATAAGTGGCTATCTTTATTATCGCTGGCATTCACCAGATAATAAAACTATTTTCAACATGAAAATAAACTTAACCTAAACTTGATATCCGGAGGATATTATGGGTTCTTCTTTATTAAAAAAAGCAGTAGGATTATCTAATGTTTCCGATTTATTAGATAAAAGTGGAATTTTTTATAATTTCTCAGCTAAGACTCTTCCTTCTTTTGATTATGATACTGCAGGAAAGCATATTGCACGCGAAAATTCCACATGGAATGGGAAGTATATTATTGGGCAAGCAGCAGAAGTGACATATTCATTTCCAACTTGGGCTGGTAAAAAATTTAATGATTTTGGTGATAAAAATCCCTATGGGTTTAATTCAACACAAAAAGATCATGCAAGACAATCTTTAGATGCATGGTCTGATATTGCAAATATCAAATTTACAGAAGTAGCACCAGGCACAAAATCAGATATTACTTTTGGAAATATTACTGATCCTTATGGTCAATTCCAAGCTTATGCAACTTTACCAAATACCTATAGTTATGGCCGTGATCTTTCAGGCCAAGCTTGGTTTAGTGACTATTATTATGCAGGTAACACAACACCTGAATTAGGTAATTATGGTCGTTTAACTATTATCCATGAAATTGGTCATACACTTGGTTTAATGCATCCTGGTGATTATAACGCAGGCCAAAATGTACCTGGCTATTTAAAATCTGATTACGCTGAAGATAGTCGCCAATATACAGTGATGAGCTATTGGGATGAATATGAAACGGGCGCACATTTCCAAGGTGCTTATGCGGGTGCTCCTCTACTTCATGATATTTCAGCAATGCAATACCTTTATGGCGCAAATACAACGACCAGAACAGGTGATGATGTTTACGGTTTCAACTCAAATACAGGTATTGATTATTACACTGCAACAAGCAGTAATGATAAATTAATATTCTCAGTTTGGGATAGCAGTGGTAACGATACTTTCGACTTCTCAGGATTTTATCAAGATCAAATTATTGATTTACGTGAGGGTCATTTCTCAGATGTTGGCGGCCTACAGAAAAACGTTTCGATTGCACAAGGTGTTACAATAGAAAATGCAATCGGTGGCTCTGGTAATGATATTATCTATGGAAATGATGCTGATAATATTCTCATCGGTGGCGGTGGTAACGACATACTGTATGGTGGCGGTGGTCAAGATACATTATGGGGCGATACAGGTAGCAATACCTTTGTATATAAAGAAATCTCCGACTCTCTTACCTCTGCTGCTGACAAGATAATGGACTTCAAATCGGGTATTGATAAGATTGATTTATCAGAATTAATCGAAAATACCTTTAGCCATAAATTCCTTAATTTTGTTGACAACTTTACAGGTCGCTCGGGTGAAGCAACCGTTAAATATGATCAATCAACAAACTCAAGCGAACTCGCTATTAACGCTTATGGTTATGGATATAGCCCTGATTTCAAAATTGACATTGTAGGATTTGTTAATTACGAAACTGACTTTATTGTTTAATTTATTATTGAGTAGGAGAAAGACATTTCTCCTACCTTTCTTTTACCTATAAGGAGTTATTTTTATATTATCTTATTAAAAAAAAGATAGAGTTATCACTCCGTATTGATAGAAGAAATGCAGTAAATAACAATAAAACAGATAGGAATAAAATCAGGAATAACATTATGTCAGTAAGCGAAAACTATAATGAAATAACCAATATTATAAAAGAGAGAAAGAAAGTATTTTTTTCCATTGGAATATTTACAGCCTTAATAAATATTTTAATGTTAGTTCCTTCCATTTATATGTTACAAGTTTACGATCGAGTATTACCTTCAGGTAATGAAATGACTTTATTAATGCTGACACTTATTATGTTAGCATTATTTATTTTTATGGGAGGATTAGAATACTTAAGAAGTATTATTGTCATTAGAATGAGTAATAAACTTGATTTATCCTTAAACTCAAGAATTTATACTGCTGCATATCAAGCAAAATTAAACAAAACCCCCGGAATTAATTCTTCTTTAGCATTTAATGACTTAGTGACTATTAGGCAATTTATTACAAGTCACGCCATTTTTACTTTTTTTGATTTACCATGGTTCCCTATTTATCTTCTTGTTATTGCATTATTTAATCCATGGTTAGGATTATTTGCATTATGTGGTGCAGTCATTTTATTTTCTTTGGCAATTCTAAATGAATATTTATCTCGATCATCATTAAAAAAAGCCAATGAGTTTGCTAATCAAGCACAAGTAATACAAGGTCATCATTTTGAACATCCACAGCCTATTGAAGCAATGGGAATGTTGGGTTATTTACGTAATCAATGGCAAATTACTCACTTTAAATATCTACAGGCACAAACTCATGCAAGTGATAGTGCAGCTGGTGTTAATGCAATAACAAAAGTGACTCGAATGGCACTGCAATCTTTAATGCTAGGATTTGGTGGATGGCTAGCAATAGATAATACAATTAGCCCAGGAATGATGATCGCTGGATCAATACTACTAGGTCGTGCTTTAGCGCCAATCGAACAAGTTATTGGTGTATGGAAAAACTGGGATAGTAGTAAAGAAGCATACAAAAGGCTAACCACACTATTAAAAACGTATCCGGAAGAAAATAAAAAAATGGCGCTACCTGCTCCTAAAGGCGAATTAACAGTAAATATTAATCAAGCTCAATACCCTCAAACAGAACGCACGCTATTAAATAATATTCATTTTTCACTAAGTCCCAGTGATGTACTTGGCATTATTGGCCCTAGTGCTTCAGGAAAATCCTCTTTAGCTAAATTTATTGTTGGAATATGGGAAGTTAAAACTGGAGCCATACGTCTTGATAATGCAGATATATATCAATGGAATAAAAGTGAAGTTGGCCAATATATTGGATACCTTCCTCAAGAAATCGCCCTTTTCCCCGGTACAATTGCCGAAAATATTGCCCGATTTTCTGAAATAGATCCTCAGAAAGTCACTCAAGCTGCAATGATGGCAAATGTTCATGAAATGATTTTACGTTTTCCTGATGGCTATGAAACCGTTATTGGCGCTCATGGCGAAGGATTGTCAGGAGGACAACAACAACGTATTGCATTAGCTCGAGCATTGTATGGTGATCCTGCTCTAGTCGTTTTAGATGAACCCAATTCTAATTTAGATGATTTAGGCATTAAAGCTTTAATACAAGCAATTCAAATACTTAAAAAAAATAAAAAAACCGTTATATTAATTACTCATCAAAAACAATTGCTCTCAGTAACCAATAAACTCTTAGTTCTGTTCGATGGTCACACCAAATTATTTGGCTCTACAACAGCAGTTATTGCAGAGTTAAATAAATCATCAGTAATCAAAAGTACGCCGACAACCACACCTATTACACAAAGCAATATTTAATATTGAGAAGATTATTATGATCACAAAAAAAAATGAAATCGATATTGTTCATGGTATTTCAGATGATCCTAGAAAATTCTTAATAATAGGATGGTCAGTTATTCTTTTAGGTCTTGCTATTTTTATTTTTTGGGCTGCCTTTGCACCTTTAGATAAAGGCGTATCTACGAAAGGTAATGTTTCAATTTCAGGTAATAAAAAGAGTGTTCAAGCTTCAGTAGAAGGTATTATTACTGACATTTTAGTGAAGAATGGCGATAGCGTAATTGAAGGGCAAACTCTTATTCAATTAAGCCCTATTCAATCAAAAGCCTTAGTAAAATCCTTATCAGAACAATATGATAATTTACTGGTTACTCAACAACGCTTATATGCTCAATTAAATGAAAAAACAGAATTTATCTTAGATCCTAATGAAAAATATTATTCTCATTCAGAGAATTTAAATAAATTATCCCAGCTACAAAATAAATTACTTAATGAAAAGTATATTGAATTGCATAGTGAAATAAATGGCTATAATGCAATTATTGATGGTATTTCTAATCGTTTAATTCATTTAAAAAAATCTACGATAAATAAACAGCATCAAATCAATAGTTTAAAAACTCAAATCAAAGATTTATACATACTTGCTAATGAAGGCTATATTCCTCGTCATCGTTATCAAGAAATTGAGCGAGAACTCGCTGAAAATAATAACCATCTTAATGATACATATGGGCAAATAAGTACATTAGAAAAACAAAAATTGGAATATCAGCAAAAAATATCGCAGCGTAATGCTAATTTTTACCAATCAGCTCGTACTGAACTTAACCAAGTTCAGTTACAAATAAGTGAAACAGAAAAACAACTTATCATTGAAATAGATAAACTAAAAAAGATGCAAATTACTGCGCCTATTTCGGGAATAGTAATGGATTTATCTGTTTTTACTCAAGGTGGTGTTGTAAGAACAGGTCAAACATTAATGGAAATCGTTCCTCAAGATCATCAATTAATTATTGAGGCACGCTTAGCCCCTCACCTTATTGATAAAGTTACTCTTGGTCTTCCTGTTGATTTAATGTTTAGTGCATTCAATCAAAATACAACACCTAAAATTCCTGGAGAGGTAACATTAATTTCAGCAGATAGACTGATTGATGAAAGAACAACAGAACCTTATTACCAAGTGTTTATTAATGTTAAAGATAATAATCTTCTTACAGATGATAAAAATAAATTAAAGGCAGGAATGCCGGTTGATGTATTTATTAATACAGGTGATCGTTCATTACTAAATTATCTCTTCAAGCCTGTTTTAGATAGGATCCACACTTCATTGACGGAAGAATAATAATGCGAATAAAAAAACTCTCTGCCATTTTATTTATATGGATGCTAAGTTTTCACGCTTTTGCGATCACTCTGTCTGATCTTTATTTCTTAGCAATAAAAAATGATCCTACATTTAATGCTGCGATTAAAGAGCAGATTGCAGGTAAAGAGTATGAAAATATTGGATTATCTCAATTACTCCCAAGCGTACATGTCAATTATCAAAATAACCCACGAAATTGGCAACGAAAAGTTTATCCTATTAATACAAGTAAAGGAGAAATGGAAAGAATAGAATATCAAAATTACCAAAGCCATTCTGTCAGTGCCATTATTAGCCAACCACTCTTTGATTACACGGCATTTAGTGATTACAAATCATCAATAATCAAAACATTATTATCAGACAGTCGTTATCAAGTTAAATTTTCCGAACTAGTGATCAGATTAGTGGATAATTATATAGAATTGGCTTATGCGCAGGATAAATTATTATTAAATCTATCACAGCAAGAAATTTATAAACAACAGCTAATATCAAGCCAGCGTTTATTCGAATTAGGAGAAGGAACAAAAACAGATATTTCAGAGATTCAAACACGATTATATTTAACTCAATCGCAATATACAGATATCCAGCTTGAATTAGATAACGCTAAAAATAAACTAAGTTCAATGATTGGTACACCACTACCTGATGCTGAACATATAGCAAAATTAAATAATAATAGTTTTATATTACAACCAATCACACCCAATAATTATGAATCATGGGAAAATGAGGCTATGCAAAACAACCTCAATATTCAAACCGCTCGTTATGAAATGGCAATAGCAAAACAAGAAATAGAAAAAAATAGAGGTGAATTTTTCCCAACAGTGCAACTCTATGCTTCTTATTCTAATAGTGATTCTGATAGCAATAATACCGTAAATCAAAAATATCAATCAGCAAACGTTGGATTTTATGTCAGCTTGCCTTTACTTAATGGCGGAAAAACAACAGCCTCAATGCGCCAATCTACTGCCTTGTATCAGATGAGTGCTTTTGAAAGAGATGCAATCATCCAGAAAATCACGCAAGAATTACGTCATCAATACCAAATATGCACAACCAGTAATATTAAATTGAATGCCTATGAGCAATCCGTTTCCTCTGCTAAATTGCAATTAGATGCAACTCAAAAAAGTTATATTGGCGGACAAAGAACAATGGTTGATGTTCTTAATGCTGAAGAATTATTATATCGTTCTCAACAAGATTTAATTAAAGCTAAATATGATTACATTCAGGCTTGGGCATTATTGCATCAATATACTAATACATTAGATATTGAAAAAATAAAATTAATTGAAGACTATTTTCAATAGAATTGTTAATTTCTTTGATAACAGATATGAGTATAATTATAAAAGTCCTAGATCGTGGATAGATATAGGACTTTTAGTTATAAGCAATCGTTAATTACTTATTTTAGCTAGCGGGTATCATCACTTCTTTTTATTACCGTACAACATTAGTACACGGTGAGTAAGAGCAATTGATGCCAGACCGATAAAACACTCAGCTAGGAAAATCAGCATAAATTACCCCCATTCATAAGTACATTTTGTTTGGGCGGGGGTTCTGATAAAGTAAAGTGACTTGTCATATAATGCTTAGCTAACTCCGATTTAATGGACACATTTTAAACCTATCATTAAAACCCAAAAGAGCAAAATATATTTTTCAACAAAATCCATTTTTGGACTTTGATCACATAAAAACAACACAAAAAATCAAATCAATGTCATTTTTAAAGTTAAATTTATTTACTCTTTTATAACCGCATTTTAAAAAAAGAAATAATTTTAAAATCAGTTAATTAAAGAAAACAAATGTTAAATCACCCTGCTTTTCTACGATAGGTTTTACCTTTAACTGGCTTATAATAGATAATATATCTTTTCGATCTGGACGAACCAAAACAATTGCAATCCCTTGGTAGTTATTCGCTTCAATTAAGTTAACTAGCTGCTTAATATCATAATATTTATTTTGCACATCAGGATATGCTAGACCATAAGCCAACTCTCCTTTCGTCTCTGTTAAACGAATATCAGTGCGTTTTAACCCCCATGCTAAAGACGTTCCAATCCCAACTTCATCAGTTAAAATATAAGGCTTATTTGCTAACTCATTATAATAATGATTAATTTCCTTTTCAGGGGTGCTTTTGCTTTCTATTTTATGAGGAATAACATATCCAATTACTAGACTTAATCCTATTGAGCAAAATAAAGTCAGTAACCGAGTAGGTTTAAAGAATGAAGCAATTCCCATCACACTCCAACATAAAAAACCAACAATACCCAGCAATGCTTTATATTGCTCATTTGTTTCATATAACGTAAATCGTGTAGAGAAAAGTGAATAAATAATAATAGAAATGCCGACAAGCCCAAAAACAGTATTTATAATCGCATTAACATTATGAATTTTTTCATTTTGTTTATTTCTTAGCTCTTCTATGTAATGTGCAATCAAAATAGAAAGTGGCACAAAACAAGGTAACATATAGGTTAATAACTTACCGCTAGAGGCAGAAAAAAAAGAAAAAAATAGAAAGAACCAAAACGAAAAATAAAGCGTCCCTTTTTTCAAGAAAATAGCTGATTTAATAGCCCCAAATAAGAATCCTAACCAAGGCAAAATACCTAAAATAATAATAGGTAAATAAAACCACATAGGTTGTGATCTTGCAGACCCCTTTTCAACAAAGCGTTGAACATGCTCAATCCAAAAGAAATAGTGCCAATAATCAGAAGCTTGAAGTGCAACCGAAATAACCCATGGACCAGCAATAATAAGCATAGAAATAAGCGCGATTAGTGCATAACAAAAGACTTCTTTAAAACGAGATAAGCTAATTGCAGTTACAACAAAAACTAATGCAGGTAATACAATAGCAATAAAACCTTTAGTTAAAAAACCTAATCCACAGAAGACACCAACTAAAATATAAGCACTGATTTTTGATTTTCTATTCTGTGCAGATAATCCTCTTAAAAAATAATACATCGCAATAGTGACAAACATTGTCACTATAGGATCAAGAATATTGTAAGTACCAATAGCTAATACCAGAAACGAGGATAAAAAGACCACTAGTGCATTAAACGCCAAATTACGATTATGCCAAACTAGCATAGCCGCACGATAAACAAATAAGCCAGTTAATAAAGTTGAAGTGACAACGACAATACGAACAGAAAAATTACCCCCACCAAATAACCATTGTGCAATACTGTTGAGCCAATACCCTAACACTGGCTTTTCAAAATAGCGAATATCCAGCATATAAGGTACAGACCAATTACCTGATACAAGCATTTCTCGACTAATTTCAGCATAGCGGATCTCATCTGGTTGCCAGAGTAGTCGGGTTTCGAGAGGAATGAAATAAGTTAAAAATATAAAAATAAAAAGTAGAAACCATTTATATCTTTCTACAAAATCAACACGCATATATTCCTCGTTAAAATAAAACAATATCACTTTATACAAACTATTCACTTAGAATAGCTATCCTATAAAAGATTCAATTATTATTTGTTAAATTATAATTAATTATTATATTGCTTTATTTTTAACCAAAAAAAGAGTATCAAAAACCAAGATCTTCAATATTAATCAATATGATAAACTGTAATTCAGTTGGAAAGTTAAATATTGCGTTATTAATCTTTTATTAGTAGCAGCGAGTTTTGATCAAAAGATTAATCTAATTAGTATTGAAATAAAGATAGAAGGTAAAAAATTAAACATAAACAGCAGATAAACAAAAAACCAGAAGGAACTTATTCTGGTTTTTGATTATTTTATTAAATTATATGATATATAAGGATCTTATTTACTAAACTCTTTAAAAGCGCCCATGGTGTTGGATGCATACATAACTGAAGGCCCTCCGCCCATATAAATAGCAACACCTAATGCTTCTGCAAGTTCTTGTTCTGTTGTACCGAGTTCGACTAAAGTTTTAGTATGAAATCCAATGCAACCATCACAACGATTGGCAACAGCAATGGCGATAGCGATCAATTCTTTTGTTTTTGCATCTAAAGCGCCTTCTTTACCACCCGCTTTTGTCGTGCTCATAAAAGCTTTCATTACTTCTGGAATATTTTGAGACAATGCCCCCATATTACTAGCAATGTCTGTTACTATTTCTTTGTACTTACTCATTAGATATCCCTTTATTAATATATATTTTTATATAATATAAAAATATAATATCAAATTATATAATTTGATCAAGATAAATTAAGCATAGTGATCTTTTCTGCTTAAAAATAAGCTCAAAATAACGAGGTTTACAATGTCAATTATTGATGAATGGGCTGAACGCCATATTGAACAAGCACTACAAAAAGGTGAGCTATCATCACTTAAAGGTGAAGGTAAACCGCTAATCATTGATGATAATAGTCATGTACCTGAGTCACTTAGAGCTAGCTATCATTTGTTAAAAAATGCAGGTTTCTTACCTCCTGAAATGCAAGATAGAAAAGAAGCATTATCTCTAGCCGAAATCCTAAGTACGCTGAATGAAGCAGGAGAAGAGCATGAATCACTACAAAAGCGTTTAGTATTGCTTGAATTAAAATTACAACAAGCAGGTTTAGATACTCAGTTTTTACATGCAGACTATGCTACACAACTAACAGAAAAATTGGCAAATCATAAAAAAGAAGTAGATCAAAAATAATGAAATATCAGAATAGAAAAAGCCTATACATCCTTGTATAAGCTTTTTTCATCGTAGAAAATTAACCTGCTGTTGGAGAATAGTACGTTGGTGAGCCAGGCCCTACAGGTAAGTTAAATACAAATACCCATAAGTAGAATAATAATGACCAACCAATTAAGAAAATAATAGAATATGGCAACATCATAGAGATCATAGTGCCAATACCCGTGTCTTTCTTATATTTTGTTGCAACGGCTAATATCAAACCAAAATAACTCATCATTGGTGTAATGATATTGGTAACAGAATCTCCTATTCGATAGGCTGCTTGAATTGTCTCTGGTGCATAGCCTGCAAGCATTAACATTGGTACAAAGATAGGTGCTGTAACCGCCCATTGTGCTGATGCTGAACCAATCATTAAGTTAATAAATGCACAGATTAAAATAAAGCCTAAAAATAGTAATCCACTCGGCATATCAATACTATTAAGTAGTGCTGCACCCTTAACAGCAATAACCTGACCGATGTTTGTCCAACCAAAGAATGCAACAAACTGAGCCGCAAAGAAAATAATGACTAAATAGAGCCCAAGCGTACTCATCGAATTAGCCATAGCATCAACGATATCTTTATCTGTACGCATTGTTTTAGCAATCCATCCATAAACAATACCCGGAATTGCAAAGAATAAGAAAATAAAGACAACAATAGATTTTAAGAAAGGAGAATTACCAATTAACCCTGTCTCTTGGTTTCTCAATATACCATTTTCAGGAACAACCGTTAGCGCTAAAATCACCCCCATAACAATAAAGGTTCCTGTTGCAGCCCATAATGCTTTCTTTTCTAGGGGCGTGACTTCAGCAGCATTCCTTAAATCATTTTCTTCATCATCAAGTTCGTTACCGTTATAAGGCCCTAGTTGAGGCTCAACGATTTTTTCTGTAATGAAGTAACCTAAGAAAGTAATAAGGAATGTACTGACAAACATAAAGTACCAGTTTGCTTCAGCACCAACGATATAAGCTGGATCTATAATGCGCGCTGCTTGTTGCGTAATACCTGATAATAACGGATCTATCGTTCCTAAGAGTAAGTTAGCAGAATAACCACCTGAAACCCCTGCAAATGCAGCCGCTAGACCAGCAAGAGGATGCCGTCCTAACGAATGGAAGATAATTGCTGATAACGGTATCAGTACGACATAACCTAATTCAGCCGCAGTATTAGACATAATACCTGCAAAAACAATTGCCATAGTGGTCATTTTACGAGGTGCTTTCATTACCACTAAACGCATAACCGCAGATAATAAACCTGCACGTTCAGCAATACCGACACCTAATAATGCCACCAGCACCGTACCTAATGGTGCAAACCCTGTAAAGTTTGTGACAACATTTGCCAATATACGACGAATACCATCTGCATCTAACAAACTAATAATGTGGATATAGCCATCTTCTGCGCGTCCTTTGGCACCTTCCGGCCGAGGATCTTGTACCGTAACACCGAAGTATTCGCCAACGGCAGAAGAGACAAGTAAAATAGCAATTAAAATAATAAATAAAATGACGGGATGGGGTAGCGCATTTCCTAGCCATTCCACTGTGCGTAGAAAGCGACTGCCTCCCTGTTTTTTTGTTTGCATCATTTATCCTTTTTATAAAAAAACAGAAAATGCACAGTACACAACCCTTTTTGTTATGACTATCTGTTAATCCTATTTATAAGCATCTTATTTAGGATAAATATCAGTATAAAATTATCAGGTTAAATATTTTTTACCTTAATAAACAACAAAATAAAAGAAAATCACACAATTACAAATCACTTACATTAAAATTAATTTATAATATCTAAAATTAAAAAATGTGCATAAGGTAACATTTTTTAACATAATTATGATTATTTATTAACCTAAAGCAGATAAAAATACCTTAAATTAATAATCAGAAACGATTAAACACTCAGGCAAACCTGATAGTAACGGTCGTAATTACTATAAGAGAAAAAATAATGACGAATAAACAGTCAGATTAGGTTAAAACTTTAGATTATTTGTAACATTAGTAAGTGATTTTGCAGTAGATATTAAACGTACTAATATACATAAATGAAGAATTGCTGATCTAAAAAAGAAAATTAGAAATCGTAAAATAAATATTTGAAAGAATGTCGCAGATATTTGAAAGATAAAATGTGATATTTACAATTCCATCGTGCATGTGCGCGCCGAGCTCTTTTCGTCCCCCATGGGACCCCTTTCTGATTTTTTGTTTGACTCTTGCAGTTGCTAGACCGCAAGATGTTTTAACAAATTAAAAAGGGGTTAATAGCTTATTCAAAGCTGAAAGCTTTACGGAACCCCCAGCCTTGCAGGGGTTTTCTATGAACAAAAAAAGGGCAGGGATGTCCCTGCCTTACCAATTTGGTAATCAATCAAAGAATAAAAATACGCATTAAAACACCAAGTTTGAGTATCCTCTAGCGATATGCACTAGTATGAAAAAACATCAGGTGTTGCTTCAGCGATGATATTGCTACATTTATCAATGCGCGAATTTTCTGATGAGGATTTTGGTATAAAACAATCTTCAAAAAACCAATAAATAGGTGTATTAAGATAATTGGCTAATAAAACAAGATAACTTAAATCAATTTTATTCATGCCTCGCTCATATCGAGAGAATTGCTGTTGGCTTACACCAATTTTTTTAGCAATTTGCATACCGGTGTAACCTAATTCTTTACGCTTTTTCTGAATTCGTTTTCCAACTAACGCATTAACATTAATATCTGTAAAATCGTAATTCATCATATATTCACCTATTATCATGATTAAGGCATCGTTAAAATAATTGAGCCCGAACCAGAGAAATAGCCCGGTGCAACGCGACCATTCGTGTGTAAAATTGATTTAACCTCTACAGGTATGGTTCCATTTGCTGGAACATTAATTACTGTACCTTTTTCACCAGGATAATTATCAAGAAACAAATCGGCATAAAGGCTATTATCAGGTCGCAATGGTACTCGGCCACTGTCTGAGCCTGATGCAATAACCAGAACTTTCATAGCTAAATTACAAGTCACATTAATATTTTTAGCTCGTGTTGCATTTTCTAAACTCGCTTCGTCAATATCACCATAATTAAGGTTTACAGCTCCTTCTGTTATTTTGCATGCACCAACAGGTGGTGGCGCAATCCCACATAGTGATCCCGGTAATAAACGTCCATTTGGTGACCAGCCTCCTTCCTTAGATTCATAAAATAGCCCGACACATTCTTGATTTGAGGTAAGCGGATCACCAACATGTCGTGCTGTGCCTTGTATTGGAAAACTTTCCATTCGCATTACCGCATCACGAACGCCAGCTAAATAAGGCTCTTTTTCAACACGGACAATGCTTCTTACCGCCGATCCTGGAGAACCATTAGCATCATGCTTATGGTTAATTGTTATCCAGCATTGACTCCAACCATAACAAGGATTTGGAGTGTAAGGATCTTCAGGATCCCAGCGTTGAATAACATAGGTATAGGTTGCATTTGCTGGTGTTCCTGTTGATTTGGTTATATAAGAAAAGATGGATGCCATCGCAGGCGCTGAAAACAGCAAACCTATTGCAATACATAAAGCTGGAAGTCGCTTTAATATGGACATATAAAACCTCAACCCTAATAATTAGTCATAATTCAAATGGAATGTGGCTATCGCACTAAATGGGCCGCGTTTAATGGATTGGTTAGCAATCGCATCTGGCTCCCCTTGAATAAAGGCATAAAAATTTAAAATCGTGTCATCCGCATTTAATGACATTTTGTCTGTTTCTTTATTAACAGGTAGCGCATTTCCATTTTCAGATTCCAAACCAACAGCAATACCCGACGCTTGACTACTTGGGCTAATTGCTAAAAAACCTTGCCCTGCCATGGCTTGATTTTCATCACCTTTGAAGGTGATCTTGACACTTTTACCAATCGTTAAATCACATTCAGACAAGCGTATTTGAAACAACTTGCTTGGTGTTCTTTGATACGCATAAAGGTTTTTGTCCGGAATATTGCCAAAATCTAACTCAACAGTTTCGTCACCGGGCTTTATGGTGCAAGGCTCGTCAACTAATATGCCGTGAAAACGCATATTGTCCGGCGCTGAAAAAGCAGTTGATGTTAATCCCGTAAATGTAACTAGACCCAATATGAACGGGATCGATAATCTTTTAATATTCATCAATACGCTCCTATTGGTATTCAGCAAGCAGTGTTGCCGAAACTTCAAATGCACCTTCAGGCAAAGTGCTACCGGGTCTTTTAACGGGCACAGCTTGGATCACAGGTGGATTATCCGGTGATATCGCAATACGCTCGTTTAATTTAAAAGGCTTACCATCTTGCGTCAGATGAATACCTAGATCTGGAATATTGGTTTGTAGCGCAGCTTCATCAAACTGTGTTTTAGGACCAATAATAGAAAGCCCTAAATCCCAACCTTTTAAATTTGGATCACAGACCAATCGATAATTCACCGATTCGGTATAGTTAATGCCATCTACTTTATGAATACCTACATTGTGCCCAAAATAGACATCAATCAGTTCGTTGTTACTAATGACACAAGGAGGTGGTACTAATAAGGTGCCATATAATTTCATATTAGGTGCGTCTGCACTCATGACAGAATAAGAATTCAGTAATGCAATCAGACATATGTACTTTAATTTATTCATCTTCTGACCTCTTACTGATAATCCACATGCAGTGTGCCACTTGCGACAAAATCACCACCCACTAAGACTTCATTCTGATCACGAACTGGAATTGCTTCTAATTCAGGTAAGTTGGGATAGGTAAAATTCACCGCCTTGCCTAAATCTAATAAATTTCCCTGATACAGAATGCGCACCCCCAACCCCGTAATATTTGTTTGTAGCGCATTTGAATCGAATCCAGTTGCGCCGCCCGTAATATAAACTTTCATGGCATTGGTTGGCATTTTTTGGCAAGTTGCTGTGTAGTGGATAGGCTCTTTATAACGAACACCATCAATACGTGTACTCATCACCTCACCAAAATTAACTTCGATCATTTTGCCGTCATTAATTAAGCAAGGCGGTGGCGCAATGACATTCCCTGAAATATTGATATAAACGATTCCAGGAATAACATCTTTCACCGCTCTAGCGGGTAAATTCGCAACAGCAGTAAAACTTAGGCCTCCAGTAAACGTTGCCAAAATAAGAATCAACACTGCTTTGCTTAGGCTAAACCGCTGTTCCATTTTCATAAAATAGACCTATTAGTTTCCTGCTGATGTTTCTGTAACTTTGCATTCATTGCCATTACAAGTGAATTTCATCTGTGGACGTCCACCGTAATCATTGATGTAACTGAGTACAGGTGATGCCCCAAACGCAGAAGCATGCAGATTTATCGTTCCTGTACTTTTAGGGGCAATCATGATCGGTTCAAAACCATCGAGGCTTTTTCCTTGTAACCCTGTTAACCCATCCACTAATGTCACGTAATAAGGTGTTGGGTTATTCACTTCATAGCGATCACCTTTCTTTATTAAGGTAATTTTTTCCTGCCAAGGATGGGTGAGATCCGTTTGTGTGGCATAAATCGATGCTGGGCGATAAAACAACTTAATTCGTGTTTGTAATGCAATTTGCAACACGTTGGGTTTATCACTACGAGGTGGAATTTCACGCAAGTTAAAATAGAAAACGCTTTCTCTATCTTGTGGTAATTTGGCAATATCGGGTAAGGACTGCACTTTTACTTGGCTTTTATCACCCGGCTCAATACGCTGAATAGGCGGTAAAACTAACAATGGACTGTCAATACGTTCTCCATTTTCATTTTCCATCCAGCCTTGAGCCAAATAAGGTAGCTCTTTATTTTGATTACTGACATTTAAGCTAATAGATTTATCAGCACCATTAAAAATGACACGAGTTCTATCTAAAGCAATCGCAGCAAGGGCTTGACTAGTAAAGACCATTCCAGTCAATAAAGTGGTTGTTACAATGAATAAGCGCTTTGATAACATCATCTTAAATTACTCTTTTTGTCTGAAATTATTTTTATCTTTCCCTTCTTTCCTAACCTTATTTCGTAATCAGTTGAGGTTTAGGTAAGGGCTCTGTTCTTTGATTAATTGTCGAAGGTGTTGATTCACCATCACTACAAGTCAGTAATAATGAAGACATAAATACCCCTTCAACTAATGTTGGTATACGGACTTTGCACTGATCTTGCCCATTCCAACGTACACTCAATACATCATCACTGTTAATCCCAGTCAGATAGACATTCCCTCCATCATTGACAATACCAAGCTCACGCCCTTTCTCGGTTGTGACACTGGCACCAAATGGCGGATAAGTTCCATCTTGTAATCGAATGACAGCCATGGCTTTTTGTCCCGATATCACATCAAAGTGACGGTAGCCTATTGCGCCTTCTGTTAGGGTAAGTTGCTGAATTGAGCGTAATGCTTCAGCGTTATCAGGCATCTGATCAAGGTCGATGCTGGCACTACTACGGTAATAATCATTGATATCAGGCAGTACCGCTTTACCAAAAGCATTAGTACGAGTAATCGCGCCGATACTTTTCACTGGTACATCTGAAATACCATCGGTATCAACCAGTAAACGAGTACTACCAGTACGACTTGTACGGTGTAATGCTCCACCTTTTGGTGTTAAGGTTGCCCCACCTTGTAGTGATAATGTGGCTGATGTGTATTCACCATTAATATGGCTCGCACTAGCAGTGACCAATGCAGCATCAGCATAATGCATGATATAGGCATCTGCAGATGGTTTACCGTTACTGCTTAAACCAGCACCAACACGATAGCTACTATTGTCATCAATACGATCGTAATAACTGACATTATGTGAATTACCGTGTTTATTAATCACCGTGTTGTAGCTAATGGTTGCACGATCGCTCCAAGGCATGCTGACATTCATATAAACACCATTATCATTGGTGCCATTGAATTTATTGCGAAACGCCGACAGACTAAGATTGATATTTTTAAAGTTACCAATATCCATCGTTTTAGCTAATGACAAGTTATAGTTATCGTTATTAGGCTTATTCCAATAAGTCTGATGACTATAGTTTAAGTAAGCACTCAATCCCCATTCAGGGAACTGCTTACTAAACATAATGGTATAAAGCTCTTTATTGTTATCTTCTTCACCGTCACGATAACGGCGATCTAAATATTGATTCATACTCATAAAGTCACGTTCAGAGAATCGATAGCCTGCGAATGTCACCTGACTATTTATTTGTTCAAAACGTTTTGAGTAACTTAAGCGATAAGAACCACCGTGATAACGCTTGTTATCATTTGGTATTTTGGCCCAAGAATGTGTCGCATCAAAAGAGATAGCCCCCAGCACCATTAGGTCACGACCAATACCTGCAGAAACCGAGTTATAATCGCCCGAGACTAATGAACCACCATAAAGTGACCAACCGTTACTGATCCCCCATGAGAATTCACCCATACCAAAAATAGGACCTTCCATATTACGGTCCATATCCGACGGTTTACCCGCAGATAATTTATATTGCACTCGGCCAGGACGTGTTAAATAAGGAATACTTGCTGTATCCATTTGGAATTCTTGAACAGATCCATCTTGCTCTTCAATACGTACATCTAATTTGCCACTCACTGCATCATTGATGTCTTGAATGCGAAACGGTCCTGGAGCAACCTGAGTTTCATAGATCACACGGCCTTGCTGACTAATCGTCACTTTCGCATTCGTTTTTGCCACACCCGTTACTTCAGGGGCATATCCTCTTAAGTTAGGTGGCAGCATATTGTCATCCGTAGACAAGTTAACCCCGGTAAAACGGAAGTTATCGAAAATATCAGAACGTGAGTAAGTCTCCCCCATCACTAGGCGAGCCCCTAATTGCGTGATTGCTCTATAAAGATAAAGCTGGTTCCATTTCCAACTATTTTCAGTGCTATCAGGAAGCCCCGTTGTATGCTGATAACTTGCTTGCCAATCGGCACGGAAACGCCAAACACCAAGGTTTGCTCCCACGGTTCCTAAGCCTGTAACTTGTTGGCGCTGTTTTCCATTAGCGGGATCGGTCACATTAGCATTAACGTTATAGTCAAACAGTACTCCTGAGATACCATGATCCCACCGAGAAGGTGGATCCCAGTTTGGTGCCGAATATTCAAGATACGCTTGAGGGATCGTAAGAATAAGATTGCCATTTCCTAGACTTGCATTTACCGTCATTCCGGGAATAGAAGAGATATCAAGACAACTTCCATTATCTTGATATTTAACTTTTTCAGCCCATTCAGGTTTGAGCCCTATTTGATGGATCAATTCTGGCGGTAAGCAAGCCTCACTGCCTTTGGGATCATTGGCTGGTACAACATAGTTAATGTTGTAAAGTTCAGGAAGTTCATTATTATTTACGCGAACAACAAATTCATATCGGCCGGGCATAATATAGCCAGCACGAGAGAAATCTGATAAGTCGATATTTTGCTTATCTTTTAGATCCAAAATATCGGCATTAAATTCAATATCACTATTTGCTAAAGCTGAACTTGAAATACTGGAAATGCCAGTAAGAATTAAATAGATCAGTACAGCAACAGGCCGAATAGTATGTTGTTTTTTCTTTTTTTCCGTCCCTAAACCAACGGTTTTGAATGTTCTAACCATAAGTTATCCAACCCGATCCATTTAATAATATTCCAGCTTAAATCGCAGCGTTGTTCTGTAATTTCCAGCTTTTGGTATTTCGTTATTTTTGACTATTCGCGCTTGGTAAAGTAACGCCATTGATTTGGAATCAATACCAACAGGAGGTAATGGCTTACCTGGAATTGCTCTCCTACCATAACGATCAGCTATCGCTAATGACGCACCTTTTGCTTCACCAAAAAGTGCAAAATTACCATTCTCGCTAGAGGGACCTTCAAACGTTGCAATAAAACGAGGGTTGTCCGCTTCCTGACCTTTTTGTTCAATTAGCGTACATTCCGTTAATCTGATAGAAAAATACTCAATAGGTCCTTGCCCTTCAGTTACTAGCATTGGAATAGAAACGATTGTCAGTGGAATAACTTGTTCACCACTTCCTGCTGCAATCGTGCAAGATGGTTCTAAGATCGAGCCTGAAAGATTAAGTACCCCAAATCGCTGATGCATGTTTTTATCTTGTTTTACATCACTCGCTACTGCTGTTGTCATCAGTAAGCTGGCAATAAGGCTTAGCCATAGTGGTGTCATCTTGCGATTCATATTTTTCTCCGTAAGAAAAAAATCGTTAAAAATAGACACAGGAAATAAAGCTCTGTACATCCTTGTACAGAACTTATTTTTTCTTACTGATAAGTCAGTGCGAAAGTTGCGATTGCAGTGAAGTCACCAGGAACAGCGGCTGCAGCAGAAGAACCTTGTAAGTAAGCAGCAAAGTTCAGATCGTTATTACCATCACGTAATGTTTGAGCAGCACTTGGTGTACCTAATTTGATTTGTTTACCACCTGCATCGGTGATAACAACAGCAGCATTTTTAGCGATACCTTCAATACCTAAAGAGCCTGCTAAGATGTCTGCATCTTCTGAACCAGTGAAGGTTGTTTGAACAGTTTTATAAGTTTCTGTTGTGCAATTCTCTAAAGTGATTTTAAAATCACGAGAATTACTACGGCCACCATCTTTTAATGCAGCTGTAGAAATTTGACCTAATGGAACAGTTTGATTTTCTGAATCAGGATGAATAGAACAAGGTGCATCAATAATTGAACCAACAAATTTAACAGTACCGTGACCTTGATCAGCAGCAAATGCAGAACCTGCAGCAACAGATAAACCTAAGCCAAGAACTAACGCTAATTTATTTAATTTCATCTTTTTGTTTCCTAAAATATAAAGGATGAAGACATTAAAAATAATAAATTCATTAGGATTGAATTATTCCTAATTGAATGACTCATTTATTGAGTTTTTGAATTTTGGTATATTGATGCCTGTCCTAAACGCAATTAAATATCGTTAGAAACAAAACAAAATACACCAAATTGTTTNAATTTGTGAAAAAAGTAAAAAAAATTATTTCAGGTTTTTAAACAAAGTAACCAATCATGTTTATTTTTTAAAATAATGATAAATATCAATATGTTAATTAAATTAAGATATATAGTTAATATTAAATTTGACTTAAGTGCGAAGCCAGAGAATAATAGTAAACAATTTGGTGTATTCTGTTTATTTCTCTAAAGATGCCTGAATTCCTCTCTTTCTTTATTTTTCACTTTTTAATCAATGGCTTTTATTTTTCAAAAATTAATAATCTTTCGATAAACTTGTTTAAAATGAACAAGTAAAAGTGAAAGCATAAAAAAATATAATCCTTTATTGATGCATATTACTTGTTATAGTTATGCAACAATTGACTTTTGTTCCTTGTTATCTCATTGAAAAGGTTATGAAAAATGAAGCAACGCAAGTTTCTTACACGTTTTGAGATCAATTCTATTTTGAAACAAGCAAAGGAAGGACGGTATCCAGAAAGAGATTACTGCATGTTTTTAATGTGTTTTTTACATGGATTTCGCGTTAGTGAGTTATGTAAGTTAACCCTCAGCGATATTGATTTGGAAAGTAAGATACTCTATGTCAGACGTTTGAAAGGAGGGCTATCTACAACACAACCAATTATAGAAGATGAGTATGAAGCGTTAGTTAACTGGTTGAAAAAACGGGAAACATGGAGAGAAGCTGATTCTGAATGGGTGTTTTTATCTCAAAAAACAGGCCCAATTTCGCGTCAACAAGTTTATGGATTACTTCGCCGTTTAGGTAAAAAAGCTAATGTATCTATTATTCCTCACCCTCATATGCTACGCCATGCGTGTGGCTATGCCTTAGCTGATTTGGGGCGAGATACACGTCTAATTCAAGATTATTTAGGACATCGTAATATTTCACATACTGTTATCTATACCGCAAGTAATTCAAAACGTTTTTTTCACATCTGGGATGCAATAAATTAACAATTACTTTTTTTATTAATATATACAATGAGGATTAATACTCTAAATAGAATAAGCTATATTTTTTCAATAAGAATAAAGTTAATTTTTATATAATTAATAAAATTAGGAATTGTTTTATACTAAAATAAATAACTGCGATTGTAGATATTAATAGGTTATTAATAATTACTCTTCAATTATGAAATGACTTAATATAGGTATTCTTTTTTTGATTATCTTTATTGGTTAGTAATAAGTTTGATATCAGTAATTATTTATTAATAATACTAAACATTTATCGTTCAAATTTTGAGCGAGACATAATGACTTAATTTAAAGGTAACTTTAATTCTTTAACTTATATTCATTTGCATACCATACACACGCTTTCATATCTCACTATCCCCAGCGTTATCGTTAGGGGATAGTTATGAATTACCTTAAAAACACCATTATCCTTTTACACAAACAACCTGTCGTAGTGTATGAACTATCTCAACAAGTGATAACTGCGCCTTCATAACTACATCAATATCCTTATAAGCCATGGGAATTTCATCAATCACATCTTCATCTTTTCGACATTCCACATGTGCAGTTGCTCTAATTTGGTCTTCAACACTAAAGGTTTTTTTCGCTGCTGTTCGACTCATTACGCGTCCTGCACCATGACTACATGAACAGAAACTTTCAGCATTTCCTTTTCCTCTCACAATAAAACTTTTAGCGCCCATTGAGCCAGGGATTATTCCCATTTCACCTTTTTGAGCCGAAACAGCGCCTTTTCGAGTCACCAGCACTTCTTCACCAAAGTGCATTTCCTTTTGCACATAATTATGGTGGCAATTTACCGCCTGTTGTTGTGTTGTAAAAGGCTTAGCTATTTGTGTTGATAATGCCGCCAACACGTGTTCCATCATAATTTCACGGTTATGTCGGGCAAAATCCTGTGCCCATTCTACGGCTTCTATATAGTCATCATAGAAAAGTGTCCCTTCTCTTAAATATGCTAAGTTTCTATCCGGCAAGTTAGCGATATGTTCCCTCATATCTTCTTGTGCCATTTGTATAAATAGCGTACCGATAGCATTACCGACGCCACGAGAGCCACTATGTAACATGACCCAAACATTATCTGATTCATCAAGGCACAACTCGATAAAGTGATTCCCTGTTCCTAATGTTCCAAGATGACGATAGTTATTCGTATTTCGCAAACGTGGGTACTTATCAGTTAACACCTTAAAACGCCCTTCAAGTTGTTGCCAATGCTGATCAACAAGTTTAGGCGGGTTCTTCCATGAACCACGATCGTTCCCTGATTGATAACTTGTTCTTCCATGAGGTACTGCTCTTTCTATTGCCGTTCTTATGGCAAATAAATTATCAGGCAGATCATTTGCGTGTAATGATGTTTTCACCGCTATCATTCCACAACCGATATCCACACCAACAGCTGCCGGAATAATCGCACCTTTGGTTGGGATAACACTGCCTATTGTTGAACCTTTGCCTAAGTGAACATCAGGCATGACCGCCATATGTTTAAAAATAAAAGGCATCTTAGCGGTATTGATAAGCTGCTTTAGAGCATCAGCCTCAACAGGCACACCATTTGTCCACATTTTAATTTCAGCAGTCCCTGCTTCTTTTACTATTTGGTGATCCAATATCATGCTTATGCTCCTTTAATTTGTACTAACCTGTTTAATACTTGGTCTAAACCGCCATAAACAGAAATCTTATCAATACGTTCTGCAATACGTTCTACGGTTTCTAGCTCTTTTAACCGTAAGGCTACAGGATTGTTTTCCATCACTTTTGCCGTATTTAATAGAGAACGCGTTGCGGATGTTTCTTCTCTTCGACGAATAACATTAGCCTGAGCTGATTTTTCTGCCTCAACCACTTGCGCTAAAATCGTTTTCATTTCACCCGGTAAAACAATATCTTTTACCCCTAATGAAGCCACTTCAATACCATATCCTTGAGTGACTTCACTGATTTTTTCACTGACTAAACTATCTATCAGGCTTTTATTTTCTAATAATTCATCCAGCGTTCTTGTTCCTACTGCTTCGCGTAAAGCAAATTGCAACTCTTTATATAAAAACTCCAATGGTGAAGCCAATTGTTGATATGCTAAAAGTACGTCGCTATAACGCCAGTTAGCCGATAAATTAATACGCAGTGTTACTTTGTCTTTTGTTAAGATCTCCTGTCCACTCACATCCAGTGTTTGTAAACGCATATCGACTACTTCAACATCCACTTTATGCTGATAACGCCAATAGCCTTTTAATCCCGGTGGCAATAACGCTTGTGTTTCCCCATTGATCCGAATAACACCATTATGCCAAGCAGGAATATCTACATTGAGGATCCCTTCACTTCCTTTTATGACTTGATTTCGTAATTTAGGATGCTGGAGTTTTTTCATCAACATTGAAGATACTTCAAGTTCATCGATAGATACTATTTCTAGAGAACGGTCGGCATAACGCCAATATAAACGTCGTGTTCCTGGTGCTAAGATCTCTTTTAAAGAGCCGTTTTCATATAAAAGGCCAATCTCTTCATCCGATAACACAATATCAAAACCATACTCAGCTACCCATTTAGGATAATATTGACGTAAAAATTCGGCTTTCTCGCTTTCTAATGCCCCCCCATTTAAAGGGAAGAGATCTACACTGAGCTGACGCCAAAAATCAAAAAACTTATGTTCACCTGCTGTTAGCACATCAATGTATTCATCTTTTTTCTTTAAAAGTGCTAACTGCCCCTGTTTTACCACTATTGTTGTTTTTATCATTTTTCGTTCCTTCTTCTTTTATTCTTCTTTATATAGTGCAATTTATCGTGACTTACTTTTCCACGGGCAAGCTTTGCGAAACTGAAAGGAAAACAAGAGAGGAACGATACTTTGTTTGTCTCTTCTTCTGCTATCAATCCAGCTCAGTTGCTGGTGGATAAGTAAGGTGACGGTACAGCTGTCACAACGATTTTTTTATTTAATTTTACATTTGGATTTGTAATGGTTTTGGTGTCAGGAATCGAACCTGAAAATAACCCTCTTCACCTACAGAGTCTCGATGTGGAGGAACACATTTAGATAACATTGCAGAGTGTTCTTTATGTGCCTACCAGATTTAAAATCTGCTCAAGACAGTAATAACATTGCCAATATCGTGCCAAGTTTTAAAAAATACCAAAAATATTTTTAATTAATTGTTTTTATTAATTAAATTATTTTTAGTGTTATTTTTAGATATTTACCCATTAAATTAAAAACAACAGAACACTATCTTTTTATCTATATATTTATAAAAATAGATAAAAAATAAGTGGGATAACTTAATGAAACGCAAAGTAGTAATTGGTGTTTTAGGCACAACATTAGATAAAAGAGGTAAAAGCCATAAAAGGTGGAATTCATGGCGCCCAACAATTTCCATTTGTCATCAAAAGGATTTTCCTGTTAGCCGATTAGTGATGATCCACCAGCCTAATGATTCAATGTTAGCGTCAAAGATCACTGAAGATATTCATACCATTTCACCTGATACAGAGGTGTGGCCTTATGAAATTGATATTTGTGATCCGTGGGATCTTGAAGAGGTTTACAGCCATTTTCTTGATTTTGCCGTGAATTATCCATTTGATACTGAAAATGAAGAATATTATGTGCATATCACAACGGGAACACATATTGCTCAAATTTGTTGGTTTCTACTGACAGAAGCACACTACTTGCCAGCAAAACTATTACAAACCTCACCCACATCTAAAATAGAAAATAAAGACGGTGTGAAAACCATACAGTCAGCTACGGGCAGTTATGCCATTATTGACCTTGATTTAAGCCGTTATACAAAATTAACGAGCCGGTTTGAGCACTACCATAATGAGTCACTCTCTTTTTTAAAATCGGGGATTGCCACACGTAATGAATGCTTCAATACTTTAATTGCTCAGATTGAACGAGTCGCATTGCGCTCTTTTGCTCCTATTCTATTAACTGGCCCCACTGGTGCAGGAAAATCATTTCTTGCTCAGCGTATTTATGAATTACGACAATCACGCCATTTTGTAAAAGGACGTTTTATCGCTGTTAACTGTGCCACTTTGCGAGGAGACAATGCGATGTCCACTTTATTTGGACATGTAAAAGGTGCATTTACAGGGGCATTACAAGCCAGACAAGGCTTATTAAGAGAAGCTGATAAAGGGATTTTATTTCTTGATGAAATTGCAGAATTAGGGCTTGATGAGCAAGCGATGCTACTTAAAGCAATAGAAGAAAAATCTTTTTATCCTTATGGCTCAGATACTGAGGTACAAAGTGATTTTCAGCTAATCGCAGGAACACATCGTGATATGGACAAGCAAATTGCAAAAGGACTTTTTCGTGAAGATCTCTATGCAAGGATCAACTTATGGTCTTTTTCACTACCTGGTCTAGCCGATCGTAAAGAGGATATTGAGCCTAATATCGATTATGAATTGCATCACTTTACAAAACGCCATCAAAAGGTGATCCGTTTTAACTCTGATGCGAAATCTCACTATATTCGGTTTGCCACATCTGAACAGGCATTATGGCGTGGTAATTTTCGTGAACTTAGTGCTAGTATAACGCGAATGGCAACACTTGCCGAAAATGGTCGTATTACTCTAGCACTTGTTGAGGAAGAAATTAGCCGTTTAAGACAAAATTGGGGAATAACTTCTTCTTTATTAAAAGATCCGAATATCGATCTTTTCGATCTCAGCCAACTGAATACGGTTATCAAAATTTGCCAGCAATCATCAACTCTCTCAGAAGCTGGTAGAAAACTTTTCGCAGTATCAAGACAAAATAAAAAACAGCCCAACGATGCCGATCGCCTACGCAAATACCTTGCGAAATTTGATTTAAGCTGGGAACAAATTCAACATGGAGAATAATATTTCATTATGGAGCTCATTTTTTTAGGCACTAATGCTGGTGTTCCGTCTAAGGATCGGAATGTCACAAGCATGGTGCTCGATTTACAAAATAAACAAAAAAGCATGTGGATGTTCGATTGTGGTGAAGCGACACAACATCAGATACTGCATACCCGCGTGAAACTACCGCGTTTAAATAAAATTTTTATTACCCATTTGCATGGCGATCATATTTTTGGTTTACCAGGATTACTTTGTAGTCGCTCAATGGGAGGAACAGAAACACTTTTAACAGTGTATGGCCCTACGGGTATAAAAGCTTTTATAGAAACAGCGCTGACATTAAGTCAATCCTATTTAACTTACCCTATTAATATTATTGAGATTGACGAAGCAGGTTTTCTGTTTGAAGAAGAAGGAATGAAAGTCAGTTGTGAAGCGCTTTCTCATCCAGTACCTTGTTTTGGCTATCGCTTAGAAGAAGAAAATAGCCCCGGTAAACTCGATGCCCAGAAGCTAAAAGCTGAAAATATTCCAACAGGCCCTTGGTTACAAGAGTTAAAACAAGGCAAAACTATTACGTTGCCCGATGGAAGAGTTATTGATGGTCAAGAGTATATCGGCCCTGAAATAAAAGGACGCTGTATTGCTATTTTTGGTGATACACAACCCACTCCGGATGCATTAAAACTAGCGAATAATGCAGATGTCATTGTGCATGAAGCAACGTTTAAGCATGAAATGGCAGAACAAGCAAATAGTCGCGGGCATTCAACAACAGTACAAGCTGCAACATTAGCAAAAGACGCTAATGTCAAAAAGTTGATTATTACCCATCTTAGTAGCCGCTATTTACCCGAAGACTGCGTTGAGTTACTCAATGAATGCCAACACGTTTTTAGCCATACTGAAATTGCGTCTGATTTTGCCGTGTTTAAGTTATAGTTCTACGACTAGAAAGTAACAATAGCGACATTATGTCGCCATTGTTACTCTACAGCATTCACCTAATCATCGATTTGTATTTTAGTTAATTATTCTGCAGTGGTGCGGTACGTTTTATCTTGCCATCTTGCAAAATAAAATTCACTTTCCCATCCCAAAATTCAGCTAAAAAAACATCTTCAGGCTTATCAATATGCTGGTTTTTCATTTCTTCTTGTAACCATGCTTCATCTTTTTCTATTTGTACTAATTCTGAAGTACGGATAACGCCATCTTTCATCACTATCAAGGACGGCATTTTAGCACCGTCACACACTACCGTAATTTGTCCATCAGGTTCAATTTGCGCATAATTTACCTCTTGAAACGAATGAATACCTTGAGCATGAAGACGAGACGTTATGTTTAAAATGTCTATTTTATTCTTTTTCTCCATGATGTTTTCCATTATAAACTCGCCATTCTTTATAATAGGAATAGGATTACCAATCGTTACCGCACGGAAAAAATTGAATCGCTTACTAATATAATTAAGCAAAGAGATAAAACAGACACCAATTAAAAAGACGATAATATATTGATAAAGAGGGATTGCATCGGTATAAATTACCCCTCCCATAATGCCACCAAGGACAAAATTGCCAATAAAATCAATAGGTGTTAATTGAGAGAGTTGTGTTTTACCCGATAAATTCATATGGGCTAATATGATAGTAAAACCAATAATAAATTTAATAATAACCAGAAAGTAATATTCCATTTTTGTCTCACATTTCCAATAACTTCTGCACTTATTATAAAGCAGAAAATCTCACCTAGATAAAAATTTAAATTATTTTTGATGATATTTGACTAAGAAAAAACACTTAATATACTTAGATTTGTTGATTTTAAGACTCATACTATACTTATTAGGATAGCTTATCCGTAATATCTTATTCAGATTCAGAACTCAATAGCTTCTCGCCTTTTCTAGTTCTTACGCGGGATTTCACTGAATTGTTTTTAAACTCACATTTTGGAGAAAAAAATGAATAAAAAACTACTTACTTCATTGGTTCTAGCGGGTCTTGTCACCATTACAGCAGGTTGTGATGATTCATCTAAGAAAGTCGATGATAGCATTGATAAAGCAAAAGAAACCGCTACTCAAGTCACTGAAACAGCGCAAGATAAAGCCAATGAATTGACTGAACAAGCCAAAGATAAAGCTGCCGACTTGAAAGAAAATGCATCAGCAAAATCAGATGAATTGACACAACAAGCTCAAGAGCTAAAAGATAAAGCTGAACAAAAAGCCGCTGAGTTAAAAGCGCAAGCTGATGAAAAAACAGATACCCTAAAAGAGAGCATTTCACAAAAAACCGATGAGCTAAAAGATGCGAGTGCTAACAAAGCTGAAGAAATAAAGCAAAGTCTAGAAGCTGAAAGTAATAAATTATCTGAAAAAGCCGCAGAGCTAAAACAAGATGCGAGCAAAACAGCAGATAACCTGATGCAAGAAACAGATAAAAAGATTGATCAACTGAAAGGTGACGCGTCAAAAACCAGCGATGATGTAAAACAACAAGCTCAAGAGACTGAAAATAAAGCAATTGATAAAGCTGATCAATTAACTGATCAAGCCAAACAAAAAATTGATGATTTAAAAACTGAAAACAAATAATCCGATTTCAGTTTTTTTGATGAATTGAGAGCCAGTGAACTTTCACTGGCTTTTTTTGTATAAAAAAAAGCCAAGGGTTGATCGTTTAAGCAAAAAATGTAACCATGTTCTCCTTTTTTCAACAGGAGAAACCTATTAAAGAGCGAAAGCATCTAGAATATAAAGTTATTAATAAATTGATTTAATTGTATTTTTCTTCATCTTGCGGAAAAAATAATTTACTTCCGTTCTTTTATAAAACATTTGTCCAATTTTGTGTTTTATTCAAATTTTCTTATGAACTTTTCTTTTCTGGTAATGCAAGCAATCAGATAATGGGTAGCGAAAAGTCTCTTTCTAAGAAAATAACTATAAATAGGTTAACTATGAGTCAACAAAACGATATAACCCCTCAAAAAAAAGTTAGGATGAAAATTAATCCTCCCGTTTTTTATACATCAGCGTTGTTAATTTTACTGGTCGTTGGTTTCTCTGCGTTATTTCCTGAGTTAGCTAATGATAAATTAGGTCATCTTCAGGAAAATCTCTTCAGAAACGCGAGCTGGTTCTACATTCTAGCCGTTGCATTGGTTTTGCTGAGTGTGACTTATTTAGGGCTTTCCCGCTTTGGTGAAATCAAGTTAGGGCCAGATCATGCTCGCCCTCACTTTAGTTACTTTGCTTGGTTTGCCATGCTCTTTTCAGCAGGTATGGGGATCGGCTTAATGTTCTTTGGTGTTGCCGAACCTGTTATGCATTACCTAATGCCTCCGACTGGTGAAGCTCAAACCGTAGAAGCCGCGAAAGAAGCGATGCGATTAACCTTTTTCCACTGGGGATTACATGCATGGGCAATTTACGCCATTGTCGCATTGATCTTAGCTTTCTTCTCTTATCGCCATGGTTTACCGTTAACACTACGCTCTGCACTTTATCCAATTATTGGTGATCGCATATATGGCCCAATTGGTCATGCTGTTGATATTTTCGCTGTGATGGGAACCGTATTTGGTGTCGCAACCTCCCTTGGCTTTGGTGTTCTGCAAGTTAATGCGGGTTTAAATCACCTCTTTAATGTACCAATTAATCCAACTATTCAAGTAATATTGATTGTAGTGATAACAGGGCTTGCAACCATTTCTGTTGTATCTGGGCTAGAGAAAGGGATCCGCTTTTTATCTGAACTTAACTTAGGATTGGCGGTTATTCTTCTTTTATTAGTCATTACTCTCGGCCCAACCGTATTGATATTAAAATCATTTGTTGAAAATACGGGGGGATATCTATCCGAAATTGTCAGTAAAACCTTTAATCTTTACGCATATGAACCCAAATCGAGTGATTGGTTAGGGGGATGGACACTGCTTTATTGGGGTTGGTGGTTATCATGGTCTCCATTTGTAGGGATGTTTATTGCCCGCATTTCTCGAGGCCGAACTATTCGTGAGTTTGTTGTCGGTGTCCTGTTTGTTCCTGCTGGCTTCACTTTACTTTGGATGACCGTTTTTGGTAACACTGCGATCCATTTAATCAAAGATAAAGGTGCAGAAGTCCTCGCCAATATCGTACAACAAGATGTGTCATTGGCTTTATTTGAGTTCTTAAATTATTTTCCATTCTCGTCTGTTTTATCCTTCGTTGCGATGTTGATGGTAATCGTCTTCTTTGTGACTTCAGCAGACTCAGGCGCTATGGTTGTTGATACTTTAGCTTCTGGCGGTGATAGCGAAACGCCAGTATGGCAACGTATTTTCTGGGCTGCCTTAATGGGTATCTCTGCAATTACTTTATTATTAGCGGGTGGTTTGACTGCACTACAAACAGTAACTATTGCAAGTGCACTCCCCTTCTCAATAGTATTGCTTGCTTCTATTTATGGACTGATAAAAGCATTGCGAGTGGATGTATATAAACGTGATAGTCAACAGTTAACTACGATTGCACCACCAGCCAGTCGTAATCCAATCCCTTGGCAACGTCGTTTAAGAAATATTGCCTATTTTCCTAAACGCTCTCATGTAAAACGTTTTATGGATGAAGTCATTCAACCCTCAATGGAAATGGTCTCTGCTGAGTTAAGTAAACAAGCAACGCAATGCTATATCCATAACGAAGAAGATGATCGCATTGGCTTCGAAGTCGATTTAGGCGATGACATGAATTTCTTCTATGAAGTTCGCCTGCGTTTTTATACTCAACCGGCCTTCGCTTTAGCAGGATTAAGTGATGAAGAAAGAGACGAAGAGCATAAATATTATCGTGCTGAAATTCATTTAAAAGAAGGTGGGCAAGATTATGATGTAATGGGTTGGACGAAAGAACAAATCATTCACGATATTCTTGATCAGTATGAAAAACACATTCACTTCTTGCATGTATTAGGTAAGCAATAATTTTATCTGCTGATAGCAACAAAAAGGAGATGACATGTCATCTCCTTTTTTTCTTATCAAATAATTTATTTCTCTGATTGTTCAATATCATCTAAGTTAAGTGCAATCAGCTCTTTTAATAATCCGGATAACCGTTGTAGTTTTTCAGTCGAAAACTTTTGCTCAAGTAATTGATAACCTTCTTCAATTTTAGGCTGAATTTTATCGTATAAACTTTGCCCATTAGCAGAAAGTGAAACAAAAAGTTTGCGTTGGTCACTTATCGGTTTTAAACGACAAATTAGCTCGTCTCTTTCCATTCTAATAAGAATACCCGTTAGACTTGGTCGAAGAATACACGATTTTTGCGCTAATTCGTGGAAATCAATAGAACGTTTATCCGCAAGTACACGAATGATACGCCACTGCTGTTCTGTCAGATTATGCTCTTTGAGAACAGGTCGAAAAAAACCCATCGCAGATTCCCGTGCTTGTAATAGCGCGATAGTTAATGATTCATGCATAATCAAGAAGCTCTTTATATGGTGTTATAGGTGAAATGACAAAATATCACTCAATATAGACAGTGAAAAAATACCGCTGTTTATAGTTTATAAATGGCTATATTTTAAGAATAGACTAATTGTTACAATTATTCATAGTAACAAATAAATAAAGTTGACTCAATTTTTGCAATTTTCTTCCCTTTCTGCAATTTATCACCCATGCTCCTTTTCAGAGTTAAATTCATCTTCCACAACATCTTGAGCTATTCACAATTTTTATAAATTGGCAATTTGTGTTATCTCTTTACCAACACAAAAAAGTAGCCTGATTTGCCTATTATCCTACTTCTAAATTAGGAATAATGTCACTTAGCGATAAGGTTGTCTCACAGTTTTTGAGATAAAGTTAATGGGTTGTAACAAAGAAAGATTGCTATCTTTGTTCATGCGCGGTAGCGTTACCGCTTTGAAACAACGCAACAAAGAGACCGGCAATAGCATTACAACTTTGTTAGCGGAGTAGTTAGATGATTTTTATAGTTATCTAACTAATAAATTATTTTAAGTGAAGACGCCCACAGACGAGAAGTCTGGCAGTAGGAGTAAATAATGTCTGAGGAAAAACAGGCTAACCCACTTTTTCGGGATGCAATGGCAAGCTTAGGTGCTGCAGTCAATATCGTGGCAACAAATGGCGATGCGGGTTGTTGTGGCTTAACAGCAACTGCGGTATGTTCTGTTACTGATAACCCACCTACCGTAATGGTTTGCATCAACAGTAAAAGTCAGATGAACTCTATTTTTCAAGAAAATGGAAAATTAAGCATCAATATATTAAATCATGAGCAAGAAGAAATGGCATGTCATTTCGCCGGAATGACAGGGCTCGCGATGGCCGATCGCTTTACCCAACCAGGATGGCAAAACGGACAATTACAACAACCCGTATTAACAAATGCACTTGCCTGCCTAGAAGGTGATATTCATGATGTACGCCAAATCGGTACTCATTTTGTTTATATGACCGAAATTAAGACTATTTCAGTACGTGAAGATGGTGATGGACTTATTTATTTCAAACGTCGTTTCCATTCTGTTAAAAATAAACAAGTCCCCATCACTGCTTAAATTTCACTTATTTTACCTCAAGATAAAAACGCACTTTTAATAAGGGCGTTTTTATTGACAATAATCACACCATAAAATTAAATATTTATTTATATTAAATGAATATTTATTTAATAGAGTGGCATTAGCTAACTTTTAGATATTTATTAAAAATTTATTAACATCTGTTTGTTATAAAAGAATATTTTTTAATTATAATAAAAAATTTCTTTCTAGAATCAATCAGTCACATAATCAAAAATATTTTCTCTCCACCTTTCCTCTTTATCTTTATTTAATTTACTAAGATTAAAATATAAACAAATAATAACTTCACTGATTATATTTTATACAAAAAATCAATTAAATGACTTTATTTGAAAATAAACTAATGAATATTTTTTTCAATCTGGTATTAATCTTACCCACAGTGTGATCAACCTTTGAGAAGTCATTTCATCAATATATTAGTCTACTCGACTTGCTGATTACCTTCTTAAATTTGCAAACATCACTCTAAATACGACAGATAATGTTACCGTCGTGTAACATTCCTCGTGAATGTGAGTAAATAACATCGTTGTTGAAAATAAATAATAATTAGGGGCATTACAGATATGGATAAACCCGCTCAAGTCGGTTTATTACAACAGCCTAAACCATTCTTTATGATTTTCTTTGTAGAATTATGGGAACGTTTTGGTTACTACGGCGTACAAGGTATTCTTGCCGTTTATTTTGTTAGTAAACTCGGTTTCTCTCAAGAACAGGCTTTCATTACTTTTGGTGCATTCTCTGCGCTGGTTTATGGGCTTATTTCTATTGGTGGTTATGTTGGTGACCACTTATTAGGAACAAAACGAACAATTGTTTTAGGTGCTATTGTCTTGGCTATCGGTTATTTTATGACTGGTATGTCAATTATGTATCCTAATTTAATTTTCTACGCATTAGGCACTATCGCGGTAGGTAATGGTTTATTTAAAGCTAACCCAGCCAGCCTATTAGCAAAATGTTATCCACCTAAAGATCCACGTCTTGATGGTGCATTTACACTATTTTATATGTCGATTAATATCGGCTCATTAATTTCTTTATCTATCGCCCCTGTACTTGCAGAACGTTACGGATATGCACTGACTTATAATATCTGTGGTATTGGCTTGATCATGGCGTTATTAGTTTATTTCTTCTGTCGTAAAATGGTTGCCAATATTGGTTCTGAACCAGACCATTTACCAATGAGCTTTAACAAACTGTTATTAGTTATTGTTGGTTCAATTGCGATGGTATTTGTTTGTGCATGGTTACTGCACAACGTGATGATTGCAAATATCGTTTTAGTCAGCCTGTCCATTATTGTTGTTTTCATTTATTTCCGTGAAGCTTTTAAACAAAAAGACAGAGTTGCTCGTAATAAAATGTATGTTGCATTTGTTCTGATGTTAGAAGCAGTTGTTTTCTACATTCTGTATGCTCAGATGCCAACTTCACTGAACTTTTTTGCTATTCATAACGTTCATCACACACTTTTAGGTTTTGATATTAACCCTGTAAGCTTCCAAGCACTAAACCCATTCTGGATCATTGTTGCTAGCCCAATCCTTGCTATCGCTTACAGTCATTTTGGCGCAAAAGGTAAAGACCTTTCAATGCCAGCGAAGTTTACCGCAGGTATGCTTCTATGCTCATTAGGTTTTCTTACAGCGGCAGCATCAGGTATGTGGTTTGCCGATGCTCAAGGCTTAACATCTCCTTGGTTTATCGTTCTGGTTTACTTATTCCAGAGTTTAGGTGAACTGATGATCAGTGCGTTAGGTTTAGCAATGGTTGCAGCATTCGTACCACAATACATGATGGGCTTTATTTTAGGTATGTGGTTCTTAACACAAGCCACAGCCTATCTGTTAGGGGGTTATGTAGCGACGTTCACAGCCGCACCAGAAGGTATTACAGATCCACTACAAACCTTGCCTATTTATACCGATGTATTTGGTAAAATTGGCATAGTAACCTTAATTGTGGGCTTGGTTATGTGGGCAACAGTCCCTCTACTAAACCGAATGATGAAAGAAGAAAGCAAAAACGTTAAAGTTGCTTAATCTTTCAATCTAAATTAAATATTAATAAAAGCGCTTTTAATAGGCGCTTTTATTTTGCAATAAAAAACATTCTTTCGTTTAAGCGTTACCATGATTTTCCACTTTTCTTGATATATAAAAAAACCCGCCAAATAAGCGGGTTTAATTTAATCATTAAGAGTGAACAATTACAGAACATCAACTGAATTCAGTTCTTTAAATGCTTGCTCCAAACGAACAACCATAGATGATTGTGCGTGACGTAACCAGTTACGTGGGTCGTAGTATTTCTTGTTAGGTTTATCAGCACCTTCTGGGTTACCTAACTGGCCTTGCAGATAGGCTTCATTCTTTTTGTAGAACTGTAAGATACCATCCCAAGTTGCCCACTGAGTATCTGTATCGATATTCATTTTGATAACGCCATAATCAACAGCTTCTTTGATTTCTTCAGCCGAAGAACCTGAACCGCCGTGGAAAACGAAATCTAAGCTATTGTGTGGCAGATTGAATTTCTGTGATACGTAGTCTTGTGAGTTACGCAGAATTTTTGGCGTTAATTGAACGTTACCTGGTTTATAAACACCGTGAACGTTACCGAAAGAGGCTGCGATAGTGAAACGAGGACTTACCGCGCTCAGTTTTTCATATGCGTAAGCAACATCTTCTGGTTGAGTATACAGAGCGGAACTGTCCATACCTGTATTATCAACACCATCTTCTTCACCACCAGTACAGCCTAATTCGATTTCTAAAGTCATATCGATTTTAGCCATACGCGCTAAATATTTAGCACAGATTTCGATGTTTTCTTCTAATGATTCTTCAGATAAGTCAATCATATGAGAAGAGAACAGTGGTTTGCCTGTTTTAGCATAGTGTTTTTCACCTGCATCTAACAGACCATCAATCCATGGTAATAATTTTTTCGCACAGTGGTCTGTATGCAGAATAACAGGAACACCATAATATTCAGCCATTTGATGCACATGATGAGCACCAGAAATTGCACCTAAAATAGCGGCTTGTTGTGGTACATCAGATTTAAGACCTTTACCTGCGATAAATGCAGCACCACCGTTAGAGAACTGTACAATAACAGGAGAACGAACTTTCGCAGCAGCTTCTAACACAGCATTGATTGAGTCAGTACCTACACAGTTAACCGCAGGCAGAGCAAATTTGTTTTCTTTTGCTACTGCAAATACTTTTTGTACATCATCACCAGTGATGACACCCGGTTTCACGAAATCAAAAACTTTAGACATGTAATAAGATCCTATATTTGGAACAGGTAGAAAATAATTTTCTACCTGTATGAGCTGACTTAATTACTGTTTAGCGCGTTCTTCTAACATTGCAACAGCAGGAAGTTTTTTGCCTTCAACGAATTCTAAGAAAGCACCACCACCGGTTGAAATGTAAGAGATTTTGTCTGCGATATCAAATAAATCAATAGCAGCTAGCGTATCACCACCGCCAGCGATAGAGAATGCTTCACTATCTGCGATTGCTTTAGCAACGATTTCTGTACCTTTACGGAAGTTAGGGAATTCAAACACACCTACCGGACCGTTCCACAGAATAGTTTTTGCATTTTTCAGAATTTCAGCTAAACGTTCAGCAGTCACATCACCGATATCCAATACTTGTTCATCATCTTTAATATCATTTGCTGATTTCAATACAGCTTCTGCTGTTTCAGAAAATTCAGTTGCAACACGAACATCGCTTGGTACTGGAATATCACATTTTTCCATTAATTTCTTAGCATCATCGACAAGATCAGCTTCGTATAAAGAACGGCCTACTGGGTGACCTTCTGCTGCGATAAAGGTATTTGCGATACCACCACCAACGATTAATTGGTCAGCGATTTTTGATAAAGAATCTAATACAGTCAGTTTAGTTGAAACTTTAGAACCACCAACAATTGCAACCATTGGGCGCGCTGGTTTATCTAATGCTTTACCTAATGCTTCAAGTTCTGCTGATAACAGTGGGCCAGCACAAGCAACTTGTGCAAATTTAGCAACACCATGAGTTGATGCTTGAGCACGGTGAGCTGTACCGAATGCATCCATTACAAATACATCACATAATGCAGCGTATTGTTTAGACAGTGTTTCGTCGTCTTTCTTTTCGCCTTTGTTAAAACGAACGTTTTCAAGAACAACTAATTCACCGGCATTAACTTCAACACCGTTTAAATAGTCTTTAGCAAGACTGACAGGTGCAGTTAATTTGTCTTTCAGATAGTCAACAACTGGTTTTAAAGAGAACTCTTCGTTGTACTCACCTTCGGTAGGACGGCCTAAGTGAGAAGTTACCATCACTTTAGCGCCTTGTTTTAACGCGGCTTCAATTGTTGGTAAAGAAGCACGGATACGTGCATCTGAAGTCACTTTACCATCTTTTACTGGAACGTTCAGGTCAGCACGGATAAGAACTCGTTTACCCGCTAGGTCTAAATCGGTCATCTTAATTACAGACATGATGAATCCTCTCATTGATTCTCTAAAATTTAGTAATCTTCTGTTCAGTGTGTTGTATTTTACGCGACACCGTCATTAAAACATGATTATTTAAAACCAGTTGCAGCCATTGCTAACGTTGTATCAAGCATACGATTAGCAAAGCCCCATTCATTATCACACCAGACTAACGTCTTGATCAGGTGTTGCCCACTGACTCTTGTTTGAGTGCCGTCAACGATAGCACTATGAGGGTCGTGGTTAAAATCAGTTGAGACTAATGGCAATTCTGTGTAATCCACTATACCACGAAATGCGCCAGTTGCTGATTTTTGAATTAACCGATTGACATCTAACACATTTACAGCAGTTTTTACAGTGATACTTAAATCAATTGCCGTCACATTAATTGTAGGAACTCGTACAGAAATTGCCTCAAAATGATCCTTAAATTTTGGGAAAATCCGAGTAATTCCTGCGGCCAATTTCGTATCAACAGGAATGATAGATTGTCCTGCGGCACGAGTACGGCGTAAATCCTTATGATATGCATCAATCACGGGTTGATCGTTCATGGCTGCATGGATTGTTGTTACTGTTCCTGACTCTATATTAAACGCATCATCCATCATTTTAATGATGGGAATAATACAGTTTGTTGTACAAGATGCATTTGAAACAATGCGGTGTTCTTTTTTAAGTTCATGTTGATTAACACCAAAAACCACTGTTGCATCTAAATCTGTTGTCCCCGGATGAGAAAAGAGCACTTTTTTTGCACCTTGTGCAATATGAGCTTCACCATCAGCACGAGAGCCATAAGCACCACTACAATCAAGCACAACATCAATACCAAGCTCACCCCAAGGTAAATCAGTAATATCAGCATGATGAAAAAGACGAATGCTATCATCACCTACTTGCAATAAATCGTTATTAATTCGTACATCCCAAGCAAAACGTCCATGACTAGAGTCATACTTGAGAAGATGCCCAATGCCTTGTGCATCAGCCAATTCATTTATTGCAACAACCGTTATTTCAGCTCGTTTACCTGATTCATAAAGCGCTCTTAACACATTACGCCCTATACGACCAAAACCGTTAATCGCGACTCTGATTGTCATGTGACTTCCTTGATAACTTGTGATTTGCAACCGTTTAGAATAATAGAGCAAGATACTAATCAACAACGATAAATCAAGTAAATCTAGAAATTGTGCAGTCACCGACATTTTAGTATTAACTGAAACGGTTCAGCTTATTGATAATCAGATTACGAGAAATGAGAGAAGATCGCAATAGTAAACAAAGATGGAAGGATAAAAAAAGAGCACATCTGAGAAATTCTTCCCAAAAATGTGCTCTTGTTAACATTTATTGATTATTTAAGTAAAGATTTTGCCTGTGTGACCACATTTTCAACAGTAAAACCAAACTCTTCAAATAATTCGTTTGCAGGTGCAGATTCGCCGAAGCTATGCATACCAACAATCGCGCCTTCTAAACCAACATATTTGAACCAATAGTCAGCAATACCAGCTTCGATAGCAACACGTGCTTTCACTGATGTTGGTAACACTGCTTCACGGTAATCTGCATCTTGCTTATCAAATGCATCTGTTGCTGGCATAGAAACAACACGTACTTTACGGCCTTCAGCAGTCAGTTGATCATAAGCGCTAACCGCTAATTCAACTTCAGAACCTGTGGCAATAAAGATTAATTCAGGCGTACCAGCGCAATCTTTCAGGATGTAACCACCCTTCTCGATATTTGCCAGTTGCTCTGGAGTACGTGGTTGTTGTGCAAGATTTTGACGAGAGAAGATCAGCGCTGTAGGGCCATCTTTACGATCAATAGCATATTTCCATGCAACAGCTGATTCAACTTGGTCACATGGACGCCATGTGCTCACGTTTGGAGTGACACGCAGGCTTGCCATTTGCTCAACTGGTTGGTGAGTTGGGCCATCTTCACCCAGACCGATAGAGTCATGAGTATAAACAAAGATACTGCGGATCTTCATCAGTGCAGCCATACGCACTGCATTACGCGCATATTCCATAAACATCAGGAAGGTTGCGCCGTAAGGAACAAAACCACCATGTAATGCAATACCGTTCATGATTGCAGACATACCAAATTCACGTACACCGTAATGGATGTAGTTACCGGCTTTGTCTTCGTTCAGTGCTTTAGAACCAGACCACATGGTCAAGTTACTTGGTGCTAAGTCCGCAGAACCGCCCATGAATTCTGGTAATACTTTACCGAATGCTTCTAATGCATTTTGAGACGCTTTGCGGCTTGCGATGCTTGAAGGATTTTGTTGCAGATTTTCAATAAATGCTTTGGCATCTTTTTCCCAGTTTGCGGGTAATTCACCAGAAACACGACGTTTGAATTCAGCCGCTAATTCAGGGAACTGTGCTGCGTATGCAGCAAATTTAGCATCCCATGCAGCTTCTTTTGCTTTACCCGCTTCTTTCGCATCCCACTCTTTATAGATTTCTTGTGGAATTTCGAATGCGCCATATTCCCAACCTAACGCTTTACGTGTTTCAGCAATTTCTGCATCACCTAATGGGGAACCGTGAGAATCAGCAGTACCTGCTTTATGAGGGGAACCAAAACCGATAGTGGTTTTACAAATCAACAGTGAAGGCTTGTCAGTAATTTGTTTTGCTTCTTCAACCGCGGCTTTGATGCTTGCTGCATCGTGTCCATCAATGCCACTGATGACATGCCAGCCATAAGCGTCAAAACGTTCTGCTGTGTTATCAGTAAACCAACCGTGCACTTGACCATCAATAGAGATGCCATTGTCATCATAGAATGCAATCAGTTTACCTAACTGTAATGTTCCAGCTAAAGAACATGCTTCATGAGAGATACCTTCCATCATACAACCATCACCCATAAAGGCGTAGGTGTAGTGGTCAACAATGTCATGACCAGGACGGTTAAATTGAGCCGCTAATGTACGTTCTGCAATAGCAAAGCCCACTGCGTTTGCAATACCTTGACCTAAAGGACCCGTTGTTGTTTCAACACCAGGGGTATAACCATATTCTGGGTGACCCGGTGTTTTAGAATGCAATTGACGGAAGTTTTTTAGATCATCTAAAGAAACTTGATAACCAGACAGGTGCAGTAAGCTATAAATCAGCATTGAAGCGTGGCCGTTAGATAATACGAAACGGTCACGATCAGCCCAGTTAGGGTTAGTCGGGTTATGATTTAAAAAATCACGCCATAATACTTCTGCAATATCAGCCATACCCATAGGGGCGCCAGGGTGTCCTGATTTCGCTTTTTGCACAGCATCCATACTTAAAAAACGGATCGCATTAGCAAGGGTTTTACGAGTGGTCATTTTCTACTCCAAGTCGGATAAAAAGCATCTAGATAGCTGATTCTCTCAATGCAGGCAAAAAACCGCAATATAAAAAATCCACCAAGGTGGCTATCGTAATTAGCTTAAAGCAATAATTCTTTGATTTGCACGGCATTTTTTACGATCAAAGCGGAAAATAACATTACACCACCGCATTGTTGCGCAACGAAAAGCAAAAAAGACAATGATTTGCGCAATTGAGAAGCGTGCTATTAAACCTTAGCTTGATATGACTAATCAAGATAAAATTTCATTGCTGAATTATCCATCAAATCAAATAAATACTGTATTGTTTTAATTATAACCTAATAACTGACTAAACTTGTTACAAGGACGTAGAATTATAAGAGATTAAAAAAGATAAAAAGCAGATAACCCACTGATTCAGTAATAAAAATCTTATTTACATCATATATAACTAAAAGGGAAAGTCAGCGTAACGTAAATGTTACTTATCACCTTAGCAAAATGAGTGAGAAAATAAGTAATTAGGTTATTCCAAGAATGGTTTTTATAAATTTTATTACAATAAAGAATATATTTTTCGTATTTTGACTTTCAATAAGCCTAAAGTTTCTTTTTTCTGTGTTAATTGAGTATTTTTTTCCATTATTATTTTTGCAGAAAATAGTTTCAGAAAACAGCTTATTTAATAATACGCGAAAGTTTACAAAGCAAAAAACCCAGCATAAATGCTGGGGTTTAGTAATGAAAGGCATCCCTCCGAATTGGATTATCATTTAATGTGGTTATAACTAACCTTGTTCAGATATTTTTAAAGATAGGTATTTTTCTCACTTCTTTAAGGTAGGCAGTACCTTCAGTATTGCCAGTACCTGGCGAGGCGCCCAGCATTTTTACAGCAATACCGTAATGCGACTGCCTCCATATTTTCATGCCTAATCCAAACGACTCCATCGCTTGATGAAAATCATCTTTATACAAATTATCCTGAGGAATAAGATTAAAAACATCATCAATCGTCTCAGGGTTGCATAAAATCTCCTCGCTTACCTCCGGTACCGCTTGATAGGCTATTGAATTGAATCTTTCAGCATCAGGTCTACTACACAATGATTCAACTTTTTTATAACTGCGTGACTGGATTGCACTAGAACCTTCGGTATAGTCTCTGAACCTATGAAAGCCATCAACCCGCAACGTCGATAGCAATGGAAAAAGTGCTGCCATTTCATTCAATCGATTAGCACTGAGAAACAAGAGTTCAGTTGCTTGTTTCAGATCCGATTTAGCAAAGGCAATAACTTCCGTTAAACAAGAGGCCAGCCAATCAAACAATGTTTCAAAAGCCTGTAATATACGTAAAAAAATGTACTCATCATGATTAATATAAACGGGTATCATTGAGTATTCTAAGCGTAATTTTTCATTATCAGATAAGCGTAAAAACACAGCGGAACAAATTGTGTCGCAGATCGCTATCATATCCCGCTCATTATTTTCCCACTGTATATTCATTCGTTGATATACTTTTCCCATACACTTTATCAGTCGTCGGCAACGCATATTAACAAGTCGCTGATCTGGTGCCATTTCATAGAGCCAACTGCCATTATTACGCAATGCCTCTAGCTCAAAACGGATTAAATCCATAGTAATAATAGTCAGTTGCCAATCGATATAATCAGCACTATTTTCTGTGTAATTCTGCCAATGTAATAAATCCAGTGCTAGATAAGATCGGTAACTATAAGTGTCATCAAATTTATCCAAGACGACGTTGAGAAAACTTAACATCCAATCACCAGCGGAATTGCGGGCTAATTCATCTCGATATACTGCCAGTTGTTGTAATTTTTGGTGGGTAACAAAATGTTTTCCAACTTTATGAAATTCAGAAAGAATTTCTCTGGCATCACATCGATGACTATTATTCAATAGACTGTCTTCGGTGGTCACTCTATAACTCTTTTTACGTTTTGAATCAGCCCCATCAAGATGCTCTTGCTCTGATATTCTATCAACCATAGTTAGCTCCCGGCTCTTTGTTTCGATAAATCAGTAACTGTCCACAAAAAAATCTACGTCGGCTTGCTGTATAAAATAATGGATGGCGATCCTTAACACCTTATTACGCAAATTCCTCTTTGCTGCATAAATGTCAGGATTTCAAGTTGCTGGGCGAATAGTTTTATATATTCCATCCCGCGCTTCACTAATACTGTTGCCTTCGCTACATGCCCAGCACTCAATTCACTCGCTGCTTCAGCTAACTCTTCATTTTGTTGAAGATTCAACCATCGCTATGTGGATTGATGTATAACCTGAAAAAAATTCATTAGCAATATGAATGTATTTATACAATATAACCGTCATTAAAACCAACAATAATTTAACGTTGAACCAACAACCCTAACTGTAAAAAGACATATTTACTGGAATTACATAAACAAAATCAATCAAGTTAAAAGAAAAATAATTTTATTACATAGGTTGGAAATCCTTTAAATTAATCCACAAAAGAGTAATTAAATCTAATTAAAAGTGATAATTTGCATTATTATAGTCTTTTAGTTCACTTGGTTATTATGATTTATTTTATTATTCTAATTGCTTTAATTATTTTAACGGTAATTTTTCGAAGGGTAACAATTAAAGATACCCCGTTATTAATCACAAGTCCGAGAAGCATATACATAAAATATATTTATATTTCTAATTGAGGCAATGTTAAAATCTGTTTTATTGGTTTCCAGTAATTATTTATATATTCAATTAAACGGCTATTCGGGTCTAATAAACAGGGTGTTACTGGCTAGCTGGGGCTAGTTTGGATATCAACGGGGATCAGTACTGGAGTTGCCCGCTTAATGGTAGGAGAAAGCCTTGTGTTCTTATGTTTAGCCCAAAGAATTCAATGTATATGAACACACATTACAGCGTGATTTACGTGAACATTTGGCTTATTTACGGGTAGAAGGTCGGAAAAGTGGCATACTGCAGGTATGGCATAATGATAAAACCTCAATAGCAAAAACGCCATGCTAATAAATAGCATGGCGTCATAATTTGGCGGAACGGACGGGACTCGAACCCGCGACCCCCTGCGTGACAGGCAGGTATTCTAACCAACTGAACTACCGCTCCGCGTATCCTTTCGGACGAGGTGAATATTACGAATCTCTTGCCTTGTCGTCAACTGTTTTTCTAACAAAAAGATGCATTTGGATAGTTTTTAATCTCAGTTAACCATTTCTGCATTTTTTATATTCAAACAGCCTCATCATTTGATGCAGGACGCCACAAACAATGCCCGCCTTTTTTCTCAACTAAATCTAATCGAGACTCATGCTCAGCAAGTTCTTCTGCGGTTGCTCTTATTACTCTTAATCCTGAAACAGGGCGCTCGATACGCTGGATATCATTTTGCTCTTGCTCGTTATTTGATTCACCTTCCATTGAAAATGCTAATGCTGTTTGTCCACCGGTCATTGCCAAATAGACATCAGAAAGTATTTCAGCATCCAATAACGCGCCGTGAAGAGTACGTTTAGAGTTATCTATTAAGTATCTATCACATAAGGCATCAAGGTTATTTCGCTTACCGGGAAATAATGCCCTTGCCATTGCAAGGCTATCGGTAATTTGGCAGAACGTTTCAGTAGGCGGAATATCACGGTTAAGTTTTCTAAACTCATAGTCCATAAAACCAATATCGAACGATGCGTTATGAATGATCAGCTCGGCGCCACGAATATATTCTAAAAACTCGTCAGCGATATCAGCAAAAGAAGGACAATCTTCTAAAAACTCATCACTAATACCATGAACTTCAAACGCTTCAGGATCAACTAATCTTTCGGGCTTAATATAAACATGGAAATTTCGCCCTGTTAATCGACGATTGATAACCTCTACAGCACCAATTTCAATGATATTATGACCTTCATAATGAACGCCCAGCTTATTCATACCAGTAGTTTCGGTATCAAGTACAATTTGTCGTGTGATTGGAGTGCTCATAATCCGTTTTTATGTCAGACTTAGGGTTAGTTTTTCGTATTAATCAAAAAGGATAAGTCGCCTTTATGCACAAGCAGGTAGAAATATTCACCGATGGTTCATGCTTAGGCAACCCTGGCCCCGGTGGTTATGGCGCTATTTTACGCTATCAACAACATGAAAAAACCCTAAGTGAAGGTTTTTTTATGACCACCAATAACCGAATGGAACTTCTTGCCGCTATCGTAGCATTAGAAACATTAAAATTCCCTTGTAAAATCACACTGACTACAGATAGCCAATATGTTAGACAAGGTATTACACAGTGGATCCATAGCTGGAAAAAGCGCCAGTGGCGTAAAGCAGACAAAAGCCCTGTGCTTAATGTCGATCTATGGAAACGCTTAGATAGTGCTATTACTCGTCATGAAATTGAATGGCATTGGGTAAAAGGCCATGCAGGTCATGATGAAAATGAACGTTGTGATGAATTAGCAAGAACTGCGGCTCAATCACCTACACAAGAAGACACAGGTTATATCGAAAGCCAAAAAGATAAAACCACAGATTAGTAAGCATTATGGCTCTGGATGATTACGTGTAGCGCCTAAAACTCGACCTTTTACACTCATGCGTGGCAATACAAATTTCAAGGCTGTGGGTGTTAAAGGAAGCGTTCTTTTACGTGCAATGATTAGATTTAAACAGCCACCGATGTGATAGCGGCTGCCATCACGTTTTATTGGTCTTGAAAATGGCATAATCTGGAAATTCTGTTGTGTCATCACTTCGTAATTTAGCACACTTAGCCAATCAATTTGGCGTCGAAGTGAAAACATACGACTTGAATAAGGCTGCCTTTGTCGTAAAAAAGGTGTGCATTTACCCAATCCTAATAAACTTATAGGGTTAAAGCTCGTTAATACTATCCAGCCATCATCAATTAAAACGCGATCTGCTTCTCGTAATAGCCAATGGGGATCTGCACTATAATCAAGCACATGCGCCATAAGACAAACATCAATCGATTTATTTTCAAAGGGTAAATAATCTAAAGAGGCAATAACATCAGCATTTATTTTATTAGATGTCACATTGACTTGATGTGAAACGATACTTAATTTGGTATCCAGTTCGGCACTGAGTTGACCGAGTTTTAATAAATGAAAGCCATACATTTTTGGCCACCAATTTTGTAAACGCAGTTCGATAGCCATGCGATAATATTCCCCCCATGGAATATCGCGCCAAGAATCTGGCATCATAATTGGTTTTGCTGACCGCGCTGCTTTCATCGTTTAACCCTTTATATTTTATAAGTAAGGTAACTTATATGGAGCTTATCAGAATTCCTGCTTTATCCGATAACTACATTTGGCTATTAAGTAATGAAAATAGTGAATGTGTGATTGTGGATCCGTCACAAGCCAAGCCTGTTATTGAAATGCTTTCACAACGCTCGCTAACACCTATCGCGATTTTATTAACCCACCATCATGATGATCATGTTGGTGGCGTTACTGAACTTGTAAAAAAATATCCTAACATTGACGTTTTTGGCCCACAAGAAACACAAAGTAAAGGGGCTGAAAATATTATTCATAATCAAGAGCGCATCATTGTTGGCACTTTCACTTTTAATGTGATTGGCACACCAGGCCATACATTAGGTCATGTTGCGTATTATTGTGAACCCTATTTATTTTGTGGCGATACACTTTTTTCTGGTGGTTGTGGTCGTTTATTCGAAGGTACCGCACAACAAATGTTTAGTTCATTACAAAGATTGAGCGCTTTACCTGATGACACATTAATTTGTTGTGCTCATGAATACACCCTATCAAATATGACCTTTGCACATCATATCATGCCAGAAAATGCACTTATTACCGATTATTTAGCCCAAGTTAGTGAAATGCGTAAAAATTTGCAACCTACTGTGCCAATAACACTGAAAAACGAAAAGAATATTAATCTTTTTTTGAAATCTGACGATATTGATTTGCAAAGGATTTTAGGTATAACCACTAATACATATGCTCCAATTAAGACATTTACAAAATTAAGAGAATTAAAAGACAACTTTTGATTTCTATTGATTGTTTTATTTTGGCACACTAAGTATCATTTGGTTCAAAAAACACACAGGATGAATTTTTATATTATGAAGACAAAAGCGATTTTGTTCTCCATATTGCTATTGGCGGGCTGCCAGCAATCTGAGAATATTAAACCTAATTTGTCTGCGATCACACCAACATCAACGAAAGGGACTTCAACTTCTCAACAACCTCAATATGATGTCAAAACCAATTTATGGGGTTATGTGATAAGTGAATTAAAAATGGATCTCCCTGAAAATGAAAGGATCTCGCAGCAAGAATTATATTTTTTAAATAATCCCAAACATATACAAAGCGTTGCTTCTCGTGCTGAACCTTATATGTATTCGATTATTGATGAAATTGAAAAACGTGAATTACCGATGGAGCTAGCTTTAGTTCCTGTGGTTGAAAGTGCGTTTAATCCCCATGTTACCTCTTCTGCAAATGCTGCTGGTTTATGGCAATTTGTTCCAATAACCGGTAATTACTATGGTTTAGCACAAAACCAATGGTATGACGGTCGTCGTGATGTCATGGCATCAACCAAAGCCGCACTTGATTTACTTGAACGCTTGTATGTAATGTTTGATAGTGATTGGGCACTTGCCCTTGCTGCTTATAACGCTGGTGAAGGCCGTGTTATGCAAGCAATAAAGGCAAATGAAAGTAAAAACCTACCCACAGACTATTGGTCACTCTCTTTACCTAAAGAAACAATGAATTATGTACCTAAAATTCTCGCTTTAAGTAAAGTTATCCGTGAAAACGAAGAAAACATTACTTTTCCTAAAAGTAACTATCGTGATAAAGCATTAGCTTCCATTGATGTCGGTGAACAAATCACATTAAATAAAGTTGCTGAATTAAGTCAGCTACCTATTAATACTGTGAAAGATTATAACCCAGGCTATAAACGTGGCATAACCGCACCTAATGGCCCTCATGTGATTATGTTGCCTCGCAATAAGCTTGATCAATTCCGTAACGCTTTTGAAGATGAAGCGGTATTAGAGACTATTCGTTTAGCTGTCGCCAAAACAAATCAGTCTATTAAGCAAGAAGGTGTTTATAAAGTTCGCTCTGGGGATTCATTTTACGCTATTGCTCGTCGCTACAATATGAGCATAAAAGACTTACAACGTATTAATGGATTAAATGCAAAAAGCACCCTATTAGTAGGACAAACATTAAAAATTCATAATGCGGGCAGTGCCAGTAATACTACGGTAACAAAACCGACAAAACCGTCTCCGAGTTATTACAAAGTTCGACAGGGAGATTCTTATTACAGCATCGCTCGTCGTCACGGTATTAACCTTAAATTATTAATGAGTTGGAACTCAGACATTAAAATGTTAAAACCGGGTACACAACTTACACTTTACACAAAATAATTAAGTTATTTTCTATTTTAAATAGCCATCAATGTTATGACATTTTTAGTCTTAATATTGATGGTTTTTTATAACCCATAAAAGTCATCTCACCTCTTCTTTTTCTAGAGCGATCCTTATAATAACTAGGATGCCAATCCAAATAACAGATAAGAACAAGGCAATAAAAAAGCGCCCGATATCACTATCAAGCGCTCTATTTTTATCTCATCAAGATTAATTTAACGTATTCACTTATAACCAGAAGAACCAAGCAAACAGAGAGATAACTAAGATACACACTAAGTTCAGCACACCACCGACACGTACCATCTCAGTTTGTTTAATATAACCAGAACCAAAGACAATCGCATTTGGTGGGGTTGCAACAGGTAACATGAACGCACAAGATGCACCAATACCAATAATCATTGTCAACGCCATTACTGGCATACCTAACGCTTGTGCAACGGTTGCAAAGATAGGTACTAATAACGCAGCACTTGCTGTATTGCTGGTGAACTCTGTTAATACGATGATAAAGGTCGTTACTGCAAGGATGATCACAAACCAATGGCTATTACCAAAGGTATCTTTCATAAAGTCAGCCATAACCAAGCTTGCACCAGATGATTGTAAAATTGCGCTCAGTGTTAAACCACCACCAAACAGCATTAATACCCCCCACTCTGTGTTCTCTTGAATTTGGCTCCAACTTGCTACACCTGTTACACCGATTACAATTGCTGCACTAACCGCAATAACTGTATCTAAATCTTTTACACCACCAAAAGCACTGCTGATGAAAGAGCTGAAGATCCAGCAAAATACGGTAACTAAGAAGATAATCATGGTGATAACACGTTTGTTATTCCACTCTAACACTTCTAATTTCAGATCAAACTTATGTTTCAAGTTAGGACGCAGCATTAGGTACATTACAATAAACATGATAGGCAATAATACCAACATGATTGGAACACCATACTTCATCCACGTAATGAAATCTAAGTTCAATTGAGCCGCGGCAATCGCATTGGGAGGGCTACCAACTAACGTACCTAAACCACCAATACTGGCACTATAAGCAACACCTAGTAATACGAAGACGAAAGTATTACGTTCTGAACGAATATCTAAGTTAGATAAAATACCTAATACTAAAGGCAGCATCATCGCAGCTGTTGCTGTGTTACTGATCCACATTGAGAGTAATGCAGTAACTCCAAATAACAGCAATACAGCGATTGACAGTTTACCTTTTGCAATCATCAGCAAGCGGTTAGCAATTAAGCGATCTAGCCCTTGAATATGAAGTGCTGTCGCTAATGCAAAGCCACCGAAGAATAAGAAAATGATAGGATTTGCAAATGATTTTAATGACTCATTGGTATTCATTAGCCCAAGCACAACGGCTAAAATAGGTATAAATAATGCTGTTATCGTCACGTGAATAGCTTCTGTCAGCCATAACACCCCCACAAACACCATTAATGCTAAACCTGCATTGGCCTTCGGATCATAAGGTAAAAATTCTAGCAAAAGTAGTAATAACACCACATCAATAGCCAGAATAATTAACCCCCGTTTGTTTATCGGACTAGACTTCGCCGATGGGGCTAAATTGGATGCGTCCATGATAATACTCCACATTAGCTGATATGAACATTGGATTCACTAAGCTTAAATTGTTAACGAAATAGGTTATATGTGAAATATAAAAACATTTCTCGTCCTTGAAAATGCGCAAAATTAATAATTGGGATCTCATCCACGAGAATTAACCAATTTATTAATAAAAGAGTAATAATTGAACACTATTTCCTCTTACACATCACACTTTTTTCAAAACTGTTAAAAATAAATATGCTATTTTTTCGGTAAAAAAATAAAAAAAAGAGGAGAACTCAATGTTCTCCCCTTTCAGATTAATAAATTTTTTTAATCAAAGGTGCAAGATTATGCTTGACCTTTAACTTCTTTAAGACCGTTGAAAGGTGCTTTGTTACCTAATGCTTCTTCGATACGGATCAGTTGGTTATATTTAGCAACACGGTCAGAACGGCTCATAGAACCTGTTTTGATTTGGCCTGCTGCTGTACCAACTGCTAAGTCAGCGATAGTTGCATCTTCAGTTTCACCAGAACGGTGAGAGATAACAGCGGTGTAGCCTGCATCTTTCGCCATTTTGATTGCAGCTAAAGTTTCTGTCAGTGAACCGATTTGGTTGAATTTGATCAGAATTGAGTTAGCAATACCTTTGTCGATACCTTCTTTCAGGATCTTAGTGTTAGTTACAAACAGGTCGTCACCAACCAGTTGGATTTTGTCACCAAGAACTTTAGTTTGGTATGCAAAACCATCCCAATCAGATTCGTTTAAACCATCTTCGATAGAAACGATTGGGTATTGTTTAGTCAGTTCTTCTAAGTAATGAGTAAACTCTTGTGAAGTGAAGGTTTTGCCTTCGCCTTTCAGTTCGTAGTTACCTGTTTCATTGTTGTAGAACTCAGAAGCTGCACAGTCCATAGCCAGAGTAACATCTTTACCTAAAACGTAACCTGCTTTCTCAACTGCTTCTTTGATAGCAGCCAATGCAGCAGCATTAGATTCTAAGTTTGGTGCATAACCACCTTCGTCACCTACTGCAGTGTTCATGCCTTTTGCTTTTAACACTTTTGCTAAGTGATGGAAGATTTCTGAACCCATACGCACTGCTTCTTTCAGAGTTGGTGCGCCAACTGGTTGGATCATGAATTCTTGGATATCAACGTTGTTATCTGCGTGCTCACCACCGTTGATGATGTTCATCATTGGCAGAGGCATAGAATATTGACCGTGAGTACCGTTCAGATCAGAAATGTGCTCATACAAAGGCATACCTTTTGCAGCTGCAGCCGCTTTTGCGTTTGCTAAAGAAACCGCTAGGATTGCGTTTGCACCAAAGTTTGATTTGTTTTCAGTACCATCTAAATCGATCATGATTTTATCGATGTTAGCTTGGTCTTTTGCATCTTGGCCAAGGATCGCTTTAGCGATTGGACCATTAACAGCAGCAACCGCTTTCAGAACACCTTTACCTAAGAAACGTGATTTATCGCCATCACGTAATTCTAAAGCTTCGCGAGAACCTGTTGATGCGCCTGATGGAGCCGCAGCCATACCAACAAAACCACCTTCTAAGTGAACTTCTGCTTCAACTGTTGGGTTGCCACGAGAATCAATAATTTCACGACCAAGTACTTTAACGATTTTGGACATTCGGTTTTCCTCTGTACAAGTTAAATTTCCGAGAAGAGATATTCTATCTCTTCTCATATATCCTATTTCAGCAGGCCTTTTTGGTTATCAAAGGCTGCTTTCACAAAGCCTGCAAATAACGGATGGCCGTCACGCGGCGTTGAGGTAAACTCTGGGTGGAACTGACAAGCAACAAACCAAGGATGGTTTGGATTTTCAATAATTTCCACCAGTTTGTTATCTACTGAACGACCTGCAATACGTAAACCCGCATCTTCGATACGTTTTAATAGTAGATTATTTACTTCATAACGATGACGATGGCGTTCTGTAATGGTGTTTTTGCCATACAGTGTACGAACTAAGCTATCTCCACTTAAATGGCAAGGCTGAGCACCAAGTCGCATCGTACCACCTAAATCACTCTCTTCTGAACGCACTTCAACATTACCGTCTTCATCGCGCCATTCAGTAATTAACGCAATAACTGGATATTTGCAATCTGGTGCAAATTCAGTGGAGTTTGCGCCTTCCATTCCAGCAACATTACGTGCAAACTCAATCATAGCAACCTGCATACCTAAGCAAATGCCTAAGTAAGGGATTTTATTTTCACGTGCATATTGAGCAGCCATAATTTTGCCCTCGACACCACGTTCACCAAAACCACCTGGTACTAAGATTGCGTCTAACCCTTTAAGCATTTCTACGCCACGAGTTTCAACGTCTTGTGAATCAATTAGTTTGATATTTACAGCAACACGGCTTTTGAAACCACCATGTTTTAATGCTTCAATCACTGATTTATAGGCATCTGGTAATTCAACATATTTACCAACCATACCAATGGTCACTTCGCCTTCAGGATTAGCTTCTTCGTAAATAACTTGTTCCCACTCTGCAAGGTTTGCGACTGGGCAATCTAAGCTGAATCGTTTACAGATATAATCATCTAATCCCTGAGATTTCAATAGTGCAGGGATTTTATAAATGGAATCGACGTCTTTTAATGAAATAACCGCTTTCTCTGGTACATTACAGAACAGCGCAATCTTCGCACGTTCATTAGCAGGGATAACGCGGTCTGAACGGCAAATCAACGCATCAGGCTGGATACCGATCGACAGTAATTCTTTTACAGAATGCTGAGTTGGTTTAGTTTTCACTTCACCAGAAGCGGCTAAATAAGGCACCAATGTTAAATGTAGATAGAATGTGTGCTCGCGGCCCACTTCTGCTGCCATTTGGCGAATCGCTTCTAAGAATGGTAAGGATTCGATATCACCAACTGTCCCGCCAACTTCAACTAAAACGACATCATGACCTTCACCGCCACGGATGATGCGTTCTTTGATTTCATTAGTGATATGAGGAATAACTTGAATTGTAGCCCCAAGATAGTCACCACGACGCTCTTTGCGTAGTACTTCCGAGTATACGCGACCTGTCGTGAAGTTATTACGACGAGTCATTTTCGTGCGAATAAAGCGCTCATAGTGTCCTAAGTCGAGATCAGTTTCAGCACCATCGTCAGTAACGAAGACTTCCCCGTGCTGAATTGGGCTCATAGTACCTGGATCGACGTTGATATACGGATCCAACTTCATCATGGTGACATTGAGTCCACGGGCTTCGAGTATAGCCGCCAGAGAGGCTGCGGCAATGCCTTTACCCAGAGAGGATACGACCCCGCCGGTCACAAAAATATAATTCGTTTTCATGCTGAACCTGAAAGTTTAGGTGTATTAGGATGATGGATATAACTGGACGGGAACACAGTATACCCGAACCTTATTTTCGCTACAAACATTCTTAGTAGTATAAAGTTCTTTTTCATCACGCCACTTATCCGTTTAAACACGAAAAAACAGTAAAAATTCAATTAACTAAACCCGTGAAAATATTTCACAAACATTTTAGCTTAATCCTTTCAGCTAAGCTATCACTTTTAGAGAAGAGATGCTTTATTTTTTCACAATATTAAGTGTAGCAGGTTTATAGCGAGATCTTTTGCTTATGATCATACGTTTAATTTTTTTGAGATTAATCACACTTTTAATGTAATGGAATGCAAATGCAAAACTTTAAATCACCCAAAAACAAAAAAACGAAATTACATTTTATAATTTCGCCTTTAAAAATTTTTTATAAAAAAAGCTGAAAAAACGAGATGTTACAGACTATTTTTATCGCACTTTATGTCACGTTGACGTTAATTTGCGTGTCACAATTCACTCAACTAGTTGTTTTTTTGCTTTCTGCCAACAGATCTCCATCTCTTCCAATGAGGCATTTTCTATGCCAGTGCCTTTTTCTGAGAGCATTTTTTCAACAAAACGAAAGCGTTGTTCAAATTTTCGGCATGCTCGATTTAATGCTTGCTCGGGTTTTTGTTTTAAATGACGTGATAAATTCACCACAGAAAACAATAAATCACCTAACTCATCTTCAATTCGAGAGGCATCTTGAGGCTCTTTTTTCACCTCTGCTATCACTTCATTAATTTCTTCATAAACTTTACCCAAGACAGGTTCTAGTTCATTCCAATCGAAACCCACTGAAGCACAACGCTTTTGAATTTTTTCTGCTTTCATTAAGGCTGGTAAAGTAGCGGGAATATCATCTAATAATGAAAATTGTGCTTTTGCCTCACGTTCTTGAGCTTTAAGTTTTTCCCAACGATATTTTTCTGTTGATAAATTGTTTTCGCTTTCAGAAGCAAAAATATGAGGGTGACGGCGTTCTAGCTTATTACTAATAGCTTCACAAACATCATTAAAATCAAATAACTTTTGCTCTTGCGCCATGCGTGAATAAAACACAACTTGATAAAGCAAATCGCCCAGCTCTTCTTTTAAATCAGCAAAATCTTTGCGTGTAATGGCATCTAATACTTCATAGGTTTCTTCTAATGTATAAGGTGCGATAGTGTCAAAAGTCTGCACTTTATCCCATTCGCACCCTGTTTCAGGATCACGTAGCTGTGCCATAATTTCTAATAAACGAAAGATTTCACGATTTTCTGACATCATATTGCCTTTTAAATAAGAGTGAGCTTTATCCTGTTTAATACATTTTTAGATAAAAAAATGCCGAGAACAGTTATCTCGGCATCTTATCATTTTAATGTTTTAGTGAGAAAAGCGTTTCGCCTCTATCACATCAGGCAGTTGATTCAGTTTTGCCAAAATACGACTTAATACTTGGAGATTATAAATCTCAATATTCATATCGATTGTCGCAATTTGTTGCTTCACATCACTGCGGCTACTCACACCAAGTACATTCACTTTCTCATTGGCTAGAATAGTGGTGATATCGCGTAATAACCCACTACGATCATTCGCGACAACACGTACTACCAATGAATAACCGCTGGAATAATTCTCTCCCCATACTGCATCAACAATACGCTCTGGCGCATGAGAAAGTAATTCAGCAAGTTGTTCACAATCTGCTCGGTGAATCGAAATACCTCGGCCTTTAGTAATAAAACCAACAATATTGTCACCCGGAATAGGCTGGCAACAGCGTGCAATATGATGCATTAAATTACCAACACCCTCAACGACAATACTACTCCCTGAACCAGTGGTTCTTGGTGCTGGCGTTTTGCTCTCGAGTGTCCGCAGTGCCTCTTTATCTTCATCTTCTGCAGTGGCTTTATTTAATTTACTTTGAATAAAGTTCACTAACTGGTTAATTCGGATATCACCGACACCAATACCCGCTAATACTTCATCAACACTATGCACGTTATAACGTGCAATCAGCAGTTTTTCTGCTTCTTTCATGTTGATATCCATATGTGCTAATTCGTTATCTAAAATCTGACGCCCTGCAAGAATATTTTTATCGCGATCTTGCTTACGGAACCAATTGTGAATTTTCGCACGTCCACGACTTGTCGTGACATAACCTAAATTAGGATTTAACCAATCACGACTCGGATTAGGATGTTTTTGCGTGATGATTTCAATTTGATCGCCCATCTGTAACTGATAGCTAAAGGGCACAATGCGCCCGCCAATTTTCGCTCCAATGCAGCGGTGCCCCACATCACTATGAATATGATACGCAAAATCAAGCGGTGTTGAGCCAGCAGGTAAATCAACCACATCACCTTTTGGTGTAAAGACATACACTCGATCATCAAAAACCTGACTACGGACTTCATCCAACATTTCGCCAGAATCCGCCATCTCTTCTTGCCACGCAATCAGTTTACGTAGCCATGCAATACGGTTTTCATAACTTCCTGTACCGCCTTTCGTCGCAGCACCTGTAGCACCTTCTTTATATTTCCAGTGCGCAGCCACACCCAACTCTGCATCTTCATGCATTTGGCGAGTACGAATTTGGATTTCAACTGTTTTACCTTCAGGCCCTAATACAACAGTATGAATAGATTGATAACCATTAGGCTTTGGATTTGCCACATAATCATCAAATTCATCAGGTAAATGGCGGAAATGCGTATGCACAATTCCCAATGCGGCATAACAGTCTTGAAGACGTTCAACGACTATACGAACAGCCCTCACATCGAATAATTCATCAAATGCGAGGTTCTTTTTCTTCATTTTACGCCAAATACTGTAGATATGTTTGGGACGCCCATAGATATCTACATCAACATTCTCTTCTTTCATATAACCACGTACTGTACTGACAAAATTATCAATATACTGTTCGCGATCAATACGGCGCTCATGAAGCAAGCTTGCTATTTTTTTGTATTCATCAGGATGAAGATAGCGGAAACAAAAATCTTCTAATTCCCATTTTAATTGACCAATACCCAATCGGTTGGCTAACGGTGCATAAATATTAAAACACTCTTTAGCGGCCAGTACGCGCTCATCTTCTGTGGCATCTTTTACTTCGCGTAAATGGGCTATACGCTCTGATAGTTTAATGACTACACAACGGAAATCTTCTACCATAGATAACAACATACGACGTACGTTATCTACCTGAACGGAGCTTGTTTCATTGGTATGTGTCGCTTTTAATTGGCGTATGGCGTCCATCTCCATAACACCACGCACTAAACTCCAAATAGCATCACCAAAGTGTTCAGTGACAATTTCCTGATCAATAAGATTTTCTTCAGCAAGAGGGAAAAGAAGCGCTGCCCTCATGCTGTCTTTATCCATGCTGAGTGTCGAAAGAAGCTCAACCATTTCAACACCACGCCACAATAGCCGTTCAGCATCTTCACGCCCTTGAACAGTACGATGGCAGTATTCCCAGGTTTGCATGATTTCACTACCCGCATTGGCATGAGTTAAGTTCAAGCTGTTAACCCATTTATCAACAGCAAACTCTCCCGCAGGTGTTAAGTGAGCACTTCTTACTGCAACCATATTCTCTCCCTACACGGTATAAATCTTATTTGCGACTTATTTACTGGCTAACTGTTTATTATCGACTCAAATTTATTTTCGACTAAACTGTGCCATTGATTCCAGATGACCCGTTTGTGGAAACATATCTAACATTTTTAAACCGGTTAGCTGATATCCAGAATCTAATAATATCTTACTATCTCTGGCTAACGTGGTCGGATTACAGGAGACATACACGATTTTTTCTGCAGATAACTTCACTATGTGTGACATTACCTCCAACGCCCCTGCTCTTGCTGGATCTAACAACACTTTGTTAAACCCTTCTTTCGACCATGACATCGCAGAAAAATCAGCCGATAAATCTGCATGCCAAAAATGCGCATTACCTAGTTGGTTTAGTTTTGCATTCTTTTTCGCCATTTCAACCAGTGCAGGTACACCTTCTATACCCACAACTTCACTGACGCGTTTTGCAATAGGTAAAGTAAAGTTACCCATACCACAAAACAGATCTAATACGCGATCTTCTGGCGATAAATCAAGCCATTCAATAGCTTGAGCGACCATCTGAGAATTTATTTCATCATTTACTTGAATAAAATCAGTGGGTGCAAAACGTAAATTTAGACCTTCTATTTGATAGAAGGGTTCCTGCTCAATTGAAGTTAATCGTGCTATCTCGCTATTACCACCTGCAAGATACATCGTAACTTGATAAGTTTGAGAGAAATCACGCAAACTCTGTTTATCATGCTCAGGCAATGGCGATAAATGACGTAAAATAACTAATGGCCCATTATCAGCAAGCACCATTTCAACATGCCCTAAATCACGCGCTGATATTAATTTGTTAAGGCATGTCCAAAGAGGAGACAATAAATCATTTAATTGAGGTTTTAACACTGGACATTTTTTTATCATCACCAAATCGTTAGAACGCTCTTGGCGAAAGCCCATCACCAACCCTTTTTCAGATTGATAGCGCAATCCTAATCTTGCTCTACGGCGGTAACCATATTCGGCACCTGCAATAACAGGCTCAGCTGAAATAATCACACCGGTTTCACGTTTAATAAGGTGCGATAACACACTGGCTTTTGTTGTACGTTGCAGCGCAATAGGGACATGTTGCTGCTGACAGCCACCACAACGCTCATAATATTCACAATGCGGTTTTATGCGCTGTTCACTGGTCGTTAAACGCTTAATAACTTCGCCTTTAGCAAACTGGCGCTTTTCTTCTGTTAAACGAATACGAGCAGTTTCTTGTGGGAGTAGTCCTTTTACAAAAATTGTTTTGCCCTCAGCATGAGCAATACCTTGACCATTTGCATCCAATGCACTGGCGGTCACTTCCAGAATCATCGCCTGTTTTTTCGCAGGACGTTTTTTAGGGGAATAAAACTGCACCATAGTATTAAATTAAGTATCAATGATGGATTAACAGTGAAATGACATCGTTTTAGAATACGCTGTATGCTTTTCAGCGTGACATGAATGACTATGCATTTCAGAAGAAAACATAAAGAGAGTATAACATCGAACAAGTTATTTACTTAACTGATATAAGCAATATTTTTGTTAATTTGATAAATATTTTAATGATAACAACCTAAGGCCCTCGATTTATGAATTTTATATTGTTATATAACTAACAAATATTATATATAACTCTTATATTGAATATACTTACAATTAATAACATCTATTTTCTGTTATTTTAATAAATTTTTATTATCACTAAGAAAAGTCTAAAATTTATAATCAATCAATTAGATAGCGTTTTTCTTAATGATTACAAATCAATCACAAACCATTAATTTTCTATATTCTTCATAAGCATAATGATCCGTCATTCCACTGATATAATCTTGAATTAATCTTGTGCGATAATAAAACTCTAAAACTTTTCCTTTTTCAGTATTTATATCATTTAGCTTTTCTAACATTTCGTTATAAGCCAGTTTATGTTTCACAGAAAGCTTATGATATAAACGCGTCTCAATAACATATTTAGGATGTTCGTTATATTTATGCAATCTTAAAAAATCTTCTGTTGATAATAAAAGCAAAGGTTTATAGATATCAAGTAATCCACTAATCACGCGATATCCTTTCATTTCAAGTTGTTCAACTTCAGGGTGGCTAAACACCCATTTTTTAGCGACACTTTTTAATGTTGTTAATAAACGGTGCTCAGCACTATCCCCTTCCAATAAAGCGTGGTTAAAACTCCCTTCATAAACTTGAGGAAGATTTTTTATAAAACGGTACGCAGTATAAGGGACTAATTTTCCAGTAATATAAACCCGTAAATACATAAAAAACTGATCTTGCATACTGCGTTTGGCTTCGTTTTGATCAACTTTTTTATAAGCCCGATTAACTGTAATATCAAATAAATCACCTTCAGTTACATCACCATTTTCACGCCAAGCATCTCGTAAAAGCTGAACAAGACGGTTGATATCAAAAATCCCCTTTTCTACTGCATCATCTAAATCCGCAATACAATAAGAGATGTCGTCAGCAGCTTCCATAATATATGTGAGAGGAAAGCGACAAAATTCACCCATATCTAATTTTTGTTGTACTTCTTTTACGAAAGCTAATTCAGACCAGTAATACCCTGGTTTTTTCATTAAATAGCTATATTCTTTGGGGATTTCTCCTTGCCAATAAGCAGGACGAGTATATTTTAATACACATCCAATTTGCGCATAGGTTAAATTCAATTTAAGCAGATGATGCGCCATTCGAATAGCTTGAGCATTGCCTTCAAATTGGCATAAATCTTGGCGTAAAGTTTGTCGCAATTCATTTAATTGCACTTTAGCTGAATACTGCATAGGGATAAATGGGCAACAGTCGAATTCAGCCGTCGCCTCTGGTGATAATACTTTTTGAAACCAATGCTTAATCGCTGCTTCACCAAAATGACCAAAAGGTGGATTACCAATGTCATGCATTAAACACGCCATCTCAATTAAACTCTCGAGGCTATCAATACGCTCATTTAAGCCATACGCTTCAAGCTTATTTTGTTTTTTTAACTCACCAATAATTTGCTTAGCGATATAACGCCCTATTTGTTGAACTTCTAGAGAATGAGTAAGGCGACTGCGTACCGCGGAATTTGTCTCTAAAGGAAAGACTTGTGTTTTTTGTTGTAAACGACGAATAGCAGCTGAGTTAATAATACGTCCTCGATCACTTTCAAATTGTCGAGAAACCTGTGTTTCATCATTAATATCGATGTCACTGCTGTTATATTTGCGTTGATAATTTAACTTCAGCTTAAAATCGATCATTCCTATCCTCTTTCTGGCTTAAATGAAACGAATTCTCTATCCTTTGTGTTATATCGTGTTTTTCCGATAGATGTTAAACTCTATTTAAATTTTATTTATTCTTAACCTACAAGTGAGTATGACACAATGAGAGTTGGCGTAATAGGTGCAATGGAGCAAGAAGTCACACTTCTGCGTGATAAAATTGAAGATTGCCAAATCTTATCCCGTGGCGGTTGTGAAATCTATACAGGCAAAATTAATGGTGTTGATGTTGCATTACTAAAATCAGGTATTGGTAAAGTTGCCGCCGCGATCGGTACAACATTATTACTTGAGCATTTTCGTCCTGATGTCGTTATCAATACTGGCTCTGCGGGTGGCTTAGACTCAAGATTAAATGTTGGTGATATCGTTATTTCAACTGAAGTCCGCTATCACGATGCAGATGTGACTGCGTTTGGTTATGAACCAGGTCAAATGGCACAATGTCCCCCCGCTTTTATTGCAGATCCTAAACTTATTAGCGTCGCAGAAGCGTGTATTGAATCACTAAAATTAAATGCAGTTCGTGGTTTAATTTGTAGTGGTGATGCTTTTATTAATGGTGCAGAACCTTTAGCTCGTATCCGTCGCACATTCCCAGATGTTGTTGCCGTAGAAATGGAATCAACCGCAATTGGTCATGTTTGCCATCAGTTCGATACACCATTTGTTGTAGTTCGAGCTATTTCTGATGTGGCTGATAAAGAGTCACACTTAAGTTTTGATGAATTTTTATCTGTCGCCGCAGAACAATCAAGCTTAATGGTGACAGCGATATTGGATAAATTAAAAGACTAATTAAGTCGAGATAATCTTAAAACTGCTTTATCAATACCTCACCTTTATTTTTTACTTATTCTAAGATAAAAAATAGGTGGGTATTTTTTTATTATTGGAAAAGTAATGCGTTTATTTATCAATCTTGGATTATTACTCTGCCCATTATTTTGGCTTAATGTTGCTATTGCTATCACGCCTGCTGATCGTGTTATTACGCTATCGCCATCAGCCACTGAAATGGCTTATGCCGCGGGCATGGGAGATAATATTGTCGGAGTTAGTGCTTACTCTGATTATCCGGAGGAGGCTAAAAATATTGAACAAGTAGCTAATTGGCAGGGGATTAATATTGAACGCATTCTATTATTACAACCCGATTTAGTGATTGCATGGCAAGGCGGTAATCCACAACGTCCATTAGATCAGTTAAAAGCTTTGGGTATTCCTATTATTTATTCTGATCCACAAAGTATTGAAGAAATTGCAGACGATCTCGTTACTCTTTCCAGTTATAGCCATCATCCTGATATTGCTTTAAACAATGCCCAACAATTACGCCAGCAATATCAGATATTACAGCAACAATACGCATCAAATATATCGGATCACGCCAAGAAAAAAGTATTCATTCAATTTGGAATGCAACCATTATTTACTACATCAAATAGCACATTACAGAGCCATATTACGGAACTTTGCGGTGGAGAGAATATCTTTGCTAACAGCCCTGTGGCATGGCCTCAAGTAAGCCGTGAGCAAGTACTTACAAAACACCCTGATTTGATTATATTCAGTGGTAAGGCAGCTCAAATACCTACAATAAAAGCATTTTGGCAACCTCAACTCTCTGTACCTGTTATTGCTATTGATGAAGACAGTTTTAGTCGACCAGCTCCACGTGTTATTAATGCGGCAAAACAAATTTGTGAGGCTATTGCGAGCCATTGATTAGAAACATAGAAGGGATTTTGAATTTTGAATTTTGAATTTTGAATTTTGAATTTTGAATTTTGAATTTTGACAGATTTTGTCTTTAACTTTCACAAACAAAAGTCGTGAGCGAGCAAGCAGTGCAACAAGGCAGACAGCGCACAGTAAGCGGAGCATACATTAGTATGTGAGCATTTAACGTCGTGGCACTACTGCACAGCCACGACGCCAAAGAAGGATCAGATACTAAAAGAAGAGCCGCAACCACACGTACTCTTAGCATTAGGATTCGTCACAATAAAACGCGACCCCTCCAATCCTTCGGTATAATCCACACAACCGCCTACTAAATACTGCAAGCTCATTGGATCAACCACTAAAGCAACGCCTTGTTTTTCTATGGTCATATCACCTTCATTCATTGCATCATCAAAGGTAAAACCATACTGGAATCCGCTACAACCGCCACCCGTGATATAAACACGTAAACGCAGATTTGGATTTTCTTCATCTGCAATCAGATCTTTTACTTTATTTGCAGCCGCGTCAGTAAATTGTAACGGCAGAGCCATATCATCACTCATTGTTCACTCCAGACTGGGTATTCCAGCAAAAAAACAGCCAGCAAAAATTTATCTTTCTTGCTGATATAATGTGATGATTATCTAATACCTGCTCATAACCTTCAAGTTTGTTGTGGACAAAATACACTTTTTGCTACCTATCACTTTTTACGATAAACCACGTACCCACAATAATAGTGAGAAATCAAAATCTTGTTGCCGTAATTTGGCTTCATCAGCGTGGTGCTTTAGAATACGCCTTAATCTTACGCTCACCCATCATTAGGAGTCTGACATGAGCAAGTCTGAAACGCTTTATAATCTCGCACAACAAGTGATCCCCGGCGGTGTCAACTCACCTGTTAGAGCATTTAACGGTGTAGGCGGAAACCCTCTTTTTATTGAACGTGCTAATGGTGCGTATATTTATGATGCCGATGGACGTGCTTACCTTGACTATGTTGGCTCATGGGGACCAATGGTTTTAGGTCATAATCACCCTGCTATTCGTGATGCTGTTACTGATGCGGTACAAAAAGGATTAAGTTTTGGCGCGCCAACAGCGGCTGAAGTTGAAATGGCAAACCTAGTCACTGAACTGGTACCTTCAATGGATATGGTTCGCATGGTGAACTCAGGTACAGAAGCGACAATGAGCGCGATCCGCCTTGCTCGTGGTTACACGGGTCGTGACAAAATCATTAAATTTGAAGGTTGCTACCACGGTCATGCAGATTGCCTATTAGTAAAAGCGGGGTCTGGTGCATTAACCATGGGCCAACCTAATTCACCGGGCGTACCCGCTGATTTTGTCAAACACACCTTAACTTGCACTTATAACGATTTAAACTCTGTACGCCAAGCCTTTGAAAACTATCCAGAAGAAATAGCTTGTATCATTGTTGAACCAGTTGCAGGCAATATGAACTGCGTACCACCAAAAGCAGACTTCTTACCGGGTTTACGTGCGTTATGTGATGAGTTTGGTGCATTACTGATTATTGATGAAGTGATGACAGGCTTTCGCGTGGCATTAGGTGGCGCACAAGCTTATTACGATGTTGATCCTGACTTAACATGTTTAGGTAAAATTATCGGTGGCGGTATGCCTGTAGGTGCATTTGGTGGACATATGGAAGTGATGTCTAAACTCGCGCCAATTGGCCCTGTTTATCAAGCGGGAACCTTATCAGGCAACCCAATTGCAATGGCAGCAGGTTTAGCCTGTTTACACGAAGTCTCACAACCGGGGGTTCATCAAACATTAGATGAACTCACAACAATGCTAGCGGATGGTTTACTTGAAAAAGCACAACAAGCGGGCATTCCAATGGTTATCAACCATGTTGGCGGGATGTTTGGTCTGTTCTTTACAGATGCAAAAGAAGTGACTTGCTATCAAGATGTGATGAACTGCGATGTTGAACGCTTTAAACAATTCTTCCATTTAATGTTAGAAAAGCGCATCTACCTTGCACCTTCAGCATTTGAAGCTGGCTTTATGTCTATTGCTCATACCAAAGAAGATATTCAACGCACTATTGATGCAGCGGAATATGCATTTGGAAAAATGAAAGGCTAGTTAGCGCTGTTCAGAGATCAATAAAAACGGCACTCACGTGCCGTTTTTATTTTAGCTAATCTACGTGATCACTTACTCAGAAAACAGATCTTGTAACCACTTTGGTGCGCCACTTTCATCAGTATCTTGCTGAACAGGTGTGCACAATCCATCTGGATTTGCTGTCCATACAGGTAAGGTACGAACACCACCACCATAACAAGCAAAGTTACCTTGAGCATCAACAGACATCTCTGCAATATCTTCTGGTGCTGGTGGGTTTAATTTCAGCGGTGCCTGATTCTGTAGATAATTACGATAAAGCAACAATGCCCCTGTTGAACCCGTTAAGTTCGTTGGGCCATTATTATCGCGCCCCATCCATGAAATCGTCACTTCTTTGCCATCAATCCCCGCAAACCAACTATCACGGAGATCGTTTGTCGTACCCGTTTTACCTGCAAGATTGTAATTACCAAATTTTGGTTTTAATACACGCCATGCTGTACCCGAATTCACCACTTGTTGCATACCAAATAGCGTCATATAAGCCGCTTGTGGCGAAACCGTCGTTTCTGCTTGAGGGTAACTTTGGTAAAGCACAGTACCATCTTGGGCAATAACAGAACGCAATGATGATAATTTTGCACGATTACCTAAACTACCAATTGTTTGGAAAGTTTGAGCGACTTCCATTGGTGTTAAGTTTAATGCGCCTAATAGCATCGCAGGCACTTTTTCCAGATTTTCTGCGGGGGCACCTAAGTTAATCCAAGTTTGGATCACTCGATCTAACCCGACTTCTAAACCCAGATTAACGGTAGGAACATTACGTGAGGTTGCTAATGCATCCACCAACATTAATTTACCTTTATAACCGCGATCGTAGTTACGAGGTTGCCAAGGTTTGCCCCCTGGAATAGGCACAGAAATAGGTTCATCTGCAAGCCAGGTATTTAAACGAAAACGCTCAGGTTCACTTAATGCCGTTAAGTAGGTAGCCGGTTTTGCTAAAGAACCGATTGAGCGACGGGCTGATAATGCACGATTAAAGCCTGCATATTGTGGTTGAGAGCCTCCCACTAATGCTCTCACCTCTCCACTTAAGCGATCCACAACAACCATCGCCCCTTCAAGATCGTCAATTTTACGCACTTTACGTATATCGGCAACGCCCACTTCAACTGCTTTTTCAGCTGCATCTTGCGAGACAGGATCTAATGTAGTGAAAATTTTTGTACCCGATAAATCTTTTACTTTATCGCCCAGGGTTGTTTGTAACTCTTGGCGAACCAATTGCATAAATGCAGGTTGAGGCGTTAACGCTTCACTACGTGGTTTCACACCTAAAGGGCGCGCACTCAGCACATTGTAAAGCTCTTGGTCGATTATCTCTTGGGTTTGCAGCAATTTTAATACCACATTACGACGCTCTAACGCAGATTTGGGGTTACGCCATGGGTTATAAGCAGACGCGCCTTTAACCATCCCCACTAAAAGAGCTTGCTGATCAAGGCTTAATTCATCAACAGGACGACCAAAATAGTAAAGGCTCGCTAAAGGGAAACCTCGAATTTGTTCATCACCACTTTGCCCTAAAAAAACCTCATTAAGATACAGCTCTAAAATACGATCTTTGCTATAACTCGCATCCATAATGATCGCCATATAGGCTTCATTAAGCTTTCTTTTTAACGTTCTTTCGTTAGTCAAAAATAGGTTCTTCACTAACTGTTGCGTTAAGGTACTCCCACCTTGAACCGCTTTACCGGCAGTAAAGTTTGCTAATACTGCGCGCCCAATCGAATAAAGGCTAATTCCATCATGCTCATAGAAACGGCGATCTTCTGTTGCAATTAATGTATCCACTAATAATTGTGGAAATTTATCTCTTGCTAAGAATAAGCGTTGTTCACCATTTGCAGATTGCATCATGGTAATTAATTTAGGATCAAGACGGAAAAAACCAAACTGCCGTTGATTATCCATGTTAGTAATACTAACCAATGAATTCTGCTCAAAGGTTAATTTAGCTAAAATTTGCTCTTCACGGCCATCAGGAAAATCGAAAGGTCGGCGCAACATTTCAATCGTGTTGCCTCTTACCACAAATTCGCCAGGACGAGTGATTTTGTTAACATTGCGGTATTGCATACCTTCGAGTAAGCTCACCATCTCTTTTTGGCTATAATTCATGCCCGGCTCTAAGTTGACGGTACGTCCGTAAACCGCAGCGGGTAATTCCCAAACATTACCATCAAGGCGCTCTTTGATTTGAGAATGTAAATAAACCCCATAAATCCCCATTAAAACCGCAACCACAATGGCGATTTTGACAAATAACCAAAACCAAGAACGCCCTCTTTTGGTTTGTTTCACTGGTCTTTTCTTTCTACTCATGAACGCTATCTCTCATAAAAACCCCTTTATCACGGGATAAAGAAGCCTAACATTGTCGCTATTTTTCCGTGTGATCCCACAAGAAAGCTCTCAAATAGGGATAATCTACGATAAAAACTTAAATTAACTTATTGGCTATATTTTTTTACTCGTCGAGTCGGTGCCGTATTCGCCGGATCATCAGGCCATAAATGCTTGGGGTAACGTCCTTTCATCTCTTTTTGCACCTCTTTATAACTTCCAGCCCAAAATGTCGCCAGATCTTGTGTTTTTTGGATGGGACGATGGGCTGGTGATAATAATTCCATGACTACAGGCAATTGACCATTCGCAATAATAAGGCTTTGTTGTTCGCCATAAACTTCTTGAATGCGGATCGCAATGACTGGCGGTAACTCTAAATCATATTGGATCGCCACTTTTGTCCCTGTTGGTGCTAAATAATGCGTTGGAAATAAACTTTGTAGTAACTGATTTTCATGCCACGTTAATTGGTTTTTAATAATTGTATTAATATCAATTTGTTGTAATGCTTTTAATGTCTGAACTTCCCCCAATTCAGGCAAAAGCCATGTTTCTAAAGTTTCAAGTAACACCGTTTCTGCTAAATCAGGTAATAAGGCTTCTGGACACCATTTTTTCGCTAAAGAAAGGCGAATAAAAAGCTGTTGAGTCTCTTCATTCAGCGCTAAAGCCTTTAAACCGTTATCTCTCAACCAATTCAATAATGCTTGTTGCATTTGTTGCTTATTGGGTTTGTCTAATTGTCGCTGGCTTAAAGTTAATCGCCCTAATTGACGCTGTTGCCATGCAACTAATGTACCTCGTTTTTCATCCCATTCAACCGTGGTATTATTTTCAATAAGATCAGGAAAGATAGCTGATATTTCATCGATATCAATGGGTAGTGCTAATAAAATGCGCACATCGGCATAATGTACATTTTGTAGTAATAACGGCGCTAAGATCCACTGTGCATTACTCATAGAATGCGCATCATCCATCATGGCACCTTGCCCATTGGCTAAACGAAAACGACCTTGATTATCACGATTTTTAGCAATTCTATCAGGAAACCCGACAGCTAATAATGAACCTAATAATTCAGGACAAAAAATCCCTTTCCGATGTTGAGAAAGCTGTTTTTCACGTCGTGTCCAGAACATGTTTTTCTGTTGAGAAACCCATTCTAGATTAATTTCCTGCCCTCGTGGAGGCTCTTCTAAGATTGCACATAAGCGTGCTGCCGTCGCAAGATGATTGTCACTTTGCTCACTCGCATAATCTAAAATCGCGGCTAATCGAGGTTCTATTCCCCATTGCGCCATACGCAAACCACGTGGTGTTAATCCATCTTGCTTATCAATAGCGCCTAAACGATACAATAAATCTTTAGCTGCATTCAATGCTTGTGGGGTTGGTGTATCCAACCAACTCAATTGATTAATGTCACGACATCCCCACTGCAAGACGGAAAGCCATAACGACGATAAGTCACTAGTTAAAATTTCAGGTATTTGGTGAGAAGCAACACGCTCTGCCTGCTCTTGGCTGATTAAATGCCAGCAAATACCTGCCTCAAGACGCCCAGCTCGCCCAGCTCGTTGTGTTTGTGACGATTGGCTAATCCTTTGACGCACTAAGCTAGTGACACCGCTTTTTAAATCAAACTGAGCGCGTTTCTCAATAGCACTATCAAGGACTAAGCGAATACCTTCAATAGTCAGACTGGTTTCTGCAATATTGGTAGCAAGTACGATTTTTCGATAACCTTTTTCAGTCGGTTCAATCGCTTTTTGTTGTTCTGCTAATGAAAGGGCGCCATAAAGTGGAAATAGTAAAATATTGTCATCCACTTTATCTTTTAGAATATCTGCAACGCGTACTATTTCTGCACTTCCCGGCAAGAATATCAGCATAGAGCCGGTTTCTTGCGCCAATAATCGCAACGCCATTGTGGCAATTTCTTGTTCAAAGGGTTGATGCGTATTGATAGGAAAATACACTCTTTCGACGGGATAACTGCGCCCTTGCGCACTGATCATAGGGGCATCAGGTAGTAGTGAGGTAATTTTTTGATTATCTAAGGTCGCGGACATAATCAAAACACGCAAATCATCGCGTAATCCCATCTGTACATCAAGCAATAGCGCTAGAGCTAAATCCGCTTGTAAGCTGCGTTCATGAAATTCATCTAACATTACAAGGCTTACGCCAGTCAACTCTGGATCTTGCTGTAACATGCGGTTTAATACACCTTCTGTTACCACTTCAAGTCGAGTTTTTGAGCTGACTTTGCTTTCCGCTTTCATACGATAACCTACCGTATTTCCAACTTCCTCATTGAGTTGATTTGCTAAACGATAAGCAATACTTTTAGCCGCTATTCTTCTTGGCTCTAATAAAATTATTTTGCCATCAAAGCAATTTTGCTCCAGTAAATAGAGAGGAAGCGCCGTGGATTTACCGGCACCTGTAGGTGCATGAAGCAAAACTTGTGGGGATTGTTTTAACGCAGTAACGATTTTTTCTGTTACATCAAAGATTGGCAATAAATGCACACAGGCTCCATGACTCATTAACTTTCTCGGCTTGGCATTGTAGCATTAGCGCTTTATTAAAGGTCATATTTTCATCGGAGTGATCATGAAATTTGAGCAACCGCTACAATCTGCCACTTTACTAAAACGATATAAGCGTTTTTTAGCAGACGTTGTTACCCCTAATGGGGAAGAATTCACGCTCCATTGTGCCAACACAGGTGCAATGACGGGATGTGCGACACCTGGTGATACTGTTTGGTACTCCACCTCTTTGAATGCAAAAAGAAAATATCCGCACAGCTGGGAACTGACTCAAACTCAAACCGATGATTGGATTTGTGTAAATACCTTAAGAGCGAATGGGATTATTGCTGATGCGATTGAGGCGGGTGACATTCCAGAATTATCTGAATATGACGAGATAAAACGAGAAGTGAAATACGGTAGTGAGAATAGCCGTATTGATATTTTACTTAAATCAAATCATAAAGTTGACTGTTATATTGAAGTGAAGTCAGTCACTTTGCTCGACAACGGTATGGGTTATTTCCCTGATGCAAAAACAGAACGTGGTCAGAAACATCTTCGAGAGTTGACCGCTATCGCAAAATTGGGTTTAAGGGCTGTCTTATTCTACGCAGTTCCCCATACTGGCATTACGGAAGTGACTGTTGCTAAAGAGATTGATCCTAACTATGCTTCACTACTAAAAGAAGCATGTGATGCAGGGGTTGAAATCTTGTGTTATCGCATCAATATTAGTGAATACAAATTAACAATTGGACAGCAATTACCTTTTATTTCAAATGGTTAATTGAAATCCATGGTGTTAGTTAATCATTTTTTAACTAAAAAGGGATATTTACTTGCGTACCTTCACACCATGAGAAAACTTATTAAAGGAATAATTGCTATCCTCGCGGGCATCTGCTATTTATAGCGCCCTATTTTTTCCCCTTCCTGTTTTTAAGGTGGGGATTATTCAGAAATGCGTATGTAGGAGAAGCATTATGCAAGAAGGGCAAAAGCGTAAAACATCGTCCATGAGCATTCTCGCTATTGCTGGCGTTGAGCCATATCAGGAAAAAGCGGGCGAAGAGTACATGAACGAAGCCCAATTAGCGCATTTTAAGCTAATACTTGAATCTTGGCGCAATCAGCTCAGGGATGAAGTCAACCGCACCGTTACTCATATGCAAGATGAGGCGGCAAACTTCCCTGATCCCGTTGACCGAGCTGCACAAGAAGAAGAATTCAGTCTTGAGCTGCGTAACCGTGATCGTGAACGTAAACTCATTAAGAAAATCGAGAAAACACTGAAAAAAGTCGAAGATGATGACTTTGGTTTCTGTGAATCTTGTGGAGTAGAAATCGGCATTCGCCGTTTAGAAGCTCGCCCTACAGCCGATTTATGTATCGACTGTAAAACCTTAGCTGAAATCCGTGAAAAACAGATGGCTGGCTAATAATGAGCAAACGCCTCAACCTAATACGTTGAGGCGTTAATCTGAATCTTTCGATGCACGAGATTACAGACTATATTGGGCGCTTTGCGCCATCGCCAACGGGTCAACTTCATTTTGGCTCATTGGTTACTGCACTTGGCAGTTATCTTCAAGCTCGTGCGCACCATGGGCGTTGGCTTCTACGCATTGATGATATCGACCCTCTTAGAGAACCTCCTGGTACTGCACTCCAAATTATTCGCACATTAGAACATTATGGTTTGTTCTGGGATGAAGAGATCCTCTATCAATCGCAACGCCATGATGCTTACCGTGAAATTTTACACACCCTTTGGAAAGAAGGTGTTTGCTACCACTGTCATTGTAGCCGTCATCGTTTACATGACTTAGGGGGCGTGTATGATAACCACTGCCGTCATCGCGAACCGCTAACGAATAATATTACACCTTTCGATAAAGAGAGTGCATGGAGATTAATCCAACAGCATCCCGTCTATCATTTTGAAGATACCATTCAAGGTACATATTATTCAAAGAGTACGTCTATCGTATTAGAAGATATGATTATTCACAGAAAAGGTAACTTATTTGCGTATAATCTAGTAACAGTGATTGATGATAATTATCAGGGTGTAACCGAAGTTGTTAGAGGAGCCGATCTACTTGATCCCACATTGCGACAAATCAGTTTACATAAACAACTGAATTTACCTATTCCGCGTTATGCTCATTTACCTTTAGTAATAAATCATGACGGTAATAAATTATCAAAACAAAATCACGCGAATGCGTTACCAGATACTGATCCAAGACCTGTCATTATCGATGCTTTACGGTTTCTTAATCAGCCCATTATTGCAGGTTGGCAAGATTATTCGTTAACATCATTGCTAGAGATTGCGATAGCACAGTGGTCACCTTCTGAGATTTTAAAACAAAATCATCAGCAACAAAGGTATGAATAAACCACACAAAGCATTCTCAAAAAATGTTCAGTAGGCTATGATTAGCCGCTTAATTTTTTTAATTATTAGAATTTATTATTCGAGGTGTCATATTTTTAATCGAGTAGCACATTTCTGCCGTAATCTGCTAGGGCGACAAACACCGTCATCAGACACACAACCGGTAGCAAGTGAAAGGCCAGTCACTGCATCTGACCGACCAAAACAAGAAACACAGAAACCTGTGCGTCGGCGTCCTGCTATATCCGCAGACCGTCCCCGTAAGAAAAAGAGTAACAAAGAAAAGGCGAACGGGAGTGATTTGCCAATGACTGTGATCCCAAGAGATCAACACCCAATTTCACGTAAAGACATCAGTGATAATGCCTTAAAAGTACTTTATCGACTAAATAACTCTGGCTTTCAGGCTTATTTAGTGGGAGGTGGTGTCCGTGACTTATTACTGGGAAAAAAACCAAAAGATTTTGATATTGCCACAAATGCAACGCCTGAAGATGTACGTCGATTATTCCGCAACAGTCGTTTAGTCGGTCGTCGTTTCCGTCTTGCTCATATTATGTTTGGCCCTGAAGTGATTGAAGTTGCGACTTTCCGTGGTTCTCATGAAGATCATGAAGTTTCAGACAACAACCAATCCCAGCAAGCACAAAGTGGCATGTTACTGCGCGACAATATTTTTGGTTCAATTGAAGAAGATGCCATTCGTCGTGACTTTACATTAAACAGTCTCTATTACGGCGTTGATGATTTTGCTGTACGTGATTACGTTGGCGGTTTAGCGGATCTGAAAGCTGGTATTATTCGTTTAATAGGCGATCCTGAAACACGCTATCGCGAAGATCCTGTCAGAATGCTTAGAGCAATTCGCTTTGCCAGCAAATTGGATATGCAAATTGCACCAGAAACGGCAGAGCCTATTAGCCGATTAGCCCCTTTATTACGTAATATTCCATCGGCTCGTCTTTTTGAAGAGTCGCTAAAATTATTACAAACAGGGCAAGGCTACAAAACTTACAAGCTAATGTGCCGTCATCAATTACTTGAACCACTGTTTCCGCTAATTGCTTCTAAAATGACAGAGCAACATGATACGCCGATGGAGAGAATGATAGATCAAATTCTCAAAAATACGGACTACCGCATCAATAAAGAGATGCGAGTCAATCCGGCGTTCTTATTTGCGGCGATGTTGTGGTATCCATTAATTGAACATGCCGAAAAATTAGTCCAAGAAAGTGGTCTTTCTTACTATGACTCTTTCTCTATGGCGATGAACGATATTTTAGATGAGCAATGTCGTACTATTGCGATACCCAAACGCATTACCACAACCATGCGTGATATCTGGCTATTGCAACAACGTTTACCGAAACGCCAAGGTCGTCGAGCGAATAAATTACTTGAGCACCCTAAATTCCGTGCCGCATTCGATTTACTGGAATTACGTGCCAATGTACAACGCAATCCAGATCTTGAAGCGTTAGCAAGTTGGTGGGCTGATTTCCAAGCATCTAACAATACACAACAACGCTCAATGGTCTCTGAATTAGGTCAAGCGCCGGTTCGTAGACGTCCACGTCCACGTAAACGCCCTCGCCATCCAAGTGCAAAACCTGCATCCAGACAAGAGAACACCCATGAATAAGCAGAAAAAACGTGTTTATATCATCTTGGGAAGTAATTTGGATTCACCTGAAAATCAGGTGAATTCAGCGATTAAGGCAATTAGTGAGATCCCACAAACAACATTAATTGCACAATCATCTTGGTATCGTACTCGCCCTATGGGACCACAAGATCAACCTGATTACCTTAATGTCGCTGTTGTAGTTGATACAACATTAGCACCCGAAGAGTTACTTAATAACACTCAAGCAATTGAATTAGCACAAGGTCGCGTCAGAAAAGAAGGCAATCGTTGGGGGCCAAGAACGCTTGATATTGATATTATGCTATTTGGTGATGATGTGATCCAAACCGAGCGATTGACGGTACCCCATTACGGGCTTAAAGTCCGCGAATTTATGCTTTATCCATTAGCGGAATTAGCCCCCGAACTTCGTTTTCCTGATGGTGAGTTATTAGCAGATAGATTGGCGTTAGTGCCTGAAAATGGCATGGAAAAGTGGTAATTTCACGCTAATACGCCCTTAATGCTAAAGGTTGATACCGTAAAAATAGACACAGTATCAGCCTATCTCTTCTCTTTTGCTTTCCCTCAATTTTTCAAATTCAGCTCTTCCTCTCTATTTTTGAATTCTTTTATATTTATTTTTACATATAACAAACTGATAAATATAAATAAAAATCATCATTTATTATTTTTTATTACTCATTTAATTACTTTTTCTTCGTTTTTAGTCCTTAAATGCTACAATCGAAAGCGGCTTTATTTTGATAATCTAATATTTTCTTTAATAAACAAATGATTATGTGAAGTAATTAATTTTATCTACACACCAAAAACGACACTGATGGAGTTTTTTACAATGAAACCCACTACGCTTTCAACGCTAAACCGCTATAAGCAAGAAAAGAAAAAATTCGCCACACTCACTGCTTATGATGCAAGTTTTGCTCACCTTTTTGCACAAGAAGGTATTCAAGCCATGTTGATTGGTGATTCCTTAGGAATGACACTACAAGGTCATAACAGCACCTTACCCGTTACTGTTGAGCAAATTGCCTATCACACTCGTTGCGTAAGAGCTGGTGCGCCTAATGCCTTTTTAATTGCAGATATGCCCTTTATGTCTTATTCAACACCTGAGCAAGCTTGCCTTAATGCCGGTATTTTGATGCAAGCAGGGGCGAATATGATAAAGATTGAAGGGGGTAGCTGGTTAATACCGACAGTAAAAATGCTGACCGAACGTGCTGTTCCAGTCTGTATTCATTTAGGATTAACACCACAATCCGTTAATGTTTTTGGTGGTTATAAAGTTCAAGGCAGAGAACTAGCAGCCGCAGAACAATTAAAACAAGATGCCATGTCACTTGAAAAGGCTGGTGCGCAACTGGCTGTTTTAGAATGTGTTCCCGTGGCTCTTGCACAAGCGATTACAGACGCGCTAACGATGCCTGTTATTGGTATTGGTGCTGGAAATGTTACTGATGGCCAAATTCTCGTTATGCATGATTTATTAGGATTAACACCACAGCCTCCAAAATTCTCTAAAGACTTCTTGCAAGAAGCAGGCTCTTTGCAAGGCGCCGTTAGCCTGTATGTTCAGCAAGTAGAGCAAGGCCTATTTCCACAAGAACAACATACATTTAACTGATTTATTATCTTAATTTATAAACATCGTTTAAAGGAGTCACGCCATGCTAATTATTGAAACTACGCTTATCTTACGCAGAGAAATCAAGCGATTAAAGCAAGAAGGTAAACGCATTGCATTGGTTCCAACTATGGGTAACCTTCATGAAGGCCACCTAAAATTAATTGAAGAAGCCCGTCTTCATGCAGATGTGGTTATCACATCTATTTTTGTTAATCCACTTCAGTTTGATAGAGAAGCAGATTTAGCAAACTACCCTCGTACTTTACAAGAAGATTGCGAGTTACTGCGTGATAAACATGTCGATATCATTTTCGCGCCTTCTGCGAAAGAGATGTATCCACATGGCATGGAAAACCAAACAACGGTTGATGTACCTGTACTTTCTACTGTATTGGAGGGTGCAAGCCGTCCTGGTCATTTCCGTGGTGTTACAACAGTTGTCAGTAAACTTTTTAATCTTGTACAACCTGATGTCGCGATGTTTGGTGAAAAAGACTTCCAGCAACTGCAAATTATCCAAAAAATGGTAAACGATTTATGTATGGATATCAGCATCGTTCCTGTTGCTATCGTACGTGACAAAAATGGTTTAGCACTCAGTTCGCGCAATCGTCTATTATCTGATAATGAAAAACAGCAAGCCCCTGCACTTTACCAAGCAATGCAAGAAATCGCAGAACAATTAAAGTTGGGGGATCATGATGTTAATCACCTACTGCAAAATGCAAAAAACACTTTAGAACAAAAAGGTTTTCGTGCAGATGAATGCTTTATTTGTGATGCTGATACACTCACACCATTAAATGAAGAGAGTCGTCGAGCAGTGATTTTAATGGCAGCATGGCTAGGTAATACTCGTCTTATTGATAACCAACAAGTTAACCTTGTTTAATATTCATTATTCGAAAAATAGGAAACACAACAATGCTACGCACTATGTTACAAGGCAAACTTCATCGCGTAAAAGTCACACAAGCCGATCTTCATTATGAAGGCTCTTGCGCGATTGATCAGGATTTTATGGATGCCGCTGGTATTCTTGAAAATGAAGCGATTGATATTTATAACGTAGATAATGGTGAACGCTTTTCAACTTACGCCATTTGTGCGGAAAGAGGCTCACGAATTATTTCAGTCAATGGCGCAGCTGCGCGTAAAGCCGCCGTTGGCGATCGCTTAATTATTTGCTCTTATGTGCAAATTCCTGATAGTGATGCGCGTAGCCATAAACCCAACATCGCCTATTTTGAAGACAACAATGAAATGAAGCGCATAGCCAAAGCCGTGCCAGTTCAAGTTGCTTAATTAATAAAATATTACCTACTTCCCATAGGCAGAGGTTCCCTGCTTATGGGAAATAAGAACAATAAATAACCTATTGGTATTATTGGCTTGTCACGATCCACCTTGATAAAACGAGATATAAGATTCAAAACCGAGTTTCTTCTCCATTTTTCCTCGCTTATCTTCCTGTAGCTTGTTATAAATCAGATAAGTATTATCTGACTACTCTCTGACTAATAAAAAATTATGATAAAAGTTGCTTTAGTAGATGATCACATTGTTGTGCGTTCTGGTTTTGCACAACTGTTAATGCTAGAACCCGATATTCACATTGTGGGTGAGTATTCTAATGGACAAGAAGCATGGCCTTATTTAGCACATGATGATATTGATGTTGCCGTTATGGATCTCTCTATGCCCGGTGAAAGCGGTCTACAACTCCAAAACCGCTTAAAACAAAAGCGCCCTGATTTTCGAACTATTATTTTAAGTATCTATGACACCCCTGCTTTTGTTCAAAGTGCACTAGACTCTGGCGCACGAGGTTATTTAACCAAACGTTGTGGCCCTGAAGAGTTAGTACAAGCCGTGCGCGCGGTACATCAAGGTGGCTGTTATCTTTGTTCTGATGCGATGAAAGCATTGCGACATACCCCTGAAAAAGAAGATGCATTACATTCTTTAACTCCTCGTGAAAGAGAAATTTTTAATCTTTTAATTCAAGGTGTTAATGTCAAAACAATTGCAGTACAACTTAATCTTAGCCATAAAACCGTACACGTTCATCGAGCCAATGTACTCGGTAAATTAGGCTGTGAAACAACCATCGATTTAGTTCATTTCGCCTTAAAAAATCAGTTGATCACAGGATCGTTGTAACATGAAAAGGGGACTGCGTTTTCTTCTTCAATCCCTCTTTTTATTACTCACCTATTCTTTACTTTGGCTATCACTTTGGGTGATTGGTTTCTATTTAAGTAAAAATGGGCAACAAGCCGCCCTTTTCTTACCTCAAGGTCTGCGATTAGCCCTAATCATTTTACTTTGGCGTCGCTTTTGGCTACCGATGTTATTTGCAGAATGGGGGCTTTATTACTGGCTAACGCAAGAGCAGTTAATTACCCATGCTATTATTTATCTTTCTCCATTATTAAGCCTAATTATCGCCTTAGAAGTGCAACGTATTTGGTGGCGGTATCCTCTCTACTGGCAACGCTTAACTCTATTAATTGGCGCTGTTGGCTTTAATAGCCTGCTACAAGCCTTTATTCTTGGCTTTTTTATTAATACCACCAGCGGAATTTTTCTGACCTCAGTCACTGGTGGCATATTACTCGCGCCTTTTGTTTTTTTACTTTATGAATATCTTCGTGAATTACAAAGTCGAGCGTTGATCTCTGTTGGAACACCTGATCCGCCATTAAGAACTTCCTTGCTAATGTGGGGATTTCTATTTTGTCTTATCGGATTAAGCGCACAGGTTTTCTTAACCCCCGAAATAGAGCGCTTATTAGTTATTCTCGTTTTTATTCCTAACGTCTTTATGGCCTATCGTTATGGCTGGCAAGGTGGCGTATTATCGGCATTACTCGGAAGCTTAATGATTACCTTTGCCCGCCAAGTAAACGGCGCATTTAATGACTTGCGTGAATTAGAAATGTTCTTAACCACACAAGCTATTATTGGTATTGGTTTAGGGATAGCGATAAGTCGTCAACAGCAATTAGCCCATAATTTACGTCATTATCGATTACGCCTAGAGCAAGAACTTCAAGCCAGACGTGAATTAATGGAGCAATTGGTTCATACCGAAGAAGATGTGAAAAAAGCCATTGCTCGCGAATTACATGATGAAATTGGACAAAATATTACCGCAATCCAAATTCAATCGATGTTAATTAAAAAAACCGCAGATAACGACAAAACACGCCAAACCGGAGAGCAAATTGAACGGCTCGCGCTACAAATTCATCAATCTACACGTCAACTGCTACGACAATTGCGCCCACCTGTTTTAGAAGAAATGTCGCTTGAAAAAGCCCTTCATCATTTAATCAATGAATTTGCCTTCAATGACAATGGCATCACCTGTAATTTTAATTATTCATTAGATAAAGAGCCTGAAAACGAAACCATAATTTTTACCCTCTATCGTTTAGTACAAGAGTTATTAAATAATATTAGTAAACATGCCAACGCAACCTATATTGACGTTTCGTTAACCCAAAACAAAAACCGTCTACGACTGATCATTAGCGATAATGGTATTGGTATGCTCCCCACATCATTATCAACACAACAAAGTGGCGGTTTTGGATTACGAGGCATTGAAGAACGCATTCGCGCTTTAGGCGGAGAATGGGAAGTGATAAATCATCACGGCACGAAAATAATTGTTAACTTACCCACAAATTCAAAAGAAAACAGTGAAAACTAAGAATAAGTCTTAGTCATCTACAACCTTATCTCATTCTTTTTCTCGACATTTTTTTTACATTTGCAACATCAAAGAGGATGTTATGTCAGGTAAAAATTCGGCATCAATAAATAAGACCTATAACTTTTGGCGCAAAAACTTAATGCTGTCGATGATTATCGGTTATGCCACTTTCTATCTCACACGTAAAAGCGTCAACTTTGTGATGCCCGTTATGCAAGTTGAATTGAATTTAGATAAAGGAGATATCGGTTGGATAGCCAGCCTTTTTTATCTCACTTACGGTTTATCTAAATTTATTTCCGGTATTTTCCATGATAAATGGGGATATCGCTGGTTTATGGGTGTGGGATTAGTGATGACTGGCGTTATGAATATTATTTTTGCCTATTGTCTCTCTTTTCCAGCACTGCTTTTGGTCTGGGCACTAAATGGTTTCTTTCAAGGCTTTGGCTGGCCCCCTTGTGCAAGGTTGTTAACACACTGGTATTCACGCAATGAACGCGGTTTCTGGTGGGGATTATGGAATATCTCAATCAACCTTGGCGGGATGAGTCTTCCCATTTTAACTGCGTGGCTAGCGACGCATTATAGTTGGCAAGTTGCACTGCTTATTCCCGGTATTATCGGCATCATCATCGGGCTGTGGTTGTGTGTACGATTAAAAGGAACTCCTGCAGAAGAAGGGCTTCCTACTGTGGGTGTGTGGCGGCGAGATGTTTTTGAATTACGTCAAGAGCAAGCCTCTCCCCCTAAACCTATGCTAACTATTTTGAAAGAGAGCATTTTATTTAACCGAATGATTTGGTTACTAGGTTTTTCCTATATTTTGGTTTATCTCATACGTATGGCGATTAACGATTGGGGAAATATCTGGTTATCAGAAACACATGGCGCCAACTTATTGAGTGCTAACGCCATTCTCTCTTTATTTGAAGTGGGTGGCTTACTCGGGGCGTTATGTTCAGGCTGGGGCTCGGATTTATTATTCCGTGGCCAGCGAGCACCAATGATATTGCTGTTTTCACTCGGGCTTTTTACCGCAGTAGCAGCGCTTTGGTTAATTCCAATTCATCATTATGCGTTACTCGCAGCCTGTTTTTTTAGTATCGGTTTTTTCGTGTTCGGACCACAGATGTTAATCGGGCTTGCTGCAACAGAATATTGTCATAAAAACGCAGCAGGCACGGTAACTGGCTACTTGGGATTGTATGCCTACTTAGGGGCAGCAATGGCAGGTTGGCCATTAAGTCAGGTCATGGCGCATTATGGTTGGACTGGGATGTTTGCATTATTAACCAGTGCTGCGGCCTTAATGGGACTCTTACTAATGCCATTGTTGATTGCTGATGTTAGCAAACAAGAGCATTTAGTTGGCCCACTTTCATTTTCCGATGACGACACATTTAAAAGGTTCTGAACATGAAATTGAAAACCCTCTCTACACTTGTTGCTGCTGGTCTAGCTCTGTCTGCTGTTAGCTTATCAACAAATGCGGCTGGTCGCTTAGTGGTTTACTGTAGTGCGACAAATGCAATGTGTGAAGCTGAAACAAAAGCCTTTGCCGAAAAGTATGATGTTAAAACCACCTTCGTTCGTAATGGTTCAGGAAGCACTTTAGCCAAAATCGAAGCTGAAAAACGCAATCCACAAGCTGATGTTTGGTATGGTGGTACAATGGATCCCCACTCACAAGCAGGTGAAATGGATCTACTAGAACCTTATGTTTCTCCTAATCTCGATCAAATCATGCCACAATTCCGTGATCCCGCTAAACGTAAAGGTAACTACTCTTCTGCGGTCTATGTCGGTATCTTAGGCTTTGGCGTCAATAAAGATCGCTTAAAAGAAAAAGGGATTGCTATTCCAACTTGTTGGAAAGATTTAATCAAACCTGAATATAAAGGTGAAATTCAAATCGCCGACCCACAAAGTTCAGGAACTGCTTATACCGCACTGGCAACCTTTGACCAGTTATGGGGTACTGAACAAGCCTTTGATTATCTGAAGAAAATCAATACTAACATCTCTCAATACACCAAATCAGGTATTGCCCCAGCGCGAAACGCCGCTCGTGGTGAAGCAGCCATTGGTATTGGTTTCTTACATGATTACTCATTAGAAGTTGAAAATGGTGCACCGCTTGAATTGATTTCACCTTGTGAAGGTACAGGCTATGAAATCGGTGGTGTCAGTATCATTAAAAATGCCCGTAATATGGATAACGCAAAATTATTCGTAGATTGGACACTCTCAAAAGAAGCGCAAGAAATTAGCTGGAAAGAAGGTAAATCTTACCAAATCCTAACAAATACCTCAGCAGAGTCTTCACCAATGGCACTGAAATTATCTGACTTAAAACTCATTAACTACGACATGGATAAATATGGCGATAGTGATGTGCGTAAAGAGTTGATTAATAAGTGGGTAACCGAAGTAAAAATGGGTAAATAGATCATTAACAGAGCGAGATAATCTCTCGCTCTCTTTTCACATAATAATAAATACATTTATTTTCGGGGGATTTATGTCTCACACACTCGCTTTACCTGAAAAAAAGAGGCGGGATCCCATATTTTTATGGATCCTAATTGCATGGATGGCATTTGCTTTATTGCCATCATGGAGCCTTGATTACGGTCTTTTAGATTCAACAGCAGATGAATTACTCACTTCTTACGGTTGGAGTAGCGTCAATATCAGTTGGCTCTGGTTTTTATTACCAAGTTTACTGCTCTTTCGTTCATTCAACGAACCTAAGCGTGCAAATCGTTCTCGCCACTATTTTGATGCAAGTTTTGCCTTACTTTGTGCAGTTATTACGATAGTTAGTGCAACGCTTGAAGGACGAGGTTTAGGTTACTCTGCGATCATCCTCTTTATTGCTCTGGGAATGATCATGAAAACCGCCTTAACACGCTTGGAATGGCTTGGTGGTGATAGCTTTGTTATTGGCTCTTTGATAGCCGTTGTTGCACTGATTGGCGCATTTATTATCTTTCCTAGTATCGCTATTTTTATTCCGATGTTTAAAGATAGCGCAGGCAATTTTGCACCTTTTGAGTTTATCGCTATTTTAAGCCAAGCTCATATTGTGCAAGTGATGCTCAACTCTATTGCGCTTTCTATTGCTGTGGGAATAGGTTGTACTTTCTTTGGTTTAATTCTAGCAATTTATACCTCTCGTATTGCGGTGCGCTCGGCCATTATTGGTCGCGTATTTTCTATCTTACCTATTGTAACGCCTCCTTTTGTTGTTGGTTTAGGCGTCACACTTATGATGGGGCGCTCTGGTTATGTGACAGAGTTTCTTGCCACTTATGCAGGGCTTGAAAATACCAACTGGTTATATGGCTTTACTGGAATTTGGTTAGCGCAAGTGCTCGCCTTTACGCCTATGTCATTTATGATTTTAGACGGTGCCATTAAAACCATTCACCCTTCATTAGAAGAAGCGTCTTACACCTTAAGAGCTAACCGTTATCAAACCTTCTTTAACGTCTTTATGCCATTACTTAAGCCTGCATTAGCCAATGCATTTTTAATTGTGATTGTGCAATCTCTTGCTGACTTTAGTAACCCATTGGTTTTAGGGGGTAACTTTGACGTTATCGCCACACAAATTTACTTCTATATCACTGGCTCTCAATTGGATTATCAATCAGCCAGTACATTAGGTGCATCACTGTTAGTTTTCTCACTATTAGTGTTCTGTGTGCAGTATATGTGGATTGGTAAACGCTCTTACGTCACCGTATCAGGGAAATCCTATCGTGGTGATGTTCAACCTTTGCCATCGTCATTGATTGCATTTGTAACAACTGTTCTTGGTATTTGGGTTGTCTTTAATATCTTGTTATATGGCAGTATTTTCTACGGTAGCTTCACCGTTAACTGGGGAGTGGATTACACCTTAACACTGGATAACTTTATCAAGTTATTTGGTCAAGGAATGAGTGACGGTGCATGGCCGTCGTTATTAGATACCTTGTTATATGCAGGTATTGCAGCACCGATTACTGCCATTCTTGGATTATTAATCGCCTATATCGTCGTGCGCCAAGACTTTAAAGGTAAGAAAAGTATTGAGTTCACAACAATGCTCTGTTTTGCTGTCCCGGGAACTGTTGCCGGTGTCTCTTATATTCTTGCGTTTAACGACTCACCTTTCTATTTAACGGGAACGGCGGCAATTGTCATTATCTCAATGACTATGCGTAACGTGCCTGTGGGAATACGTGCGGGTATTGCGGGATTAGGGCAAATTGATAAATCGCTTGATGAAGCTTCTCTAAGCTTAAGAGCAAATTCAATGAGAACGATTTTCTATGTGCTATTACCGTTATTACGCCCTGCTATTTTATCTGCGCTGATTTATAGCTTTGTGCGTGCGATTACCACAGTCAGCGCCATCGTCTTTCTTGTTACACCTGATACACGTGTTGCAACTGCTTATATTTTAAACCGTGTTGAAGATGGTGAATACGGTGTCGCAATTGCCTATGGCTCGATTTTAATCGTCGTCATGTTGGCAATTATTTTCTTATTTGACTATTTGATTGGCGAAGCCCGTGTTTCACGCTCTAAAGCCAAAAATGCACAGTAATACGGAGTATAAATCATGACACAACAACATTTCGTTGAACTGAAAAATGTCATTAAGCGTTTTGGCACTAACACGGTTATTGAAGATCTCAGTTTATCTATTCCACAAGGCAAAATGGTTTCATTATTAGGCCCTTCAGGTTGCGGTAAAACAACCGTTTTACGTTTAGTTGCTGGGTTAGAAAAACCAACAGAAGGTAAGATCTTTATTGATGGTGAAGATGTCACTGAACGCTCAATTCAACAACGTGATATCTGTATGGTATTTCAGTCTTATGCCCTTTTCCCTCATATGTCATTAGGGGAAAACATTGGCTATGGCTTAAAAATGCTTGGGCGTCCTAAAGCAGAAATCAAACAACGTGTTTCTGAAGCTTTAGAGCTGGTGGACTTAGCGGGCTTTGAAGATCGTTTTGTTGACCAAATATCAGGGGGACAACAGCAACGGGTTGCCTTAGCTCGCGCCTTAATTTTAAAACCTAAAGTACTGCTTTTTGATGAGCCACTCAGTAACCTTGATGCTAACTTACGTCGTAGCATGAGAGAAAAAATTCGTGAATTACAACAACAGTTTAATATCACTTCTCTTTACGTAACCCATGACCAAAGTGAAGCATTTGCGGTTTCTGATATGGTATTGGTGATGAATAAAGGCAAGATAATGCAATTAGGTTCACCGCAAACGCTTTATCGCCAACCAGCTTCTGAATTTATGGCCAGCTTTATGGGAGATGCAAACTTATTCCCAGCTACATTAGGCCCTGATTATGTTGATATTTTCCAATATCGTCTACCAAAGCCAGATACATTTAACACCACTAAAACAGACGTTAGAGTTGGAGTTAGACCAGAAGCTATCACCTTATCTCAACAAGGCGATGCCTGTCAGCAATGCAAAATCGTCCATGTCGCTTATATGGGTCCTCAGTATGAGGTAACCGTGGAATGGCAAAATCAGACTTTGCTATTACAAGTCAATGCCACACAGCTTCAACCAAATGTCGGTGATAGCTATTATCTGCAAATTCATCCTTATGGCATGTTTATTTTAGAATAACGCTATTGCAGATAGTGATATTTTACAGGAATAGTAAGCGAGGCACCCAATGGGTGCCTCTTTTTTATAATAATACTACGACATTTTCCCCTGGTGTGACATCCTGGTGTGAATGTTTGATGTAACACTTGGTGTAACACATTGCTACGCTATTATTGTTTTAGATAACAATTCAAAATACTGGCACGACTCCCTTTATTTTTTAATTTAATAAGCGATCAAAAAAACTAACCCCCCCGCTCTACACTCTATTTTCCTTGAGCGAGATATTTTTGCATTTCATCCTCAGGAACCATACCCCCACCAGTCGCCCATACTAAATGCGTGGCATTTTGCATTTTTTGGCTGTCTAGTGATAAACCTTGCAGATAATCTTTAGCTTGAGTGACATGTACAGCTCCCACCATTCCTGCTAAAGCCGAAGGTTCTAACTTAATTCCTTCTTCTTTATTTAATAAACTAAGTAAGTCATAAAGCGCTTGATCATCAATAGTGTAATAACCATCAATTAAGCGCTCCATTGCTCGACCAACAAAGCCTGATGCGCGGCCAACAGCCAGACCATCAGCGGCAGTGACGTTATCGATACCAATCTCTTGTACAGAGATCCCTTCATGTAATTGGGTATAAACGCCCAATAACATACAAGGTGAATGTGTTGGCTCAGCAAATAAACAGTGCACTGCATCACCAAATGCCAGTTTTAGCCCGAAAGCAACACCACCAGGGCCACCACCAACACCACAAGGTAAATAAACAAACAGAGGATGTTCACTATCAACACGAACACCTTGTTCTTCAAATTGACGTTTTAAACGTAATCCCGCTACCGCATAACCCAAAAACAATGTTTTTGAGTTTTCATCATCAATAAAGAAACAGTTAGGATCTTTCTCAGCTTCTTTACGACCTTCTTCTACCGCAATGCTGTAATCTTGTTCATATTCAACAACATTAACGCCATGAGAACGTAATTTATCTTTCTTCCACTGACGTGCATCAGCAGACATATGAACACTCACACTAAAGCCTAATTTCGCACTCATGATCCCAATAGACATACCTAAGTTGCCTGTTGAGCCTACCGCGATACTATATTGGCTAAAGAATTCACGGAATTTATCAGAGAATAATTTTTCATAATTATCATCTGTACTCAGTAATCCCGCGTTGATTGCCAATTTCTCAGCGTGCGTTAATACTTCATAAATCCCACCACGCGCTTTAATTGAACCTGAAATGGGGAGATGGCTATCCTTTTTCAAACGCAATTGACCGCTAATGGATGTGTTATAGCGCTTTTCAAGAGCAACTTTCATCTTAGGAATATCAATCACCTCAGATTCGATAATCCCTTGAGTCACAGCCGTTTCTGGAAATGCTTTAGCTAAATAAGGTGCAAAACGTTGTAACCGTGCTTGTGCATCAATTACATCATCTTGCGTTAAACCAACATATGGAAGTCCCTGGTCAGTGGTGGTCACGTTTGGGTTAAACCAAACCACTTCTTTTAAGTCCACTAAGTCACGCACTAGTGGAAAATGACTGATTAATTTATTTATATCTATATGGCTCATAGTCGTTCTCTTTTATATGACAAAAGAAAGCATAAATGTACCGCCTAATGCGACAAAGGAGGCAATAAAGGTCGCGACACTGTAAAAACGAAAAGTTTCACTTAAAGTTGCATTACAATACTGTTTCACTAACCAAAACAGTGAGTCTGTGACGATGGTACAACCAATAGCACCTGAACCAATTGCTAATGTAATAATTTCAGGGCTAATGTCTGGGTATAAAGGCATTAATGGCGCAACAATTGCAGTAGCCCCCATCATTGCAACCGTTGCAGAACCTACTGCAGCATGAAGGATAATGGCAACTAACCAAGCCAATAAAATAGGATGCATATCTAAATTAGAAAGAATTAACGCTAAAGATTCACTTAAACCACTGCCTTTTAAAATGCCATTAAAAGCGCCACCCGCACCAATAATTAATAAAATGTTGGCAATAGAGCTAAAGCTATCTTCTGTTTTCTTCAATAAAGTATTCATGCCCATATTACGGCGAATACCTAATACATAATAAGCAACAAAGGCAGCAATAAACATTGCAGTAATTGGATTACCAATAAACTGTAATGCGGTATAAACCGATGTGCCTTTAGTCATATTTAATTCTGCAGCTGTTTTTATCAGCATCAGAAAAATTGGCAATAATACGGTAAAGAGAGTGGCACCGAGCGAAGGTAAATCTTTTTCTTCACGAATTTCCATGTCAGAAAATTCTTCAGGTACAGTTTTAAATGGTAAGCGCTCGCCTAACATTTTTAAGAATAAAGGCCCGCCCACTAAAGATGCGACTAAACCAACAGCAAGACCCGCAACAATAACGGTTCCCATATCTGCCCCTAATTCATTAGTCACGAATAGTGCAGCAGGGTGAGGAGGAACAATACAGTGAACAGCCATTAATGCTGTACATAATGGAATAGCTAATTTTAATAATGAAGTATTTGTTTTTTTCGCAATTGAGAAAGCAAGAGGAATAAGTAATACCACACCCACTTCAACAAAGAGTGTAATACCACAAATAAGACCAACTAATACCATAATAACGTCTGGAGATAACCAACGACATTTTTGTAATGTAATACCGATGCGTTCTGCGGCACCTGATATTTCCATCATCTTACCAAGAATGGTTCCTAAACCGATAATTGCTGCTAAAAATCCTAACGTACCGCCAATGCCGTTTTCAATCGCATTTACCATTTCTAAAGGATTCATCTTCATTGCTGTACCCACGAAGAAGCTTGCCAATAGTAAGGCTAAAAACGGATGAAACTTAAATTTTATTATAGTAAAAACAATGAGCAAAATACTAATTATAAGGGTACCCAGCACCCATAACGTTGAGTCCATACATCCATCCCAAATATTTTATTTATTGTTATTCATATTGAATATTAATCATTAAGCACTTACAAATGATGAAAAATCACACTAAGATGAACTCAGTTAATTCAAATAAGTGATATAAAGCACAAATAATTACATTTTGATAAGTAGTAGCATGGCCTTTCATCTTAACATTAGCTTGATTATTAACTTGCGTTACTATTAATAACAAAACGAGAATAAAAGAATGTTTGAATCTTCTAGCGTGATTTTAAGAAATAAACGATTATCCAGTTATCAATTAGCAAGACTTCACACTTTTGAAGCAACAGGTCGCCACCTTTCATTCGCTTTAGCGGCAGAAGAACTGTCATTAACTCCCAGCGCCATTAGCCACCGTATTAATACATTAGAAGAAGAGCTGGGCATTAAGCTGTTTAACCGCTTTCATCGCCGAATAGAGTTAACAGAAGAAGGTGAACGAATTTATTGGGCACTTAAAAAAACGCTAGAAGATATTAACCAAGAAATTTTAGATATTCATAACCAAGAAGTTTCAGGCGTTCTCACTGTTTATTCTCGACCTTCTATTGCCCAATGTTGGCTAGTTCCTCGTATTTCAGATTTTACTGAGCGTTATCCATCTATTGAATTAAACCTGTTTACAGGAAATGATGATATTAACTTTCGAGGTTATGGTATTGATCTCGCAATCTATTTTGATGATAAGCAACTGCAAAACCTTTATTGTGAAGATTTAATCTCAGAATCTATTATTCCTGTATGTAGTCCTAAATATGCGAAAAAACATGAGCTTATTGGCAATATTCATCATCTTTCTAATTGTACTTTGCTACATGATAGGCAAGCTTGGAGCAATAATTCTGATTTCGATGAATGGCGAGCTTGGGGTGAATATATGGGGCTTTCACTTTTTCCTAATCGTAGCAATATCTGTTTTGACCGCTCTGATCTTGCTGTTATTGCTGCGGTTAACCACTCAGGAGTGGCAATGGGAAGAAAGCGTTTAGTGCAAAAACAACTGGCTAATAAAGAATTAATTATCCCTTTTGATAATAGTGAGCTTTTTTGTGCTCAGCGTTATTACCTTGTCACTCGAAATGAAAAGAATAATGCTAAAGTACAGCTTTTCATTCAGTGGCTAAAAAAGCAAATCAAGGAAAATATGTAATTTTTTCAAGGAAAATCCGATGAAAGAAATGATATTCACAACACAACAACTTATTGCAATTTCCGTATAAATCCACTCATCAAATTCAAACGTTGAAAGCGATGCTAATAACTCACTAACTGTTTGAATTTTTGTGTCATTTTATTTCCCACCAAGAGTACTAGTTATTCTTAAAATAAACCCGCCAATTAGGCGGGCTTATTATTTCTTAATTCTAAACGTCTATGATCTTATTTAGCTAAAAAGTGTTTATCTTCAATCACAATTAAAGGTTCAATATCACTCTCTTTTTTAATCACTAGCGTTGGATCTGAACGTAAACAACAACCGCCATAATGCCCACCCACGGTGAAAGTACAAACTTGGATATAACGATTTGCTACTTTTGGTAAACACCATAATTCTTGGTAAATATTTTCTTGGTGATCAAAATGACCATGAGTTTCATCTAACACATTTTCTTTATGATCGACTAAACCAATGTTACTACCACAACGACCCGCTATCGGTTTAACTGCATAACCACTTTGTGCAAGACGAGGTGTTACGGTGAAATCAGTATCTAATAAATAACGGTTATCAGGGAACAATTGCCATAAGATAGGTAAAATTGCTTTATTACTTGGAATAAGTGTCCAAAGAGGCTCAAAAACGGTAATTTCAGGACGTAAAAGTACATCAACCAAGCGAACTTCACCTTCAGGGTGCCCTGTACGAATAGGGATCAGCGCTTGTTGCTCACTCTCTTCTCTTAGTTGGTCTAATGCCGTTTCCCAAGCCCATGTTTTCCATACACATTCAACAATGCGCTTATCTGCATCAATCAATTGACCACGGCTATTCCAATGAAGCTCATCCAATCCACGTAGAATTTTACTGTGATAACCCGCTTGAGTCAGTGATTGTTGCATAAAGAGAGCGTGATAATCTTCTTCACTATCATCATCTTGAAGAATATGCACAAAAGGTTTTGCATCACAGTGTTTCCAAGCATCCGCTAATGCATCAAGTAAGCGTTCTCCAGGGTTAAAGCCCTCTTTAATTCCACCTTTCTGCGCCCATTTCTCAATGATTAAGCCCGCTTCAGTATGACAAGAGGCTGAGTCTGCATTATATTCATAAACTTTGACTCCTCGCTCATCCATACAAAAATCTAATCGTCCCGTGATCATTTGATGGCGCCTGTTTTGCCATGACAAACGAATACGAGGCCACAGCACTTCAGGGATATCGAATAAACGCAGTAACTTATCGTCTTTCAACACTTTTTCAGTTGCATGCAAATACATCAAATGCATTTCATTACTTGCGCGAATAAGCTCCTGCTCTGCACTTTCTGAAATGGTGAAATATTCATAGCTATCTTGATTGATAATATGACCGTGCTGAGCTAGAACATAGGCTTTTTCCAGAGGTGAGCTTTCATCTAGCCACTTCCCATCGAATTGGCCTTTATTATCAAGCTTTGCAGCATGAATATTTAACAGCTCAGGCATGATTTTAGGTTGAGGAAGGCTATAAACATTAGGCTCTGTTTGGATCATCCAACCTAATAGAGTTGTATTATCAAAGGTATCTTGAATAAAGTAGCCATTATCCGTCACTTTAAGCGGTAATTCCCTAGTCCACTGTTGCCCCATAGGTAATTTAGTGTGGATAACATTTTGTTCCGCAATACGAACTTTATCTTCAAGCACTTCAGTAATAACAGCAACATGCCCTGTTATTTTAAACTCACCACCTTCGTGCCAAATTAGCAAAGCGCCCACAGCTGGAGGTTGTTTGCTACCATTTTCAAAGGCTTGTAATGGTAATATATCATCGTCTATGGTTTTACGTAAAAAACGCAATGAGAAGATCTCATAAGCCATTCCCACATCAGTAAATACAGCACCGTAATGCAGATAAAGAAAACGACGAGCAAACTCAACACACTGCCACTTGTGCCCCATATATTCATTACCAATATAACTACGGAATGAATCATTAGCAGCATAGTCTTCTTTATCAATACTGCTGTAATCTGAAGAGTAAATCGCGACACCACCGGGCGCATAACCTAGTAATGTTCCAAATGGTTCATGACGAATGACATCTTTTACATTCATAATCTCGACCTTGACGATAAATAAATAATTACCCTGCAACACTTATAATCTTGCCTAAGTATTATAGTTAACAATCTTAACGCCGTAGCCTATTAGATGTGAATGTAATTTTATAAAAGTCAGTAAAGTGAAGAGAGTCGTTTAAATTTAACACGAGTTTAAGAAAAGAAATCTTACTGATATAAAAAAAAACTCAAAAATAACCCATTATAAAAATACATAAAAGGTATTTTCGAGTATAAACACAGTCAAAGAGGGTTTTGTCTTTTTTGTTATAGTCTCATTATTTACTCTTTATTAATCATAAATGCGAGCACAAATAATAAATAAAATGGCGTTTAGGCAATATATAGCACTGTTTATCAAAATTTTCTCGATTATCCTGCTAGAAAAAGGAAGGATATCAAAATAGTTTAATAAAAATTAATATCATCTTATAGCCTGACGGGTATAAATAATTCATCCCATTAACCGATAACACTATAGAATGGATTTTACTCATTCAAGCCGGAGTGCTTGTTTACTTTGAAGATCCATCCCAGAAACTTGATATTCGAATTATTGAATATTATTGGTGGTTGATAGGAAGAATGAGGTCACTAATGTCAAAGATTTATCCCATTTCTCAAATTATTGGGCATAAAATTCGTAAGCAACGCCAGCAACTTCGCTTATCAGCAAAGGTTGTCGCTGAACGAGTTGGTATTAGCCAACAACAATTTTCACGTTATGAGAATGGGCTATGTAAAATTGATGTTGATATGCTCTTTCATATTGCACAAGAGCTAAAAGTCACGCCTGCATTTTTCCTACCGCCAAATGAAGAGCAAGTTTCTGCTGTGGCACTGACACAGTCCAAACAGTTTTGGAGTGCTCAAAGTCAAATTTAATATTCTTAGTATGGAAATCTTCTGTCTTATCATTTCATTAAGGTAAATAGGATTTCCATATATCATTCTTAATTGAATGATTTTATGGGATATTATCATCTGAAGCGATTAATTCCATTTATATATTTCCTTCAAAACAACAAATTTTTTTCTTTTATAAAAGAAAATGTTATCACTATTTTTACTCACTTTCCGACCAACTTAAGCGATATTTTTCGTATAAATTATCTCCTATTTCTAATACAAATCATGCTAACCTTAACAAGAATAATAACAATTATCATTCAATAATAGAGGTTAAACATGAAATATCGCTATGCACTCTCTCTCACTGCTTTCTCATTTCTTTCTGCGTCCGCTTTAGCTGTTGAATATCCAGTTGGTCATCCTATTATTAAAAATGGTATGGAAATTCAAGGAGTTTATCTCCAACCTATCACCATGGATGTTGAAGAAGGCCATCATGCGATGAATCACTTGGCTGCTGATAAGGCAGATATCCATTTAGAAGCCGATATTCATGCCACAGAAGATAATCCGAATGGATTTGCTGAAGGCGATTGGATCCCGTACCTCACCATTGAATACACCGTAACAAAATCCGATGCACCTGCGAAAAAACAGCAAGGTACATTTATGGCGATGGTTGCCAACGATGGTCCTCACTATGGTGAAAACCTGAAGCTGGATGGAAATGGTCAATATAATGTGACCTATAAGATTTACCCACCTTCATACAACAAAGATATCGTTTTTGGTCGCCATATCGATAAAGAAACGGGTGTTGCACCTTGGTTTGAACCCTTTGAAGTGTCATGGGATTTCACCTATAGCGGTACTGGCCGTAAAGGTAGTTACTAATTAGCTTGATAACGGATAAATCCAACCATTTGGATTTATCCTTTTTCTCTTTTTTTAAGTGAAACGCTGATGATCAAAATTCTCTCTAGATACACATTATTGCTACTGTTAATGGTGACATCCTCTGTTTTGGCAGCAGAGAAATACACCGTTGAATTAGAAATGAAAGATGGTGAACTTATTCCTCAAGTGCTCGAAGTACCCGCTAAAACCCCCATTAGAATAAAAATTCGTAATACAGGCACCAGCCCTGTTGAATTTGAAAGTACACAGTTGCGTAAAGAAAAAGTATTAGCACCAGGCGCAAATTCTGTCGTTGTCATCGCACCGCTAAAACCGGGTCGTTACACCTTCTTTGATGATTTTCACCTTTCTCATCCTCAAGGTGAAATTGTTGCAACTGAAAAGGCAGAGTAAATATGGGACAAGTTCTGTTTGTTGTTTGGCGAGAAAGTTTTGAAGCGCTATTAGTAGTAGGCATTATTTATGCGTGGATAAAACGTTCACCTGCACCACAACAAGGTATGAAATATTTATGGGGTGGCGTGGTATTTGGGTTATTTCTTGCCATTATTCTAGCGCTAAGTATATATGGCGTATTTAGCTCACTCGAAGATATATGGCAATCTCTATTTATGATCGCAATGGAGATCATCGCTTGTGTACTTATTGTACAGATGGTTTATTGGATGAATGGGCAAGGAAAATCATTAAAAGCAAATATAGAAAATGAACTCACCCAAAAAACACAGCAACAAAGTGCATGGGGTATTTTACTGATTATTGCTATTGCAATTGCCAGAGAAGGCAGTGAAGTTGTTGTCTTCCTCTCTAGCCATATTATGGCTCTCAATACACAAACAGCACTGCCTTTCTTTATCGAAGTCTTTATTGGTTTACTTGTCGCAGCATTCACTCTATGGCTATTTTTACTGACATCAAAAGTTATTTCATGGCGCTATTTCTTTACCGTAACAGGATTTTTACTGCTATTCCTTGCCGTTTCTTTGCTCTTAAAAGCCGTAGAAGAAATTGTAAATTTACTCATTGAAATAGATTTCGAATTACCTGATTTCTTTATTTACCCACTTTGGGATATTAGCCATATTCTGGATGATTCCAGTGTCTTTGGTAATTTTTTGGTCTCGTTTTTTGCTTATCGCTCTCAACCCATAGGTTTAAGCGTGGTGACATTTATTGTGTTTTGGGTGGTTGTTGCACTGTTATTTAAGCGAGGTGCTCGCCATGCTAAATAATGCAAAATCGAAAAGTAAAAATATCATAGCTTCTCTATTTATCTTGTTATTTTCTTTTCCCGTTTATGCCGAGAAAATTATTCAAGGTATTATTCAAGATAGCGAGACTATCGTTATTGCCAAAGGGGATATTCCTACCCCTGAAAAATTTAAAACTGATATTTTAAAGTACCGAGAAAAGGCCGTTGAGCAATTAACGCTAGTTGAAAAATCACTCGATAAATTAATCGAATATAGTGAAAAAAATCAGCTTATGAATGCTCAAAATGCTTATCAACAAGCACATTATCACTATGAAGTTATTCGCCCTATTATTGCGCTTTTTGGATCAAGCGAACGTTTATTAAATAACCGAGCTGATTTCTTTCTTGAAAGAGAAAACTCACCTCGTTTTTCAGGGTTTCATTTAGTTGAATATCAACTCTTTAAATTAAAAGATACGCAAAAAGCGACAGAGTCCGCAAAAGTGCTATTAAGAGGTATTAGTGATCTAAAAAAACGTTTAGCTATTGAAGATATCCCCATTCCCAAATTAGTCCAATCGGCGGGTGATAGCTTAGAATTGATTTTAATTGACAAACTTGCGGGTATTGAAAATCAATATTCAAACAGCGATCTGGGTGATGCTTATGCCAATTTATCTGGATCACGCTTAATCGTAGCGATCTTATCTAATCATATTCCCCCTACTGAATATCAACGGCTTATCAAACAATATGACGATATTGGTGCTCTGCTTTTAAAATATCAGCGTGATGAAGGTTTATTCCAACCTTTAAGTGCCGTTCCTGAAACAGAAAAAAGCTGGCTTTTCTCTCAAGTAACACAATTAGCAGAGCAAGTGGCAAACTTACGTGCCACCCTCGATATTGATGTTTACTATCACTATAAAGAAGCAAGTGATGAAAAATAAAACTCTCTTTAAACCATTATTAAAAAGTCCTGTGAACCTCGATAAACGTACAACGTTAAAGTGGTTAGGTGGGAGCTTATTACTCGCCAGTATAGGGGTTAATGCACAACAAAAACAATGTGCTTCATCTGTGCCCCGTTATCAACGTGCGATTGCTTATTTAGGTAAACACCAAGCAGGAGTTATTACTCAAGAACAAAAACACGCCTCATTTATTGCTCTTAATCTAACAGTCACTACTGTTGATGAAGTGAAAAAAATATTCGCAACTCTGACACAACGAATTGCGTTTTTAACACAACCTCGTGAACTAGAGCAGAGAGCAAACCCACATCTTCCTCCTGCTGAATCAGGTATTTTAGGAACACAATTATACCCCGATGAATTAACCGTCACTGTCGCGTTAGGTGATAGCTTTTTTGATAATCGTTTTGGTTTCCAGCCTAAAAAACCCAAACGCTTAGAGCCTATGAAACCCTTTCCTAATGACCGATTAGATCCAAAATGGTGTGGTGGCGATGTTCTACTCCAGTTTTGTGCTAATAGCCAAGAAAGCGTCATTTATGCGTTAAGAGATATTTTAAAATATCTTTCTGGTCAAGTTTATGCGGTATGGAAAATTGATGGCTTTCTTCCTGCTCGCGATATTGATAATCACCAAACACCGATTAACCTTTTTGGTTTTAAAGATGGTTCAGGCAACGCACCTTCATCTGATAATAGCCTGATGGACTCGCTAGTCTGGATCACGGAAGAACAAAAAGAGCCCCAATGGTGTTTAGGCGGAAGCTATCAAGCAGTGCGTCTTATTCGGTTTGCATTGGAATTTTGGGATAGAACACCGCTTGAAGATCAAGAGAATAACTTTGGTCGTCATCGATCAACGGGTGCCCCAATAGGTATGAAGCAAGAGATGTACGATCCACAGTTTGAAAAAGATCCCCATGGCGACCGAGTGCTGTTTGATTCTCATATGCGAAGAGCCGAACCAAGAAATCCAGAGCGTTACAGTGCAAAACTACGCCGACGCAGTTACAGCTATTCATTAGGTTTAACACCTTCAGGCCAACTAGATATGGGACTTATTTTTATCTCATTTCAAAATAACCTTAAAAAAGGCTTTATTGATACCCAAAAACGCTTAGACGGTGAACCATTAGAGCGCTATATCAAACCTTTCGGTGGTGGTTATTACTTCGTGTTACCCGGTATATCTCAAGAAGGTGACATTCTAGCAAAAGGACTATTCGATTAATCAACACTCGATTTTAGGCACTTGGCATTGAATGCCAAAGTGCCTAAATAAGTTTTTTAGCAAATTAACGGCAGAAATGCGCCATTTTTGCTTTTAATGCATCACCTAACTCCATTTGCCTTTCAGGTTCAATAAATCCCATCGTCAATGCAGCCGCCACCATTTCCCCTTTTTTATTCAGTACAGGGCATGAAATAGATTGTGCGCCAGGAATGCCTTCTGCTGGCTCATGACGAATAGCAAAACCTTGTTGGCGAATAGCATTTCGCTGCTTTTGTGATAACTCTGCTTCAATCAGTAAATCACTAAAGGTGGCAAAAACAGCCCCCGCGGCACTGACTTTATGAGGAACCGGCGTATCTGGTAAAAAATCGATATCCACATGTTTAAAACTACGATTATATCGTGTTAAAAAAAGCTGGTTACCTTGTGCAATCACCAATCCTGTGGACATATTATGTTCATCTCTAAACTCACATAATAATTGATTAATTTCATCTATAATGGATTGCGGTTTTGGTGTCGCCTGAGCTAATAAAAGAATTTTACTCCCCAAGCAATACTGACTTCCGCCACTCTCTTGATACAACATTTCTGAGCGACAAAGTGAGACTAAATACTTATGTAAGCGACTTTTTGAAAGCGAACAGGCTTTTGCAATATCTGACGATCGGGCAATACCTCCATTCGAAGCAATAAATTCAAGAATGGTAATAGCGATATCAACCGAGTTAACTCCTTGAGAATTCTGCATTTATTTTTCCCACACCTATCCGTTATTTACTTTATTTTATGACGATATCCCATTATTCTTTTTTTGTCATTTTTACTAGTTTATTTCACTAAAACCTCATTTTTAATATGACTTTTTAGCCATTTTCTGTCGATTATTTTCTTTGTCTATTTTTAGATGATCTACCTCAATGTTAACTATATATGAATTGAGTTTATATATAGTTAACTTTTCTTGTGCGTGAGAATGTCTATGTCTAAAAATCAAAAGTGGGAATTAAATAGAAGAACGTTGTTAAAAGGAATGGGTGCCATTGGCGTAGCAGCCCTTTCTCCTAACGCGTTCAGTCTAGTTAATGAAAATAAACCCATATTTAACCAAAAACCACGGATAAAATTATCCGAATATAAAACCTTTCGTTCAACCTGTGCGATGGAATGTTTGCACTGTAACCTAACAGCTTTTACACATAAGGGGCAACTTATCAAAATTGAAGCCACTGAAGGCTTTAATGTGAAATGCTGTTTACGAGGTATGAGTCGAACTAAGTGGGTATACCATAAAGATCGTTTAACCACACCTTTATTGCGTGTGGGTGAAAAAGGAAAAGCGGAGTTCAAACCTATTAGTTGGGATGAAGCGTTAGATCTCATTGAAAAGAATATTAGAGAAACCATTGATAAGTTTGGTAATGAGGGATTATTTATTTCCACTCATGCGGGCAATATGGACTCAATTAAAAATGATATGGGTAAAGCCTTTTTCGATTACTTAGGCGGTTCAACAAAACAAGCTGGCTCTCTTTGTTGCTCTGCGGTAACCGCGGCAATGATCCCAATGGTGGGTCTACGTTATGCAGATACTCGCGATACAGTAAAGGATAGTCGCTATATTCTTTGCTGGGGAAATAACCCCGCAGTTACTATGCAAGCGTATTTTAAAAACTACAACCAAGCTCGCAGAAATGGCGCCAGAATGGTGGTTATTGATCCTCGCTTTAATGAAACTGCAGCTAAAGCCGATGAGTGGATCCCTATCGTTCCCGGAACTGATACGGCACTTGCGTTAGGTATGATCAAAATTATCATTGAAGAAAATCTCACTGATAAGCCTTTTTTGCGTGCGCATACTGGTGCCGTTTACCTTGTTAACCCACAACAAAAACTATTACGTCAATCTGATGATGATAAAGATAGTTATCTCGTTTTTGATACGTTAAGCCAGCAGCTTGTTCACCATGAGACACCCAACATTGTTCCTGCGTTAACTCATGATGAACTACCTGCTAATGCTGATTATGTGACTGTCTTTGAGCAAATTGTGACTGTCTTTGAGCAAATTTACCAACAAGCACAACCTTGGACTGTCGAAAAAACCAGCCAAGAAACGGATATCCCAAAAGAAACTATTATCCGTTTAGCGCGTGATTATGCCACCACCAAACCGGCGATGATTGTACAAAATATGTCAGGCGCTCAACGCACTGAATTTGGTGCTTATGTTGCTGCTAGCCAATTTTATCTTGCATTATTAACTGGCAATATCGGTAAAAAAGGCGCTGGAATTTGTGATGCGGGTGGCGCTCGTCAAATGGCAAAATTTAGCCCGATTATTCCACCAGCACCTAATGCAAAACCCATCAAACCTATCCCCGTTGCAAAAGTGGGTGATTGGATTGTCAATGAAAGACCACACCCAATTAACTTTTGGTGGATCATGACAATGGGCGTGATGACACAACTTCCTAATACGAATATGGTGCGTAATGCACTGAAAAAAGTGCCTTTCGTCGTTGTCGCTGATAACTTGATGTCATCCACAGCACTTTATGCCGATCTTGTACTCCCTGTTACCACTATTTTTGAAGATACCAGTTTAATGGCAGGGGTTCGTAGTCAATATGTACAATTAATGGAAAAAGCGGTTGAACCACCAGGAGAAGCAAAACCTGATTATTGGATCTTTGCTCGTCTTGCTGAACGTTTTGGTTTTGGTGACGTGTTTAACCAACCAATTGAACACTATATTGATGCTTGTCTTAAAGGCTCCGGCATTACGCGTGACATGTTAGAAAAGGGCCCAGTACGTCCAGTTGAAGGCGACTGGATCCCCTTTAAAGATGGCATTTTCCGTACTTCAACAAAAAAAGCACACTTCTTTATTGAAGAGTGGCAGAATAAAAACTTCTCTCCTGTTGTCACCTATTATCCCGTAAAAGAATCGACAAAAGGCTCACCTGAACTTGCTAAAAAATACCCATTAATGGCAGTGCAACGCAAACTCGCTCGTAGTGTTCACTCTAGCCATGGTATGAATGAGTGGATCTTAGAAGTACAGCGTAATCAACCTAATATCCTTATCCATCCTAATGATGCCTTAGCCAGAGGAATTAAAGACGGTGAATGGGCTATTGCATTTAATGATCGAGGAGAGCACCGTGCGATTGCCGTTGTGACCACGCATATTAAGCAAGGAGTCGTTTCATTAGATAATGGATGGTGGGAACAACAAGGCGGAAGCAGTAGTCATGTTACCAATGATCACGTTGAACCTTTAGGTAACGGTCATTGCTGTAATAGCACCTTAGTTAACGTAAGACGGGAGGCATGATCATGGCGAAGAAACAGTATGGTTTTTTAATAAATACCAAAGATTGCTATGGTTGCCGCACCTGCTCGATGGCCTGTAAATCCGAAAACGCCACGCCTTCAGGTGTATTGTGGCGTCGAGTTCGTGAATTCAACGAAGACCAACCCAATGCACAAGCTTTTATTACCATGTCTTGTAACCATTGTGACGATCCACAGTGTCTAAAAGTTTGCCCTGCTGACACTTATACTAAACGTGAAGACGGCATTGTTGTGCAAGATCATGACAAATGTATCGGTTGTCAAATGTGCATCATGGCGTGCCCTTATAACGCTCCGGTTTACGATCCAGTAGAAGGAAAAACCAGTAAATGCAATATGTGTGCGGATAGACTTGATGAAGGCCTAAAACCCCGTTGTGTTGAATCTTGCCCTACTGGCGCTATTGAGTTTGGTGAAATTGAAGATCTCCGTAAAAAACACACGACAAATTGGGCTTTATTAGAAAAACGCTATGGGGTTCCTGATCACACCATCAGTCATCCTAATATTGTCATTATTGGTATGGAGGATTAATCATGCATGATTATCAACTGCCGTTAGTCCTGTTTACAGTGATGAGTCAATGGGGCATTGGTGCGGTATTAGCACTTTCACTGTATCAATGGCAAAACCAAACTCAAAACGCTGCAATGTTAAGTACCAAAACATTACGAACAACCATTGCACTAATTTGGCTTATCGAAGTTGTGGGTTCATCAATGTCGATGGGACACTTAGGTGATCCGCTCGGTGCTTATCGTTCTGTATTAGGTATTGCGCATTCTTGGTTAAGTCGCGAAGCAATTGCCTTTGTAATGCTAAATGGTTTAATTTCATTATGGGCGCTTGCCAGTTGGGTACAACCTCATGCTATTCGCCGTAATAGTCTGTTTGGGCTGTTTTGTGGCGTTATTGGTTTGCCTGTTATTTTGATTACAGCACAAATCTATTACCAAATGCAGGCTCATCCTCTTTGGCATACACCAGCAACACAAATTAGCTTTATTGGCACAGCGTTATTGCTTGGTTTTGGCTCGATGATCCCTTGGTTACGTTTACAAGGTAAAATCATTAGTAACTTATTAAAAGTAGGAACTTTAGTTGGTGCATTCTTAGTTCTCGTTGGTTTGGTTATGAGAACACAAGTGCCCGGTGCAGATGTTGCAAGCCTATTATTATGGTGGCAAGTGATTGCGAGCCTGATTATTGGTATCTGCATTGCTACGTTGTCTCACAGCACGTCATTTACCAAAACTTCGCTCTCTATCATCTCTATTTTGATCCTCTTTAGTGGCGAGATCACAGGAAGAATGTTGTTCTATGGCAATGTAATGGCACAAGCACCTTGGTTCTAAATATTTTACCTCTGAGTTAAATAGTCTCGTTAACACAATTAGTTAACTCAGATTCATCCCTTATGTTTCACTTGATATTTTTTATTTACCCTAGCATTACCTTTAATTTTGCCCCGAATTTATTCGGGGTATTTTTTATCTCACTCAATATTATTGATTTTACTTTATCAGCACTCTTTTTATTTTTGATGAAATAATCATCTAGCTATCTTTATCAATAATAGGCAAAATTAACATTAATGATTGAGCACAATTCCCTGTTTACGACTAGATAAGAGAGCGCTTCGCATGACTGGATTAATTATTACCATCGCGTTATTGGGTCTTATTTTTTATTATTACAACCGTATTATCTCTATGCGAGAAGCGGTTATCTCAAGCGAAACCGAAATTTCAGTGCAATTAGATCGTCGAGGCAAAGTATTTGATAGTTTATTAGCCACCGTTAAAAAATACCTTAGCCATGAGTCTGAAGTATTTACTAAAATCACTGAATTAAGAACACAAGTTCAGAGCGCAAATACTAAAGAAGCCAAAGCGGCGGAAGATGAATTATCAAAAATTGTCTCAAGTGGCGCCATTAATGTTGCAGTTGAAAATTATCCTGAATTAAAATCCGACACTATTATGGCAAATTTACAAGAAGAGATTGTTTCAACAGAAAATAAACTCTCTTTTGCAAAACGCGGTTATAACCGTACTTTAGAACAATATCGCGCTTTTATTGCTTCTATTCCTGCGGTGTTTATTGTCAAGATTTTCCCAAGCTTAGTTATTGATAAAGAGTACTGGCGCCTTGATGAAGGAACCATTAAAACGGAAGAAGCGCGCCGCATTAATTTTGATTAATTTTATAGTAATAAAAGGTATTTATTACTTCTAGTTTGATAAGAACAGCACTTAACCGTGCTGTTTGGAGTCACCAATGGATTTCAGAAATGTTCTACGAAAAAATGCTATTCGAACTCGTTTTGTTATAGCAACATATTTACTCTTAATGCTGATGATTGGTTTGCTGGTGGATACAGCTATTGGCGCCAACCCTTATTTAGATATTACTGATAATATGTTGGCATTTCTGACGTTTCAATCTCTTCCCATTGCGACATTAATTATTCTCGCTATCTCGGTTTTATTGCTTATCTTTATTCATTTTAAGGGGCATAAAATTATGCTAACAGGAATGAATGCAAGATTAATTAGCCCAGATGAAACATTAAATGCACAAGAACGCCAACTCCTTAATATTGTTGAAGAGCTTAGCTTAAGTGCAACTCTTGGCTACATTCCTAAACTCTATCTTCTTGATACACCAGAAGCGAATGCCTTTGCCGCCGGTTGGTCTGAGAAAAATGCCTTTATTGGTGTAACAACAGGCTTATTAAATCGTCTTAATCGCCAAGAAGTACAAGCTGTATTAGCCCATGAAACAGGGCATATTATTCATGGTGATTCACGACTGACGTTATATGTTGGCATATTAGCTAACGTTATTTTGACGGTAACAAATATCTTTGGTAGTCGCTTATATATTGCCTCTGGTAACCGTGGTGGTAAAAGTAATGATGCTGCAAGCAAAGCGCGATTAATCTTAATTGTATTAAACTTGGTTTTGCCAATCATTACACAGGTGCTCTATTTCTATTTATCCCGTACTCGCGAATATATGGCAGATGCTACCGCGGTTGATTTAACCCAAGATAACCAAGCGATGATCAACGCATTAAAAAAAATTTCAGCACAGCATGATGCTGAAAATTTTGAAGATGGTTCAACGGGACGTGCTTATCGTAAAGCGGCCTTTATTTTTAATAAAGGAGACTCATTTTTCTCAACACATCCATCCATTGAAAATAGAATTGCGGTACTTGAAGGTAAAAAGACTTTTTGATCCGCATGATACAATGCAGTAAAAAGAAAAAAGCGTTTACACCGTTTTAATAAACCGGTAAAAACGCTTTTTTAATTCTTATTTCTTAACAAGAATCCGATTAATGATGTTTTTCACCGTGATGGAAAATAGCTGTGCGTAAACGCTCTTGTTGCTCATAACGTAGTGGAAATTCAATCGTTTTATCTTTACCTAATTCCACTAAAAGTTCATTCATGGTTTCAATACTGGTTGTCGCAATAGCATCATCCACCTGTTTAACCACTTCATCATAATGAGACATCTTTTATCCCCTTTCTTCATAAAATTCTTAATCGCTATCATATTACAAGTAAGAGGATTTCTGTATTTTTAGTCACATAAAGTGTGATTAAATTGAGTTAAGCGGCTTATTCTTTGTCTCTTTACCCAATAACATCACCGCTAATATTCCAATAACAATTGAAAAACTGAAAATAAGGAATATAGAGCTTATTTCAAATTGATATTGGACTAAGTATCCGACCATTAAAGGCCCTAATATTCCACCAATACGTCCTATTGCGGTTGCTGTTCCGGCACCAGTTGTTCGAATTCCATCTGGGTATTGTTCTGGCGTATAAGCATATAAAGCCCCCCAAGCCCCCAAATTAAAGAATGACAGCAACATGCCAAAAATAAGTAGCGTTGTTGTGGTATCCGCTACACTAAAATAATATGCGCTAATGGCAGTTCCCGCTAAATAAGTAACTAACACAAATTTTCGCCCATAACGCTCAATTAACCAAGCTGCCGTAAAATAACCAGGCAACTGCGCTAATGTCATAATAAGTACATATTGAAAGCTCTTAATTAAACTAAAGCCTTTTAACATGGCAACACTTGGTAACCACAAGAAAATGCCGTAATAAGAGAAAACCACACAGAACCATAAGATCCACAACATTAACGTTGAGCGACGATATTGCGGCGACCAAATTAATGCCATTGATTGACGAATCGATAAACGTGTTTTTCTCTGTAAAATATGCGATGAGGTAGGTTCAGGTAATTTTGAACGTAAATAGAGAGCATATACCGCAGGTAAGGCGCTTAATAGCATAGCCATACGCCAACCATAATCGGGAATAATAAAATAAGCAATCAAAGCCGCGATTAGCCAACCGACAGCCCAAAAACTCTCTAATAAAACAACAATGCGCCCTCGTTCATGGGTTTCTACACTTTCACTAACAAGTGTGGAAGCAACAGGTAATTCCCCACCTAATCCCATGCCAATAAAAAAGCGTAAAACAAGCACCACCATCAAAGAGCTGGCTAATGCTGTTAATCCACATCCCAAGCTAAACAGCAACAAAGTAAAGATAAAAACAGGTTTTCGCCCTTTTCTATCCGCCATAATGCCAAATACAAATGCACCAACAGCCATTCCAATTGAATTTATACTACCAATCCAACCCAATTGTGATGCCGTTAATCCCCAATCTTCTTTTAATGCCGTGAGTAAGAATGCGAGTAATCCCACATCCATTGCATCAAAAGTCCATCCCATGCCTGCAATACATAAAAGCTTATTACGAGAGATTGCCTCAGGTTTTTTACTTATTTGGCTTGCCGTTGTCATTACATATCCTTTTTATCCCCTATCAAAGTGTTTAGTATACTAAACAAGAAAAATCATTTTGTTAATACCTTGGCGAAAATTTAAAGAAAAATTAACATTTACGCTAAAAAAACAGTTAAAAAAAACCGGTATCTCTAATTAAGATACCGATTTAAACTTTTATCACTTTCTCTTTAGTTTTTTGATTAGCTTCTTAAACCGCGACCTTTTTCAATTAAATACCATGCAATAACGTAAAACACAGCAATGAAAAGGCACAGAACACTAATAGTTACCGTTAAAGAGACATCCGTAATCCCCAGAAAACCGTAACGGAAGCCGCTGATCATGTACACAATAGGGTTTAATTTAGACACACCTTGCCAAAATTCAGGTAAGAGTGACAGTGAATAAAACACGCCACCTAAATAGGTTAATGGCGTTAAAACAAAGGTTGGGATAATACTGATATCATCAAAGGTTTTCGCAAAAATCGCATTTAATAATCCGGCGAGAGAAAACACAATTGAGGTCATCAGTAATGTCACCACGACCATTGTCCAAGAATGTATTTCCAGAGGCACAAAAAATAGTGAAACTAAAGTCACTAAAATACCAACGCAAATACCACGAGCGATACCACCGCCAACAAACCCTGCAATAACAACATGTGTTGGAACAGGTGAGACTAATAATTCTTCTATACTACGTTGAAATTTAGCACCAAAAAAAGAAGAGGAAACATTAGCATAAGAGTTTGTTATTACTGCCATCATAATCAGGCCAGGAACAATAAACTGCATATAATCGACACCGCCCATATCGCCAATTCGTTTACCAATCAGGTTACCGAAAATAACGAAATAGAGAGACATAGTTATCACTGGTGGAATTAATGTTTGTACCCAAATACGACCAAATCGGGTAACTTCTTTAATCCAAATTGTTTTGAGGGCTACCCAATACAGCTGAATCATTCCCCCTCTCCTTCTACTGTATGTTCTTCATTAACTAAGTGAACAAATAATTCTTCAAGTCGGTTGGCTTTATTTCTCATACTTAACACCTGAATGCCTTGTGCATTAAGTTGAGCAAACACACTATTTAGTCCTTGCTCTCTTTTAACATCAACTTCTAATGTTGATGTATCAACCAAGCGATATTGATAATTTTGTAATTCAGGTAGAGGGCTTTTGGGTGCTAAATCTAAAATAAAGGTTTCAGACTCCAATTTACTTAATAGCCCTTTCATACTGGTATTTTCAACCAGTTCACCACGTTGAATAATACCAATATTCCGACACAACATTTCGGCTTCTTCCAAATAGTGTGTGGTTAGAATAATGGTTGTACCTTCAGCATTTAATTGTTTTAAAAACGTCCACATTGAGCGACGTAATTCAATATCAACACCTGCTGTTGGTTCATCAAGAATAAGTAATTTCGGCTGATGCATTAATGCACGAGCAATCATTAAACGGCGTTTCATTCCCCCAGATAAAAAGCGCGCTCTATCGTCACGTTTTTCCCATAAATCTAATTGGGTTAAATAAATTTCGGCACGTTCTAATGCTAACTTACGAGGAACACCATAATAACCAGCTTGATTGAGTACAATTTGCAATACGGTTTCAAAAGGGTTGAAATTAAATTCTTGTGGCACTAATCCTAATTGACGTTTTGCATTAACCATATCGGTATCGGTGTCATAACCAAATACTTTGACTTTACCGCTACTCTTATTAACTAAAGAGCTGATAATACCAATCGTGGTCGATTTACCAGCGCCATTAGGACCTAATAAAGCATAAAAATCGCCAGCCTCAACGGTGAGATTAATTCCTTTTAGCGCTTTTACGCCATTGTGATAAGTTTTCGTTAACTCCGTTAACTCCAATGCATACGTCATAAGTGGGAATTACCTTTTATCAACTGCATTATTCAGCATTGACTGAGCTGAAATCAGAAAATAAGCTTAGTTCAAAGAACAGAATGGAATAAGGTATTCTAGAGAATATTCCGTGGCAAATAAACCGTTTTAGGACTTATGACACAAACGAATAAATAAATATTTTTTAACTATTACAGGAATAAAAAATAAAAGATAAAGAGAAAGTAAATTAGCCATCAAGCTGTAAGATTCTTTTATTTCTTACCAATATTCTGATGCCTTAATCATTTTATCCCTTAGTGCAATCATTTAGCCTAATTGATACCAATAAAATTATTGCCTTTATTTCTCAAGTTTACTGATGAATATCATCTAACCATTTATCACCTTCAATCAATAATGTCTTTTATTTTTTATCATTCTCGCTTTCAGTGTAAAAATAAAACCAACAATCATAATCATTAATTTTATTTATATAACATTTATCAGCGTCTATTTTTGAATAATACAATATTAGATTTAACAAATAGTTATCTTTTTACATATTTGATTTACATCAAAGAATGTATTGATAAATTCATTAAACAAATGCTATAAAAAGTTCTATCTTATTTGAAAGCGAAAAATTACAAGCAATTATCTGTCACTTGGCTTTAAAAAGCCTTCTGATAAATTCAAAAGTAATGGTATAAAAATACCCTTTCTTAATGGATCTCTCGCATCCAACATTAACACAAGAGCTATTTCGTGTTGGCGTACTGTCAGCGCAAATGGTGGGAAACCGAATTTACAGGCAGTCACATCATGATGAGAAAGATTGAAGAGCTGTTAGCCAATAACAAGCAATGGTCAGAATCTGTTACTGAAGAAAATCCTCAGTTTTTTAAAGATCTCTGCAAAGGCCAAAAACCTCACTTTTTATGGATTGGTTGCTCCGACAGCCGCGTTCCAGCAGAAAAATTAATCAACGCGGCACCGGGGGACTTATTTGTTCACCGTAATGTGGCGAACTTAGTTATCCACACTGACTTAAATTGTCTTTCTGTGATCCAGTATGCTGTTGATGTATTACAAGTTGAACACATTATTGTCTGTGGTCACTATGGTTGTGGTGGTATTGAAGCAGCTATTGAAGGCACCGAATTAGGACTTATCAATAACTGGTTACTGCATATCCGCGATATCTGGTACAAACACAGTTCAATGTTAGGTGAACTTGCACCACAAGATAGATTAAACCGACTTTGTGAACTAAACGTTATCGAGCAAGTGTACAATCTCGGCCACTCAACGATTATGCAAGCAGCATGGAAACGTGGGCAAAAAGTGATGATCCACGGTTGGGTTTACGGTTTAAATAATGGTGAGCTACACGTTCTTGATGTTACTTCAGATAGTCGTGAAAAACTTGAACTTTCTTATCGTCAAGCGATGGCTAAATTGAGTCATCCACGTTAATAACACACCTGCTGTTAAAGAACAAAAACCCGCTTAAATAGCGGGTTTTTGGCTTCTATGATAACTAGATATATTACTCATCTAATAACGTTACATGCCCAATATAAGGCAGGTGACGATAACGCTGTGCGTAATCGATGCCGTAACCAATAACAAATTTATCTTCGATGGAATAACCAATCCACTCAACAGGAACATCAACTTCACGGCGAGAGGGTTTATCCAATAAAGTACAGATAGAAATAGAAGCTGGCTCACGTAAGCTTAAAATCTCTTTAACACGATTTAAGGTATTACCTGAGTCAATGATATCTTCAACAATCAGAACATCTTTACCACGGATATCTTCATCGAGATCTTTAATGATTTTAACGTCACGTGTTGACGTCATACCATTACCGTAACTTGATACAGTCATAAAATCGACTTCATGGTTCACGTCAATTTCACGGCATAAATCTGCCATAAAAATAAAAGAACCTTTTAACAAGCCGATTAAGACAAGATCATGTTGACCTTGGCGTGGGCGGTAATGTTCTGTGATTTCACGACCTAGCTCAGCAATACGCTGTTTGATCTCTTCTTCAGAGATCATGACATCAACAATATGTTTCATGATTAATTTCGATTGGGTTAACGGGGAAAGCAAACGATTGTACCAGAACTTCCCTCATCATGCGATGATCTGATTTAATGAAAATAAAGGCACAAAATATTAATCCTGTGCCCTTTATCAATTTATCTTACTGATATTGATGGTTTTTATAGTGATTGATTATTTACTAACGGTAAAACCCGCCATCATTCCAGTATCTTCATGTTCTAATAAATGACAGTGTGCCATAAATGGGTGCGCTTTTGTCGCTAAATGGTCAAATTTCACAAGAATTTCGCTAAATTGTCCTTCAACTTTCACGATATCCTTCCAACCTTGGCGATGTTTCTCTGGTGTTCGACCGTTTTCAGATAGAATACGGAACTGTGTACCATGTACATGGAATGGATGTAGCATCATATCGCCACGACCGGATACAACCCATTTTTCATAAACACCTTGCTTCACATCAAATGCAGGTTCTGTCATTGAGAATGGAATACCATTGATACTATTAGCATTATAGATATCTAAATCACCATTTCCATGACCGCAATTCATCCCACCGCCCATCATGCCATTACCGTTACCTTGGCGCATATGACTCATCCCATGATGAATACCCGCTAATGCTTTATCACCATAACGTTCTGTTAATAGCATCATACCTTGCATATCTAAACGCATATCCATACGTAAATGTAATGTCCGCGTTGAAATATTACTGAGTGTTGGTAATGCCGGAATTAATGCTAATTGATCAGGTAAAGTACCTTGTGCTTTTTCTGCTGACGGTAATAAACGCAACACAGGGAGTACATTATCAAATGGTGCTAACACCATACCCATTTGACGTACAGGCAAAGTGACAATATCAAAATCACGCCCATCAGACGTATCGACTAAAACTTCAAAGCGCTCCCCCATTAAAATAGGGAGTTCTGTTACTTTTACGGGTTCTGCTAATAATCCACCATCACTGGCAATCACATACATGGGTCTGCCATCACTTGTGGCAAGGTTTAAACTTCGCGCATTACAACCATTTAAGAAGCGTAATCTGATCCAGCCTTTTGGCACAATATGTTGTGGTTGAATAGCACCGTTGGTTAACATCATGTCACCAAACCAACCAATCGCGGCACTCATTACATCAAGTTGATAATCAATTTGTCCTTCACTGTCTAAACGTTTATCTTGCAAAATAACGGGTAAGTCATCAACGCCCCAGCGATTAGGCAATTTACGGTTTGCTGTTTCATCATCTTCAATAATCACTAGTCCGCCTAATCCCATTGCGACTTGTTGACCAGTAACACCATGGGTATGAGGATGGAACCAGCACGTTGATTCAGCTTGATTTGGTGTAAAAGTAACAGTACGCGATTTTCCTGGTTCAATCATGGCTTGTGGGCCGCCGTCTTCTTCACCACTAATTTCAAGTCCATGCCAGTGAACAGTTGTTGTTTCTGGTAATTGGTTATTGATATTAATGGTGACGGGTTGGCCCCGTTTCAGCTTTAGTGCAGGGCCTAATAAACTGCCGTTATAACCCCATGTGGTTGTGCTTGCCGTAGGAATAAATTGAGAAACACCTTGTTGAATATTAAGAACAATCTTTTGTTGAGCGTCTGGGATAATTTGAGGTGGAATCGCCAATGAGGGCGTGTTACTTTGGGCAAACGCAAAACGACTCCAGCTCGGTAATAGTGTGACAGCACTTAATGTGGCGCCTAATTTTAAAAAATCTCGACGTTGCATAATGTATTCCTTTGAATAAAAATGAGTTATTTTTTTATCTATTGAAATAAAATGTATTAAGAATATTTGTAAACTATTACCAATGCTAAAGTTTCCCCTTACTGGAAGGTCAATTTAAAACCCAACAAAACATCAGGTCTTTGCAAAACTTTTAACTTTATTAAATCAAATAACAAAACTTGCGAAATCATCACACTGAGGAACGCACACCTAATGAAAAAAATGTTCGCCTTGTTCTGCACACTAGCGCTTTCTTTTACTATGCTCTTTTCTTCGAGTGCAAAAGCGTTAACCTACACGCAAGCAGAAGACTTGGCAGATTTAACCGCCATCTACTTTTTCCTAAATAAAGATTGTGGTTATGAGCAGATATCAAAACCCAAAATTGAAAGAGCGTTAATGGTCTTTTCTCGCTCACAACAATGGGATGTCAGTAATTACTCGACGTTGCCAATGAGTCAATTGAATGAAGATAGTTACAATGATTTAAAAGGCATTAAAGTAACACACAGTAAAAAATGTCAGCTATTAGCCAATAAATCGCTAAGTTTATTAAATTATTAATACTTGTGTTAACTCACTATTGGATAAATAAAGCGGGATAACCTCTTTAAATACCGTCGAGATATAAAATGACTGATAGAGAGGTTATCAAAAGATTTTTTTACCTTTCTTTATGCTAATTATTTTTCTTCTGTCTATATTCGTTCCAATACAAAACAACTGATGGAATACTTTGAATAATTAGCATTCGAAAAATATGATTCGACATAACAAAAGCCGCATCCACATTCATGGTTATCGCCGCAAATGTCATCGCTTCCATACTTCCCGGCGCCCAAGCCAGTACTAATGTAGCCCAAGGGACACCTGTCAAATAAGCCGCTCCATACGCCACAATCACGGTTAAAATCACATTAATAATAACGACTTGCACAGAGGAAAAAGCATTTTTAATTAATGATGAAAGCGGGAAAACAACAAAATGAGCACCAATATTCATACCAATTAACACCATGCTCAATTCATTAAGTAACATGGGGAAAGCAATAGATTCGCTAACAAATGATTGAACCAATATTGCACTACCTAATGAAGTCAACATAAAGGGTGCCGGAAATCGGATTTTCTGCAATAAAAGCCCTGAACCTAACCCTAAAATAACAATCAATAATAACCACAACAGTGAAATAACGGTCATTTCAGGTATAGAAAATTCTGGCATATTAGCTTTATCAGCCCCCACAATAAAACCCGCCAGAATAATCAATACCATTAAACGAATGGTATGAGAAATAACAATTTTTTGCGGTGGTGTTTTCGTATGATCAGTTAATGCTAAAATAGCCGCCATAGCCCCCGGCACAGCACCTAACATTGATTCTTCTTTTGTCCAGCCAATATGGCGCTGGAACCAAAAATAGCTCACAAAAAATTGAATGGCTAAGCAAACAACAAGAGTGAGTAATAGAATAATTAAATTATCAGCACTACCTAAATGAACTTGGTTAAACATTAAACCAACCGAAGTGCCTAAAGTGAGTTGAATAAACGTTAATGTATGTTTAGGAACCACAAGCTCCCATTTAAAGCGATAAGCAATAATAACAACAAGGATCGGTCCAAACATCAGAGCCATAGGTAAACCAGAAAGGGTTAGTACACCACCAATTAATGCACAAAATAAAATACCTGGTAAAGTTTTTAAAAACGACATGTTGTGATATCCAGCTTTTTTAATTATTGTTTCCATCCTAGCACTTGTATAAATATTTAATAACCAAATAGTGATAATGTAATTATTATTTTTCTTAATATTAAGAGCCAAATATGTCGTTAAAGATCACCACAAACCCAACATCGAATGAGATCAATGAGATTTATGAAGGATTGCTAACCCACAATCTTCACTATATTCAGATGGAACAATACACACCACTTGCCGTTTTTAAGGAAGAGAGCGGTAAAAAAATAGGTGGGATCACAGGAGATATTTTAGGAAATTGGCTACGCATTCGTTATTTGTGGGTAGATAAAGCCTATCGTGGAAAAGATATAGGAACAGAATTACTGCAAGCAATGGAACTTGCCGCAAAAGAGAAAAGCGCCAAATATGCAGAAGTGGATACCTTTAGCTTTCAAGCCCTGCCTTTTTATCAAAAGCAGGGGTTTGAAATATTTGCCATGCTAGAAAACTACCCAATTAGCGATAAAAAATATCACTTAAGGAAAGATTTATAATTATTTTTTATTTTTCCTTACTCTTATTTTTTCCTTGCTCTTATTTTTTCCTTGCTCTTATTTTTTTCATTACTCTTATTTTTTTCATCACGCTTATTTTTTTCATTACGCTTATTTTTTTCATTACGCTTATTTTTTTCATTATGCTTATTTTTTTCATTACTCTTATTTTTTTCATTACTCTTATTTTTTTCATTACTCTTATTTTTTAGATCTTTATTAATCTCAATTACTATGCTATTTATTGCCATATTAAAGTTATCGGATGTTTTTTTATCTACTAGTTTTTCACTTTTCGTTATTTTAGCATTAATAAACTCATTTATATTTTTTCCAACTTCACTATTTATATAGTTTTTAATTAAAAAATTATTACATTTTATTTCTTTACTTTTTAAATTTAACCCAGAATAGAAAACCTTACTATTAGAATAGTTAAATTTAATTTTTGCATTATTATTTTCACTTTTATTAAACTCAAAAATTATAAAGGGACTTTCTATTTTAAAATGTTTCATATTTTTATAATCATCAAAGTAGATGTCATCCAGATTACTTTCAAAAATAATATTAGATTGAAAATCCCCTCCATTATCGATATTAACTTCATTTGAGTTTTCACCTATATTTAAATTTATTGAGGATCCATCAATTGAAGCTATTTTATCTTTTGATTTGTTTTCATTGAATTTTAAATCCTGAGCGTTCTCTATTTTACTTTCTATTATCGATATTTTTCTTTCATTGTCTAATGACTCTTTATTCTTTTTATTTATTTTTTTAACCCTTTCAATTTCACTTTTCAAAAAGTGAAATTCATCCTCTTTGCCAATACTGTTTTTCATAAAATTATTTATAATTTTTTCTAATACTTCATTTTTTATAAGATTATTTCTCGTACTTCTTGATTTTCTATTTTCTTCCATTTTCTCTCTTGCTTTAGTTACAAATTCAAAGCCTGAACTAATACTATAACTATAGGTATCTTTTTTATCTAACACTTCTCTATTAATTTCTTTATTTATTTTTTCCATCAATGATGAAACTAAATCATCTATTTCAGAATAACTTTCGTCAAAAATTATTGACATTGGTTCTTCTGGAACAGATTCATTAATCTTTTCTTTCATCGGTTCTAATTCATTTAACTCAGAGATATTATTTTTTAAAACATTCTCACTTTTCGATATGTTGTCTAATTTAATTAGATCATCATCTAAAAGTAATTCCTCCATCTTTGAAATGGAAATTTCAAATTCATTCATTAGCTCTTTTATATTATTTTTTATTGGCATTTCATAGTTTTCATCAATTTCATTTTTTATATTTATATTTTCTTTTAATTTAATTAAAAGATCTTTTATTTCATGATAAGAATCACTTTCATCAGCTTCTGCATTACCTCTCTCTTTTAACTGGTTTATAGAAGCTAAAATATCATGAATAGAGGCCATTATTTCTTGTGCTTCATTTGCATGAATATTAAAATCCGTGTTTACTTTCTTATCATCATCAGATGAAACCTCCTTAACTCCCGCATCTATCAAATTAATTTCATTGTGTTTTTTCATTATTTCATCCATAGATGAAATAATATTTGAAAGTTTATTTTCCGAATCATTGTAATATTCACTTAATATATTAATAATATCTTCTTTATTAGATTTACTTTCTAAGTTATCAATTATTAACTTTGATTCCTTTTCTGCATTTACTTTTATTTCTCTAATTAGTTTATCTGCTTCTTCCTCTGCCTTTTCTCTGATTCTATTTTTTATTTCCTCTTCTACTTCCTCGTCTACTTCCTCGTCTACTTCTACTTCCTCGTCTATTTCCTCTTCTACTCCCTCGTCTATTTCTACCCCCTCGTCGATTTCCTTTTCTAATTCTTCATCCATTTTTAAAAAAAAATCATAATTAAATAATGTATTCAAATCTTCATTTTCACTTTCCCCAGCTATTTCATTAACTATTTCCCCAGCTATTTCATTAACTATTTCCCCAGCTATTTCATTAACTATTTCCCTTTCCTCTTCTTTAGGTTCATATTTGGATAAATTTGTTATTGTTTCTTTCTCTACATCATTAATTATATCTGTATCTATTTGCTGCGTAACCGTATCTATTTGCTGCGTAACTGTATCTATTTGCTGCGTAACTGTATCTACTATCGTATTTCTTTTTATCACATTATGGTTATCACTAATATATTTCCCTATCCATTCTTGCATTAAGCTATCAAAGAAATATTCACTACCCATATTTTTATCAAGTGCTATCATCATAATAGTAGATAATTTATTTTCTATTTTATTTTTCATATTATTATCAAACTTATCAAACAATTGAACTTCTTCAATACTTATAAGTAAAAAATTCATTGATTTTATAAAATTATCCCTTTCTTTTTCCGTTGAAAAGTTACTCATAAAGTCATACTTTTTATTTAAATGAATATTTTCAAATTTAAATTTTAAAAATATTAATTTTAAAATATTTTTTATACTTTCATCATCTATTGAGCTTATTCTAAGCTTCATAATTTCATTTAAATACTCTACAATTAATTTATTATTAGAGTCTTCATTCTTTATATCATCTAGTTCTGAGAAAAAATCTTTAGCTCTTTTTACTTCAGTTAAATAATCACAGAAACTGTAAAAATCAAACTTATCATTTGTATGAGAAATTATTTTATTTATAGCATTTAAATTTTTATATTTTATTCCTTCCTTATCTTTTATTAAATTATATATTTCAGTGTTTTTTTTATCTATTTCACCCTCATTATTTTCAATTTTAATCTCCTCTTTAATTTTATTTATTTTATTATCTATTTCATTAAAAATATTACTATATTTATTTATATCAACGGCACCAGACAGTTTATTATTTTTTATATCCTTTATAAGAAAGAAAATCTCTAACTTATGGAATAGAGAAATTACCCCATGAATAAATCTCTTAGCAAAAGAAGGCGCAACAGGTGTATTTTTTATCGCATTTATATTTTTTGTAAAAATATAACATTCCTTTTTTGGAAAGGAATGTTGTTTATTTAAAAACAAAAGATTTGGTTCAAATATATTTTGTTTAACAAACATAGATTACTCACCTATATAAATCATATATAATCTTATTATTAACTATAAAAATAAGAAATGATTTAACAAAAGAATCATATATGTTCAAAATAATTTGAAAAGTATTTTCTAAGCACTTCATCTTTCGATTTATCTAAATCATTAATACTTAACCCGAGTCGACTAAAAATACCTTTTAGTTTATCTTCTAAAACTGTGTTCTGTGTCTTAATGGTACCATTCCCTCCCTCTATCACTACACCGTCATTCAGGTAATTAGTTGTTACATTTTGTTTATTTTCAAAAGTTTCATAGCTAATTAATAAAACAATAGCATCTTGCGCCCATTTATAATTAATGTTATTACTTGAATTTTTAAAAATCCGAGAAAGAAGATTCTTTCCATTATCATTTTTCTTTATATTTTCATAAAAGCCATTATTGAGAGAATTTATTATTTTCTTCGTTGGCTCCCCCATATTTTTATAAATATCTTTGCTTACCATTTTTATTAGATTGTCTATCTTAGTGATAGACTCTTCTTCACCAATAAAATTTTTATCTTTTGATAAGTAGTTAAATAACTCTTTTGTTATATTTAAAGATAATTCTTTTTTAGCATCATCTAAATTTTCATTCATTACTAATTTGCTTTTTTTATTAAAAATAGAATCAACAATATTATCAATAAACCCGCCAATTCTTACATTTTTATCATAATTATTAACTTTTTCTTTTATTAAATTTTTTAAATCATCAATTGTATTAGAATAAAATAATTCATCTACACTTGAATTAACAATAATATTTAATTTATTCACTATTTCATCAGGTAAATCAGAATAATTTTCTTGGAATTTATTCTTAGCTAAATCGGCTTTTAATTCATTTTCTATTAGTTTAATATCATTAATAAGCTTACACTCCAAAGCTTTTTCTAAAGTATGATATTTAATCATAATATCTATTTTTTTATTGTTATTTATTTTTTTAGATATAATCTGATTAACATTATCAGTAAATGTTTCATTTAGCTTATTTAATTTACTAGAGAATTTATCAAAAGCATCATTACTATTTACTACATTATTAAATTTAAATTCACTTAATGCTGCATTTACATTTTTATTTTTAAAATTTATTTTTATAGGCAATAATGATCTGTTTATAAATTCAAATGGATAGATTAAGGGTTTTAATAAGTTTTTAAAACTTCTTGTCTTTTCTGTTTTAAAGTAAAGTTTTTGATTTGTATTTAGCTCTTCTTTTCCTGATTTAGTAATCCAATCAGGGAGTTTATTTGTTTTTTCTTTTTTTTCATTGGATTTATTTTTTATAGTACCTTGATCAATACTATCAGTATGTTGATCAATACTAACTTTTTCATTTAAAATGTCATTTCCATTAGTCAAACTCATCAAATTGTCAACCAAATCATCAAAAACAACCAAATTATCAAAAGGAATCAAATAATTTTTTGTATTAGATAAATCATTTCCTTTTTTTGAAACTTCTTTATTATTAAGATCATTTGATACTATATCAAAATTATTATATTTAGAAACTAATATACTCTTCCTAGTCTCATTTGGCATATTTTCACATTCTTTTATATAATTCGACATAGACAATGCAGAGGAAGTATGATCCTTATTTTTATTATTATTAATAGTTAAGTCTGTATTTTTAATGGATTCTAAATTTTTTAAATTAATCCATTTCTCATTGAATTTAGTATTTATATTACTGATATTATTATTAATTGTTTTTTTTATTTTAGGAATTATCATTTTTTAACACCTCATTTAAGAATAATTATAGATAGTCTATTCCTCTTATTTTTTTAAGTTTATAAAAATCATACAATAGCAATCAATCAACTCTATTTAATAAAAGAAGTATATATAATTTACAATTAAGCATAGAAGTAAAAAAAAGATATCAACAAGTGATATCTTTTTTTTAGTGTACTAATTTATATTCCGCTGGAATTTAAAATTAATTTATTTCTTAATCATTCTTTTAAATCGTTATACACCGTCGCTCTTGAAACACCGAGGTATTGTGCGGTAATTTCCATTGCTTTACGCAGTGAAAGATAACCTTCATCTTGTAAACAAAGCAATAACTCACGACGTTGATGAGGTTTCAGTGCTCTTGGTGTGACCGAATAAGTTGCAGAAAATTCGTCAATACGTTTTTTCAGCGAATCCTCTGTCACTGAACTAAAGGTTTCAATAATGTCATTGCCTTCTTCAAGGGTTGCAAATTGGTTAAGCACCATTTGTAATCCTTTGATCATTGAAATATCAATATTTAGACATAACGCAGCAACGTAATTGCCTTGTTTGTCTTTTATACCAATAGAGGTACTTTTTGCGGTTCTACCGTCAGGAAATTGATTCGGGTAATTTGCCACAATCTGAGGAAAATCGGACGATTCAATACGCGCCATTCCCAATTCTGTTGCTCTATCCCCTACTTTTCGACCTGATAGATTATTTTCAATGACCATAATGGTATTTTCACTATCAGTTAGATCATGAAGTACAACTTCACAAAAAGGCGATAATGTTTTACCAATGCCTTGTGCAATAAATTGTAGTTGTTCTACCAGCCACTCTTGGTCTTCTGTTTTGTGTGACATAACGATCCCTGCAATAGCTAAAACGTAAATGATTTATACAATTTTAACTGATTTATTCAAATAATTAATCGTTATCTGCGGGATAATCAGATTTTGCCTGATTTAGAATAGCTTTTGCCATCCATTGAGTCATATCAATGACCTGTTGATCATCCATTTTCCAGATATCTTTCATTACCAAAAAGACTTCAGACCCGTAAATTAAAGAGAACGATTTAATCACCTTATCCCACATTTCTTGAGGATAGTGTGATTTTAATGGTTCAATAACTTTGAGTAAAATCTCTTTACGATGACCGCGAATAAATCGTTTTTCTGCATATTCACTTGATTGTCTCTCTTTTGCCCATTGTTGTAATGAGACTTGCAATGCACCACGCAATGCACCTTCATGTTTAAACATTTGTGGATAGGCAAGATTGAGCAACTCAGTAATGCGTTGTTGCGTATTATCTTCAGGAGTGGGGGTCCATGCAATGATCGGCGCTAAACTTGCATCAACAGTGGCACTAATTAAATCACTTTGTGTGGGAAAATAACGATATGCAGTTGCCCTCGAAACACCTGCATGTGCGGCTAATTCCGACACAGTCGGTAGCATTCCTTGCTCAAAAAGTCCCAACGCCGTTGTCACCAATAATTGATGGGTTCTTTTTCGTGTACCGGACATTGCATCCGTTTCATCACTGTAACTCATAGAAGATCCTTCGTTATTTCTACACTTTTATGTGCCAAGCTTATCTTAAGCTAAATATTCACAATATTTGACGTTTACTTTAGGTGATTAATCACATCTTATCGACCTCTAATGTACAAAAAACAAAAATAATGAGACAAGAGTCTCAAAACGGTGCTATGATAAATGAAACTCGAGTCTCATTATGATTATAATCTATTCGTCGATAATCATAAAAGGTATGGGAAGGCTTATGAAACAGTATGCTGGTTCTATTTATATTGCCACAACGCTTGATACTAAAAGTGCTGAGATTTTTTATGTCAGTGATTTAATTAAAAAAGCAGGCCTTCCTGTTAAAACCGTTGACTTGACAACCAAACCCACGGCATTAGCAAGAGAAGCTGATGTCACCGCCCTAGAAGTTGCACGCTTTCACCCAAATGGTCCAGAAGCGGTATTTTGTGGTGATAGAGGGAAAGCAATAGAAGCGATGTCAATCGCATTTGAACACTATTTAACTCACTGTGATGATGTCTTAGCCATCCTTGGACTAGGCGGATCAGGGGGAACGGCACTGATTACACCAGCAATGCAATCTCTGCCAATTGGTGTACCTAAATTGATGGTATCAACGATGGCGTCTGGCGATATTTCAGGCTATATCGGTGCAAGTGATATCTCAATGATGTACTCCGTCACAGATGTATCCGGCTTAAATCGCATTTCCCGAAAAGTTTTAAGAAATGCAGCAAATCAAATCGCCGGCGCTGTTTATTTTTACCAAGAAGAACAAGTTGTTGATAAACCGGCTGTTGCATTAACAATGTTTGGTGTAACGACGCCTTGTGTACAACAGCTTACACAAAAACTCGAAAATAATTATGACTGCCTTGTTTTTCACGCAACAGGAAGTGGCGGCAAAGCCATGGAAAAACTGGCAGATGGTCACTTACTTCATAGCGTGCTCGATCTGACAACAACCGAAGTCTGTGATTACTTGTTTGACGGTGTACTTGCTTGTGATGAAGACCGTTTTGGTGCAATCGCCCGTACCAAAACCCCTTATATAGGTTCTTGCGGTGCATTAGATATGGTGAATTTTGGTCGCCCGTCTAGTGTTCCTGAGAAATATAGAGGGCGTCAATTTTATCACCACAATGCGCAAGTCACCTTAATGCGTACAACACCAGGGGAAAACCGTCAATTAGGTATTTGGATCGCTGAAAAAATGAATCAGTGTGAAGGACCTTTGCGGTTTGTATTACCACAGGGCGGTTTTTCAGCTCTGGATATTGAAGGGGGTCCTTTTTGGGATCCAAAAGCAAACCAAGCGTTTTTTGATGCATTTATAACAACATTTAAAGAGACAGAGACTCGTCAACTAGTCATCAGTCCTTATCACATAAACTCTGCTGAATTTACTCAGCAAATTTATGATTTACACCAGGAACTTATTTGTTAACCACGGAGAAAGAAGAATGACTCATTCACGTGAAACATTACTAAAAAAATTCAATGAAATGATTGCACGCCACGAACCAATTATTGGCGGTGGTGCAGGTACAGGGCTCTCAGCTAAGTGTGAAGAAGCCGGTGGTATTGACCTTATCGTTATTTATAACTCTGGTCGTTATCGTATGGCTGGCCGTGGTTCTTTAGCGGGTTTATTAGCTTATGGTAACGCTAATGAGATCGTTATGGATATGGCAAAAGAAGTATTACCTGTTGTTAAACATACACCTGTACTTGCTGGCGTTAATGGTACAGATCCTTTCTGTAACTTTGATAAATTCTTAGATGAAGTTAAAGCAACAGGCTTTGCTGGCGTACAGAATTTCCCAACTGTTGGCTTAATTGATGGCAATTTCCGCGCAAATCTAGAAGAAACAGGTATGGGTTATGGGCTTGAAGTAGATATGATCCGCAAAGCTCACGAAAAAGATCTACTAACCACACCTTATGTGTTTAGTCGTGAAGATGCCATTGCAATGACTGAAGCGGGTGCCGATATTATTGTGCCACATATGGGATTAACTACGGGTGGTAATATTGGTGCTGAAACAGCATTAACATTAGCAGACTGTGTTCCTTTAATTAATGACTGGGCCAAAGCGGCAAAAGCTGTACGTTCTGATGTCATTGTGCTTTGTCATGGTGGTCCAATTGCAACGCCAGAAGATGCACAATATATCTTAGATAATTGCCCTGATTGTCACGGCTTCTATGGTGCAAGTTCAATGGAACGTTTACCAACAGAAGTGGCATTAACCGCAACAACCAAAGAATTTAAAAGTATTAAACGCTAATTCAAAATCATCAAGTTTGCCTAAGCGTTAACCTATATTGCCCACATTATGTGGGCAATATTTTATGCAGAAAGTACTAATGAAAATTAGACCAATTTTGCAATTAATGTATTTAAATCACCCGCTAAGAAATCAACAGGTGGGATCTCAATAACCGTATATGCACCCGCACGTTGCTTCATGCTAGCTCTTGCCGCTGAGACCATAAATTGAGAGGTCAATGCAGGATTGTTAATACGCATTGAATATTCAAATAATTGATTATGCGTTTTACCTGAAACACCTTTATGAGTCATATGAACACCATGTCCAACATCTTTTAAGCTATCGACACAATCGACTTGCTTCACATGGGTTTCATCAGAAGAGAAATAGCTATCTGCTTTAATCGCTTGCTCTACTTGATTAAAATTTGCTCCAGCTTCTAATTCCACGTAAACCATACGACGATGAACACCAGTCCCTAATGGAATAGTCATTGAAAGCGCCTCTTTTACACCATCAATCGCTTTAGCCGCAACACTGTGCCCCATGCTCATACCGGGCCCAAAATTAGTATAAGTGATCCCTTTTGGTGCCATGGCTAACATTAATGTACGAATAATAGAATCAGAACCCGGATCCCAGCCGGCTGAAATAACCGCTACACGATCGTGTTTTTTAGCTACTTCATCTAATTCTGTTTTTAATGACACAATTTCACTGTGAACATCAAAACTATCTACTGTATTAATGCCGAAGCTTAAAATAGATTTAGCTAATTCTTTAATTGCACGAGTCGGTGAACATAAGAGAGCAACATCAACATTACCTAATGTTTTAATATCGTTAGTCACGGTAATATTTTGCAGTTCTTCTGGAACATTATTGATATCACGACGAACAACACCCATTAATTCAAAATCTTGAGCAGCTTGAACCGCTTCTAATGCAAATCGACCAATATTGCCATAGCCAACAATGGCCACTTTTATTTTAGTATTCATTAATTCCCCTGACTTTAACGTTAATCATCTCTTAATGATAATAGTGATTAGTTATCAATGAATAAACCATATAAATATCTTTTTTGCCAGATAAACATTATTTGTACTATTACCTTATAAATAAACCTTGTAGAATCTCTTATCTTCCTACGCGTTTTATTAATAATATCGATTTCACTCTGTTTTTTAAGAAGGTTTTCAATGCATCAGTCTGATGTAGCGGATCGTTCGCTTTTTTCCCTTAGTTGGCCAATATTTATAGATATCTTTCTACATTTAGCCACACTATTAATTAATACCTACATGGTAAGCCACGTTTCCACCGCTTACTTAGCCGCCATGGGCGTTGGTAACCAAGTTTTTGATCTTTTTATCACCATTTTTAGCTTTATTAGTGTGGGATGTAGCGTCGTTATTGCCCAATACTTAGGCGCAGGTAAAAAAGAAAAAGCCAGCCAAGCAATTCATATTTCTATCGCTTTTAATGCGTTACTTGGCATTAGTAGTGCTTTAATCATTCTTTTCTTTGGCTACAATATTCTACATATTATGAATACGCCTGAGCATTTAGTGCAAGATGGCTACAACTACCTACATATTATTGGTATTTGCCTTATTCCTGAGGCTATTTCAATTATTCTTGCAGCTTGTCTGAGAGTTTATGGCAAGTCTAAAGCTGCCATGTATGTCACATTGATCGCCAATATTATTACTGTTATTGGTAATATGATTGTGCTTTATGGCTTTTTTGGCTTACCACAATACGGATTAGTCGGCGTTGCTTGGTCTACCGTTGTCGGTCGTATTATTGCGGTTATCTTACTATGTGGATTACTGTTCTACGGTTTGCGTATTAAATTCGAAGCCAAACAACTCGTCGTGTGGTCTAAAAATATGTTAGGGAAAATCCTACATATCGGTTTACCCGCTGCGGGAGAAAACTTGGTTTGGATTTTACATTATATGACTGCATCAGCTTTTATTGGATTAATGGGAGAAGTCCCGCTTGCAGCACAGACTCTCTATTTCCAACTGTCATTATTTTTAATGCTTTTTGGTATTGCGATTAGTATTGGTAATGAAATATTAGTAGGTCACTTAGTTGGTGCTAAACGCTTTGATGATGCTTTTACTAGAGGCTGGAAAAGCTTAAAAACGGGTGTGATATTTACCATCGGAGTGGTTATTGTTTATTGGTTTATGCGTGATCCTATTTTGTATTCCATTACAGAAGATCAACGCATTATTGATCAATTAATTCCTCTATTTATTTTGTCTGTCTTCTTAGAGCCAGGGCGTACTTTTAATATCGTTATGGTAAATGCCTTACGTGCCGCAGGCGATGCTAAATTCCCGCTGATGACAGCAATTTGCTTTATGTGGGGTATTGCGATCCCTGTCGGTTATTTCCTTGGTATTAAGATGGAAATGGGATTAATTGGTATCTGGATTGGTTTCCTTTGTGATGAATGGCTACGTGGATTAACTAACGCATGGCGTTGGCGCTCTCGTAAATGGCAAGCTAAACGTTTGGATATTTAATCTTAAAAAGCCTGATAAATCATTATCAGGCTTTAACAAGAGATCTCTACTTAAACCTTCTCTATCATAGATTGTACTAAATCCTTTTCTCATTTATCTGCCATTTATTATGAACAACACTATACATTTAACATATTATTTTTATTTAATTTATTATTCGCATCAAAAGATTTTTTCGGCCTCTCTGCCTATTTTAACTTTTCAACTTTATTTAAAGTATTGTTAGCTGTGATGGTAATTTTTTCTACAACACCATTTTCATGAGTACTTTGTTCTTTTTTAAATATTGCAAATAAATAATATTATTAATTTTTTCATTTAAATTAAAAAAATAATCTGAGGTTTCCATTTTTTTTAAATAATTCTCTTTATTAAAATAATCTATTTTTTCCCGCTCTTTATATCTATTATAATCTTCTAAATAATTAGCAACTTTAGCAAGAAACACATACCCATAATTATTCTCCCCATCGGATAACCTATCTAACAATGAAATATTTTTTGTGATTTCAAGCAAGAAAGACTTAAAATCTTCTTTTTCAGAAAGAATTTCATTTTTAATGACATTAGTATCAATTTTATCACCCACATTTTCACTGGTACTTTTTGACTTAGTCATTATTAAATAACCATCATTCATACTATTATATTTCAAATTAGATATATTTTCATCACCATCAAAGCTTACATAATCAGATTCATTTTTACCATCTGAATTAGATATATTTTCATCACCATCAAAGCCTACATAATCAGATTCATTTTTACCATCTGAATTAGATATATTTTCATCACCATCAAAGCCTACATAATCAGATTCATTTTTACTATCTGAATTAGATATATTTTCATCACCATCAAATTCACTCGATGACTTCATGCTATTATTTACTGATGATTTGAACTGTATATATGTAATATGATCAATTAGTAATAATTTACTCTCCAATATACTATCTTGTTTACTTAAATGAATATTATTAATAGCCTCGTCAATTGTAATTAAATCTCCATTTGGAAGTTCAATGTTATTCGAACTTTTCTGTTTTTGTTTTAAACGATTTTTTTTATTATTCGTAATATTAGCATCTATTTCTTCATTAATTACATTACTTTCTTCTTTATTTCGAATGATTAACTGTTTAGATTTTAAAAATGTAGTCTTTTTATCAAATCTAATTTTATTTTCATAACTACTCTGATAAATGAATTCCTTTATTGAATTTTTTACTATAATAGATAATTTAGAAATAGATGATTTCATTATTTCATTTATAGAGCCTACTTTATTAGTATTAAAGCGTGTTTTTTTACTGACTTCATTGATAATATCCATCATTTAAATATTTACTTTAAGTTATTTATAAATGATATTTTACCCTCGCTTTTTTTTTCATCTGTCACTTTTATTTTCTATTTTTTTAATAAATGTCTTTAATTTTAAGAAAACATCCTAATCATTTTAAATAACATATATTAATTATGATAAAGATATAACTATAGATAAATTGATTTTTTATGATTATCTTTATTAAAAATAGAAACAACAAAGTAACAAAAACACTCCTCCCAATACAAAGCATGATTTTTTTTAATAAATAAAAAACCAAAAATTAAATAATCATCAACATTAAATTTTTATTGTAAAAATAATACTTTTTCTATAATTCCATATTGTTTTTTTTATGGTAAAAGTAGGTGTTGCCCTTTCCAATAAATGAGACAACTAAGCTTTAATAGAGAGAATACAAAAAAATCAAACACAATGGAGTCTTGTTATGAATCTCGTTGAACGGTTTATTTCTTATACAAAAGTTAACACCACCACTAATAGGGAAAATGGCGCTGCTGGCATTATGCCTTCGTCAGAAGGTCAGCGAGTGCTTGCACTACAATTGGTTGAAGAGTTAAAAGCGTTAGGTGTTGAAGATATTAAAATTCGAGATACCGCCATTGTTACCGCAACACTTCCTTCAAATCTTGATTATGAAGTTCCAACCGTTGCCTTTTTTGGTCATTTAGACACGAGTGCTGAACAAACTAATGATACTAAAGCACAAATTCTACCTTATAAAGGTGGCGATCTTTGCTTAAATAAAGAACTTGAGATCTTTTTACGTCAGAGTGAATTCCCTGAATTAGAAAACTATATTGGTGACGATATTATCGTAACCGATGGTACTAGCTTATTAGGTGCTGACGATAAAGCCGCTATCGCTTCTATTATGGATATGTTGCAGTACTTTAAACAGCACCCCGAAATTAAACACGGAACAGTTAAAATTGGTTTTGTTCCTGATGAAGAACAAGGTTTGCGTGGTGCAAAAGTCTTTGATACTAAAGAATTTGGTGCTGATTTTGCCTATACCTTAGATTGCTGTGGTATTGGTGAATTAGTGTATGAAAACTGGAATGCAGGTGATGTTGAAATCACCTTTACTGGCGCATCTGCTCACCCAATGTCAGCAAAAGGTAAATTAAAAAATTCACTGTTAATGGCGCACAAGTTTGTTGCAATGTTACCGGGCGGTGAAGCACCTGAATATACCGAAGGCCGTGAAGGTTATTATTGGGTTAAACAGTTAGCTGGTAATAGTGCGCGTACCGTATTAAAAATGGATGTACGTGATTTTACCGAAGCAGGTTATGCGCATCGCATGGCATTTTTAAAACAACTTTCAGATTATTGCGAAGGTTTATGGGGCGAAGGCTCTGTTACTTGTAAACTCGCTGACCGTTATGCCAACGTGTTTAATAGCCTACAAGGTGATAATCGCTACCCTATCGATATTGCTGTAGCGGCTTATGAAGCGAATGGCATTACTCCTCGCCCAATTCCAATGCGTGGTGGTTATGATGGCGCAGCCCTTTCTCAAAATGGCTTACCTTGTCCAAATATCTTTACTGGTGCTCATAACTTCCACTCTATTTATGAATATCTACCTGTTAAATCGCTTTACGCTGCCAGTGATGTTTTAAAATCTGTTGTGAAAATTACTGCTGAACGCTTTGCACCTGGAGCTAAAGCATGATCCAAATTCTTGCGGTCTTAATTGTCGTTGTTATTGTCGCTAGAATGATCTTGAAAGGATATAAAGCCGAGCCTGTTTTATTCGTTGCTGGTTTAGCCTTAATGGCGCTAACCATGATGTTTGGTTGGGGAGATATTCTTCCTAAAAATGTCAAAACAACGGGTATTGGCTGGCTAGATCCTTTTGAAGTCATGCGTGATCTCTTTAGTAGTCGTGCTGCTGATCTGGGTTTAATGATCATGGCATTAATGGGATTTGCGCATTATATGGATCATATTGGCGCCAATGAGGCCGTTGTACGTGTTGCAACTCGCCCATTGAAAAATATGCGATCACCTTACGTGTTGCTATTCTTCTCTTTTTTACTCGCGAGTATTTTGCAACTTGCTATTCCTTCAGCAACAGGGTTGGCCGTTCTATTAATGGGTACGATGTTCCCAATTATGATAGGACTTGGTTTATCTCCCGCATCTGCTGCCGGTGTGATTGCAACTTCATTAGGCGTTGCTTACACCCCAACGGCAATTGATGCTATTCGTGGCGCAAAAGCAGTTGACTTAGGGGTTGTAGAATATGTGCTTTATTACCAAGGACCTGCGGCGATTGCTACCGTATTAGCGGTTGGTATTACACATATCTTCTGGCAGCGCCATTGTGACCGCAAAGCCGGATTTGTACCTCAATTAGGCAAACTGTCTGAAGAAGTAAAGAGTGATAAAAATGTACCCGGCTTTTATGCCTTACTGCCAATGTTACCTATCATTATGGCAGTAAGTTCATCGAGCCTATTTGTTAAAGGTATTCACCTTGATGTCGTCACAATTGTATTGATTTCAATGGCGATTTGTATGCTGATTGAAACATTACGTTTACGTGATTTTAAGTCAGTATGTGCGGGCTTTCAGCATTTCTTAAAAGGAATGGGTTCTGCATTTAGTAATGTTGTTGGATTATTAGTCGCAGCAGGTGTTTTTGCCCATGGTATTAAAGTCAGTGGTGCAATAGACAGCCTGATCGTTATGGCAGAATCTGTTGGCCTACCACCATTTGCAATGGCATTGGTCTTCGCTATCGTAACATTAGCTGCCGCGATTATTATGGGTTCAGGTAATGCTCCTTTCCTTGCATTCGTTGAACTGATCCCCCAAATTGCCCATAGCATGGGTGTAAACCCCATTGCGATGATCTTACCAATGCAACAAGCGTCACATATGGGCCGAGGTATGTCTCCAGTGGCAGGTGTTATTATTGCTGTATCTAGTGGCGCAAAATTACAACCGTTTGATGTTGTAAAAAGGACTGCAATACCGCTTATGGTCGGTTTTGTATTCCACAGTGCTATTATTGCTATCTTCTATTATTGATAAATATACCTGAAGCAATATTTGTTGCTTCAGGTTATTTTCAAATAATAAACATATTAAAAATAGGAAGAGATATTTTATTGTTATTTTTATAAATAAAAAATTAGTTATATTTTATTGAAAATATATTTAACACTCACTTTTAAAATAGAAATAAAACAAATAAGCCAATGAAAATATTAACAAAATAATAAGGTGTTATTCTTATACACCAGAAAATAAAACGCCTATTATTTATTTCGTTAAAATGATGACATGATATTAAACCCACTCACTCATTGCCATTTATTTTAACTATTTTGAGTTAGCCCACATTAAGTATGATAATTATACTAGCAATAGAATTGTGTATTCATTCTATTGCCTTTTTATTTTACTTCACCATTAATGTCTTAAATTATCTTATTCACCTGCATTTTTCATCCCCTCTTATTTATATCTTTGGATACAAACGCATCTTCTCTTTTGCTGATAAATTACATTAATAAGTCAAAATGATTGCCATTACTTTATATGGAAAAAAATACCAACATAGAAGCTGTAAAGGGTAATATTTTCTAAAATTTTTTATAGTGATAGTAAATTCAGAAAAAACTTTCTCCAATAAATTCCGTATGATGTTGATATTAAAAATAGAATATCCCTTTGAATTCTCATACTGTTTATTGGATGCATGCCATGAAAGAACAATTATCTGCTCGTTGGAAAATATTAATAGCGGCAGTTAAACAACAAGTAAAACCCGCTTTAGGTTGTACAGAACCTATTTCGCTTGCATTAGCAGCTGCAACAGCTGCAAGTTACTTACAACATGCTATAACCCGCATTAGTGCAGAAGTCTCTCCTAATTTAATGAAAAATGGTATGGGCGTAACCGTACCAGGCACGGGTATGGTAGGATTATCTATTGCCGCAAGCTTAGGTGCTGTAGGTGGTGATTGTAAAGCAGGTCTTGAAGTATTAAAGAATGCAACACCAGAACACATTGAGCAAAGTAAAGCACTATTAGCTGCTGGCATTGTAAATGTTTCGATTAAAAAAGCGTGCAAAGAAGTTCTATATAGCGAAGTGACTGTTGAAGATGGCGAAAACAGTGCAACAGTCATTATTTCGGGCAATCACACCAATATCGTTAAAATCATTCATAATGGTAAAGTTGTTCTTGATAACACTTGTGATGGTGCAGAACAATCGGCATCGCCTTGCGAAATAAAAGAAACGTTAACCCAAACCAATACTCAAGAAATTTACCAGTTTGTGACCCAAATACCTGTAGAAGAAATTTCTTTTATTCTTGAGTCAGCGCACTTAAATGATGCATTATCAAAAGAAGGTTTGAACAATACTTATGGTTTACATATTGGGCAAACTTTGCAACGCCAACAACAGCGTGGTTTATTAGCAAAAGATTTATTATCAGAAATCATGATCCGTACATCTGCTGCATCTGATGCACGTATGGGGGGTGCAGTTTTACCCGCAATGAGTAACTCTGGCTCTGGTAACCAAGGGATTGCCGCAACGATGCCTGTTGTCGTAGTTGCTGAATATTTACAAGTTGGCGAAGAAAAAATGGCAAGAGCATTAATGCTTTCTCATTTACTGGCCATTTATATTCACCATAAATTCCCAGCACTATCTGCATTATGCGCGGCAACAACAGCATCAATGGGCGCGGCTGGTGCAATTGCATGGCTAATGGATGAACGCTATGAATCCATGGCTATGGCGATTAGTAGCATGATTGGTGATATCAGCGGTGTGATCTGTGATGGCGCTTCTAATAGCTGTGCGATGAAAGTCTCAACCGGAGCAAGCGCAGCTTATAAAGCTGTGTTAATGGCGCTAGACAACACCTATGTGACAGGTAATGATGGTATTGTCGCTCATGATGTTGATTCTACAATTGAAAATCTATGTGCACTAGCAAGCCGTGCAATGCAACATACTGATGTTCAAATTATTGAGATCATGGAATATAAAGCCGTTGCTAATGGCTAATTTGAGCATTTAAAAAAACACCCCATAATGTTGGTTATTATGGGGTGAAACATAAGATCCTAGGAACAGGATCCTCCTCAAGTCAGGAGCTTATCAATATTCGTTACTGCTATTTACGACTATACTACGGTTACTTCTACTACTTACTTCGTACTACTCTCTAACACTCACTACAGGGTATTGGGTTAATGTGCATTTTCTTGCGTACTTGGCATTAATGCATCAAAACTAGCTCTTATCTCATCTTCTGGTAATTGAATACCAATAAAGACCAATGTGCTTTGACGAGTTTCATCTTCATGCCACGGTCTATCCCAATCCGCACTATAAAGGCGTTGTACACCTTGGAATAACAAGCGATTAGGTTGATCTTTAATATTTAATATCCCTTTATAACGTAAAAGATTATCAGCAAAGCTTAATAATAATTTTTCCATTACGTCTGAAACTTCTTGTAACTCAACGGGATAGTCAAAAGTTAACACAATCGAATTGATATCATCTTGCTTTTCTGCCTGATAACGAAACAGGGGCTGTTTTACATCGAGATTATCGTTCAACATAAAACCCTTTACGTTAAACAGGAGTCCTAAATCAACTTGTCCATGAATAACGGTATGCACAGGTGCTCTGGCATTAATACGTCTTAACCGTGCCATTAATTCAGGAGAGGCTGGAGTGATATCTGTTTTTGTTAACAGAATCCGGTCAGCATAACCAATTTGTGATTGTGCAATCGTAAATTGATCCAGTTGTTGCTGAGCATGAACATTATCAACAAGTGTGATAATGCCATCTAATAAGTAGCGCTGGCAGATGATCTCATGAGAAAAGAAAGTTTGGCTAATAGGACCAGGATCAGCCATGCCAGTACATTCAATAACTAATCTATCAAACTCAATTTCACCGCGATCTAGACTGTCACATAAGTCTAATAGCGTGTTTTCTAATTCATTCGATTTACTACAACAAATACAACCATTGGTCAGTGTTTTAATTTGAGTGGCTCTATCACCAATGATTTCATCATCGATAGGTACTTCACCAAATTCATTTTCAATAACGGCAATTTTATATCCATGCTCTTCATTAAGCATATGGCGTAAAAGTGTTGTTTTACCTGAACCTAAAAAACCGGTCAGTATTGTCACTGCAATAGGTTCCATCATTTATCTCCTTTACGGATCATTAGCAACAGCGAAAACCGCCTTTACCATCACCACCGCCATAACGGGCTTCCTGACGTTCACGGAAAAACTCGTTATAGGTCATAACAGGCTTATCTGGATGGTTATCTTTCATATGCTGCACATAATTATCGTAATCAGGAATACCTATTAGCATACGTGCTGCTTGTCCTAGATATTTACCAGCTTGCCCTAAATTACCAAACATAAGTTTCTCCTAAGCCCCGCACTGGCAAGCCAGCGCGGGGGTTTAACCTATCTACCTAAATTAGTGACCTGAGGACACTTTTACATCTTTTGGCATAGGAACATACGGTGTTTCTTGTGCTGTTTCTTCTGGATTTTTACGCGCTTTCATTGCGGTACGGAAACCGTAGAAAATGATGCTGTAAACAACTAACAAGAATAGAATACTTAAACCAGCATTGGTGTAGTTATTAATTACAATATGATTCATATTGTTAATTTCAACCGCAGTTAAGTCCGCACCACCCGCTAAGATCTTAGCTTTGTATTCATTTGCTAAGTAGAAGAAACCTTCCATTTGTGGATCATCGCTGAAGAGTTTCAGACCTAATGCCCATGTTGTACAAATTAATAACCATACTGCCGGAACAACTGTCACCCAAATATATTTAGTACGTTTCATCTTAATTAAGATAACAGTACCTAATACCAGAGCAACCGCCGCTAACATTTGGTTTGAAATACCAAACAGTGGCCACAAGCTCTTAACGCCGCCTAATGGGTCAACAACACCTTGGTATAACAGATATCCCCATAAGCCGACACAACCCGCTGTACCAATCACACCCGGAATGAACGAGTTTGTTTTCTTCAAGTAAGGAATAAAGTTACCTAATAAGTCTTGAAGCATGAAGCGACCAGAACGTGTACCTGCGTCTAACGCGGTTAAAATAAAGAGCGCTTCAAACAAGATCCCAAAGTGATACCAGAAGCCCATATCCGCAGCAGGAATGATTTTATGGAACACCATCGCGATACCAACCGCTAAAGTAGGCGCACCACCAGCACGGTTTAATACGGAAGGTTCACCGATATCTTTCGCTGTTTGTAAGATTTCTTCTGGAGAGATAACAAAGCCCCATGAACTGACTGTTGCAGCTGCATGTACGGTAACTTCTTTTAACTGCCCCATGATAACAGCTGTATTTTCACCACCTAATTCATGTAGATTCGGCATTGTAATGCCTAAACCTGATGGTGGGGTATTCATTGCAAAATACAGGCCTGGTTCAATGATAGATGCAGCGACTAGCGCCATGATCGCAACGAATGATTCCATTAACATTGCACCATAACCAATAAAACGCGCATCCATTTCATTTGCGATAAGCTTAGGTGTTGTACCTGAAGCAATCAGGGCGTGGAAACCAGAAACGGCACCACAAGCGATAGTAATAAATAAGAATGGGAATAAAGCCCCTTTCCATAATGGCCCAGTACCATCGATGTATTGAGTAACTGCTGGCATTTTCAGTTCAGGGTTTAAAATCACAATACCCACAGCTAAACCAACGATAACACCAATTTTCAGGAAAGTTGCTAAATAGTCACGTGGCGCAAGAATTAACCATACTGGTAATAATGCAGACACGAAAGCATAACCAATAAGACCAAAAGTAATTGTTGTATCTTTAAAGGTTAACGCTGGGCCCCAGAATGGGTCGTGAGCAATAACACCACCAAACCAAATCGCTGCGATCAGTAAGACAATACCAATAACAGATACTTCACCGACACGACCTGGACGGATATAACGCATGTAGATACCCATAAACAGGGCAATAGGTACTGTTGAACAAACAGTAAATACACCCCATGGGCTTTCTGCTAATGCCTTAACAACGATAAGTGCAAGCACAGCAAGAATGATGATCATGATAAGGAAACAGCCGAATAAAGCGATAGTACCCGGAACTGGACCCATCTCTTTCTTTATCATCTCACCAAGTGAGTTACCATTACGGCGCGTTGAAATAAACAACACCATAAAGTCTTGTACTGCACCAGCAAGCACAACCCCAGCTAATAGCCAAAGTGTACCCGGTAAGTACCCCATTTGAGCAGCAAGAACGGGTCCAACTAAAGGACCCGCACCTGCGATAGCAGCAAAGTGGTGACCAAATAAAACATAACGGTTAGTTGGAACGTAGTTCAAACCGTCATTGTTAACAACAGAAGGTGTAGCTCGAGTTGGATCTAACTTCATCACTTTTTGAGCGATGTAAAGACTATAGTAACGATAAGCAACTAAGTAGACAGCAACAGAAGCAACAACTATCCATAGTGCACTGACGTGTTCACCACGGCGAAGTGCAACTACTGAAAGACAAAAAGCACCGATAATCCCGAGGATCACCCAAGGTACGTGCTTTAAAAATGCATTTTTGTTCATGAGACACCTTTTTTTTCAGGCAAGACCGAACAGCCAAAGAGTAATGCGGGACAGCAGAAAATTATTTGAGCGAATCTAAAAGATAACTACCCGCAGCGACATAATAAGAATTCTTACATTGGAATGGTGTGATTAAATCTCTTAGCGGTTGTATAAAGAATTAAGCGGTCTGTTTTCTGAGTTAAGTGGTTCTACTATTTTTAAATGGTGATTTTTTTGTGATCAAGATAACAAATTTATGACTTTCAATAAGTTAGAAAATCACTAAAAAGAAGAAAACCCCCTTTTCAACAACAAAAAAGGAGGTTTTTTATAACAATTATTTAATTAAATGGTAATTATTGGCTAAATTGAACTGATATCAAAAGCACACTACCTTTTCGAACTGGTGAACCATTAAAACGCCATTGATATGCAGCATCAATAACAGCATTATCTATGCTCATGTCACCACTACCAGATTTCAATAAAACCACGGTAGGAACACCTTGAGGATCAACATCAAGTTGCAAGATCATATCCCCTGTTTTAGGTGCTGTGCTAGGTGCCTTCACTTTCGGTAATACCTGATCACCACCATTGATATTGGCTGATGAGAAATCAATACTAAATGTCCGATTTGATTGCTCAATTTTATCGGTATTCAATGGTAAGCGAACAACTTTGCTATTCGGATCTGATGCGGGTATTGCACGTTGAGCTAATTGAATCTGAGTTAAATCAACACTGAGATAATCATCTTCAGGCTTAATTTCGATATCTTCAGGTAAGTAACGCATATCCATTCTTGCGCGCAAGGTCTGATAACGCTCTAAACGCACGCCTTCAAGTGTATCCATCACCATACGCATTTCTAACAGTTGCATAAGAGAACCAATACTTTCTGTTGACTTCTGCTGTGAGGCTTTAGCAAATGCACCCGCTGCAATTTCAGGATCTTCATCGAGCCATGTTATTCCCCAACCTAACCAGACATCTTCACGATCAGGATCTAATGCAATAGCCTGTTCAAAATGTGTACGTGCATTAAGTAATAAGGTTTGCCAATATCTTTTTTCTTGAGGATAAATATTAGGCGATCTTGCTAAATTATTTGTTCCTATGTTGTAATATTGCAATTCAAAACGCGCCACTGTTCTCACGATATCGGCATTATCTTGATGAAGAGCGAGCTTTTCATTTAAAAAGCGAATACTGTTATCCCAATTTTCATGATTATTCTCGCTATTAGGCAATGCCTGTAACTCCTTTAAGATTGCTTGTAACGCTGCCCGCTTTTCTTGCTGTTTTTGCGATAGTCTAGGGTAATAAGAAGCATAAGGATCATAGCTAGAGCGAGTTAGTTCTCTTTCATCGTCTAATTCTGGCGCTTGTTTTTTCAATTCTGAATAAATATTTTCGGTAAGTGTTATCCCTTTTGCTTCTTGTCTTGCGTAAGCTTTAACCAGTTTGATCAATGTTGATTGCAACTTAACAGCATACTCTTTCCAACCAAGGCGAGTGCTTTCAAAACGCACTGTTACACGTTGGCGATATCCGTCTTTATTAGGCATAAAACGCCAATGACGAGCTGCGCTCACGGCTTGATCATCAAAAGCATCAACACCACTACTGTTTTGCACCCAAAGCCCTGAAATGCGCCCTTGAGGATCGACATCAATGGATAAAATAACCTCTGCACGAGGGATATATCTTCTGATTGTTGGATAACGGATCTCAGTTAAGTTTTTTACTTCATTAGGTGATTCAACTATCACTTCTCCGGGATACTGTTTTTCCATCATTGAATGCATTTCAAGATAAGTGGTTAAATCATTATTTATTGCGTTATTCACTGGTAATCGTTGATTTGCCAACGTTGTGACATCTTCAGGAGGGGAGCTATTTTGTCGATAATAACGATCTTCAATAACACGCGCTTGTAATATCTGATAAATCTGACGCTGATTTTCAGTAAGCTCTGAAATTGCTTTTTTCAATAATTGTTGTGCTGAAACATCATGACGAGCTTGTTTAGCCTGTGTCAGTGTATCCGCTACCATTAACGCTAACATCGCTTTTTCAACTTGAGCATCGGGAGAACGATGAGCAATATAAGTCAGTGCTAAAACTTGCCATGCCTCAGGTGATAAGGGTGCAACAGCAATAACATTAATACCTGATTGCGTTAATTGAGCATCATGACTACTTGAAAGGGAAGCTAACGCCTGAGCAACCATAATCTCAGGTTGATTTAATAGCCAGTCGCCATAAAAATTGAGTGTTTTTAAAGCGTCCGTACGTTCTGGTGTGCCTTTTGTATGAACTAAATAAGCGTCTTTCGCTTTTGTCGCAGCAACCACATCATCACTAAAATAATCTAATCCTGGTAAAGCTATTCGTGTTTTTTCAATCGCGCTAAGCGATGCCAATGCTTTAGCTTGATTAGACCGAATAACTTTACGAATATCATCTTCACTATTAACAACAAAATAATGATAATTTTGCCATTCTGACTGCTCAATATTTTGTAAAACAAAACGACGACGATCTTCTAATTCATTCTTTGGGATCACCGAAAATGACACACCCAGCGCCATTAAAAGCACGAGTCCCCCACCGAATAAATAATAAATATTTTTAGCTCTCCACGATTGCAATAACATTACAATCGTCATAATAAGAGAACCTAGCCATAATCCCAGTAAGAAATTACGTTCATCAAAGCGAACCGATGAGGGGAGAATTTTACTATTAAAACCATCAATTAAGCTAAAAGTGGAAACCAAGAAGGCTGGCAACCAAAAAGGGAACAGTAATGTTATAACGCCAATAATAATCAGGATCAGCTTTATTCTTTTTTTCATGTTATTTCCCCTAAACTATGGCTTTCTTTTCAAAATATGCATTGAAGGGAAAACAAAAATAACTAACAAAATAATGGCTGAAACCATTAAAAACATCACACTCAACATCGTTATTAGTATTTGTTCAATATAATCCGCTTTGATTAAATCAGCGACCCAACTAGAGCCTAAACTACCGCTGACTCCTTGTGGAATAAAGTTCATCAGTAATAAACCCAAAACTACTGGGACTGTCATAGCAATAGCGGTATGTAAAATAACTTTAGGTACTTTGCTTATAGCTTGTTTTATAGCAACAAAAATTGCAGGAGGTTGCATCGGTTTAGACGGAGCTGTACGTATTGTCGCTTGTCTAGCAATAGTATTTTGTACTCTTGTTTGGCGTACCTGTTCTTGTTGCGTTTGATTTTGTTTTTGAGTTGTTGCAACTTGCTGTAACTGAGCTTGCCTTGCACATGCTGCACAGGCTTTACCCGCAAAATGCTGGTGGTTTTTATCTTTCTGGCAAACCAACATTTGCTGTTTTTCAGGTTGTGCGTATTCATACAGTGCCGTAGCCCATGTTTTAGCACTGGGTCTTAATGAAGGAGCTCCTGAAAATGCTTTATCAAAGAGTGTTCTTAATGTATCAGGTAATTGTTTATGCCCACTCGCTACACTGGGTGAAATTAAATTATGTGCTTTTATGCCATAACCATAAAAGCGCCCAGCAATACGTCTTGGAATATCCGTAGGTACAGTGTCATTTTTAGGGCGACCACTAAAAGGGTGGATACCAAAATTAAGCAACTGAAAAATAATTACAGCTAAAGCAAATCGATCTTGCCACTCTTCTTCTGCTTCTGGAATAGTTTGCTTGGCTTGAAATTCTGGCGCTAAATATTCAACGGTAAATTGCCCTGCAGGATAACGTGTATTTTCTCCTTGTATACTAAATCCATCACAATCGAGAAGAGACATATATAAGCTTGATTTATAAAACCGCAAATTCAACGGTTTCATATCGATAATACGGTGCCCTTGCTGATGTAAAGCGTCAATCAATGAGCAAAGGTTATATGCGAGACTGACTTTCGCGCCCATCCCAGTAGGTAAACCATGAGCTTTGGCTTGGCGTTCTTGAAGAATGTATTCCAACTCAATCGTATTTTTGACATCAAGTTCCGGCATCACAAAGCCAACAAATTGCTTTTGGCTATTATATAAACGTGCTTGAGGCCATGCGAGTTGGATAATAGGCGTACCGTTAACAGAAACAGGCTTTAATGCAGGTTCTAACTTCTGCATTGCCGTGATTTTTTTCAGATAATAGGCTTTATCAATTTTGTCATGATAAACTTTTGAGACTTGGGAAGGGACATTATTAATATGGCTAACGCTACCTGCACCACCGCTTTTTATCAAATCACCTATTTGATAAATCTTACCGTTTTCATCTTGTAATTGCCTAGATACTGATTGAGTTATCCCTTTCTTTCTTGCTTTTACCACAACTCTTCATCCCTGATGCAAATAACTAAGGTTTTATCATCGCCTGTGATTGAATGCGTTCGAGGATCAGCTAAAGTCCCTGCTAATGCCTCACTTCCGCTATCTTCTGAAACTGTTTTTAAATAACGGATCACAGGGGTGATAAACGGTTCATAAAGTGCATCACACGCTTTATTCATGGCAAAAGGCTGTACACCATCAGACATCAAAATAACTTGTTTTACTGGTTTGTTTAGAGGAATTACGCGTAAATGTGCATCCCAATTTTCTGACGTCACAAACCAAGTTTGATTTGCATATTCCCCATTTTCAGGCTGTGATACATAACTTGTACCATCGCAGTATTCCACTACAGCAATGCCATCACCTAAATGGAATAAATAACCACAATCATCACCAACCCAACATGCAACCAGTGTTGATGCATATTCATTAAGCGCACACTGTTTTATTTCTGCATATTCAGCCAATTGCAGTCGAATATCTTCAATAAGCTGTTTAGCCCCTTGTGTTATCTGTTTTTCGGTTAACAAATCAATGTTTGGCCACTCTGTAATGCGTAGCGTAAATAACCGAGCGACAAGCTGAGCGCCTTGTTCACTATAACGAGAGGAGCCTGCACCATCACAAACAGCGGCGATAAGATATTCACCTTTACGGCGAATAAAATAAGCATCTTGACAGGGAATTTGACGTTCTTGATGGGCAATTCCTGTCACCGATGCCCCATATGCTAACCAATCGTTCATCAAACAGGTACACTCGCCCAAGAATCCGTAGAAGGTAATTGTGCCGTGCCACCCGGTGTTGATTGAGACACCACTTGCATGCTGGCGCTTAGCCACAAGAACAACTCTTTAAATTGTAAACCTTTAAGCATTTTCACCCCATTAACACCATTACGGCTAAAACTGCCCATTACCTCTGCTGATGCACCATCAACCATGATAGGAAATACTGCTGTTTTTTGGCTTTCTTCTGCTTGACGACAAAGCTGTGCAGCCTGTTCCCATTGATCGGTTGGTACACCATCAGACATTAAGAATAGCCAAGGACGAGTATAAGCAACACCGGCTTGTTTAAAACGCTGTTTTTCCGCTTCTATTTCTTCAAGTGCCAGCGTGATAGCTTGCCCCATCGGCGTTGTGCCATTTGCCTCTAATACAGGCGCCGTAAAATCCATAGCATCTTTCCAATCACCATGAATAGTGCATTGGTCATATCCGCCATACTCAATCACTAAAATACGTACACGCTTTGCAGCAATAACGTCATTTTTTAGTTCTTGTTCAAGTAACTTAAGGCCTTCATTTAGTTGTTGGATAGGTTGCCCATACATACTACCAGAGCTATCTAGCACTAAGATAAGAGGGGTTCTTTGTTCACTATTATCAACCAAGGCTACGTCAGGGATCATAAGATGCTCCATCATTCAGTTATTATTTTTCATGATAATGGTTAATGTAACATAAAGACGCAAAATTCATCAGAAAGAAAAAAGCAATAAAGTGAAGATAAAAGATATTTCTTAAAAAAAACCGTCTTACAGCTTAATGGACTAATTTTTAGTTAAAACGGTACATTTTTTCGAAGTTTAAGATAAAAAAAAGCACCTCATACATTAAGTAAAGAGGTGCTTTTTTAATAAACTATTTATGATGTTAATAGTGGATTTTTTGGCGTCCAGCAATAGAGTGTGAAAGCGTTGTACCGTCGACCATTTCAAGCTCACCTCCCACAGGAACCCCATGGGCAATTCGGCTGGCAGCAATATCATACTGAGCACAAATCTCAGCAATGTAATTGGCTGTTGCTTCACCTTCAACAGTCGGGTTTGTCGCCAAGATCACTTCTGAAATAGTTTCTTGGCTTAAGCGCTCTTCCAGTCTATCTAAACCAATATCCATAGGCCCAATACCATCTAAAGGAGATAAATGCCCCATTAAAACAAAGTATCGGCCCGCAAACTGCCCTGTCTGCTCGATAGCATGAATATCCGCAGGACTTTCGACAACACAAATTTGCCCATTTTGCTGACGGCGAACATTGGCACAGATGGTACAACGCTCTTCTTCAGTAAAAGTTCGGCAATCACAGCAATGACCAATTTCAGACATTGCGCGTGTGAGAGCTTGTGCAAGTCGCATACCACCGCTTCTATCGCGTTGAAGTAGTTGGAAAGCCATTCGTTGCGCTGATTTAGGCCCGACACCGGGTAAACAACGCAACGCTTCCATTAATGATTCAAGAAGTGGGCTGGTTTGCATTAGAATGGCATCTTAAAGCCTGGTGGCAATTGCATACCGTTAGAAACAGAAGCCATTCTTTCTTTTTGTGTTTCATCAATACGACGTGCAGCATCATTAAAGGCAGCAGCAATCAAATCTTCTAGCATCTCTTTGTCATCTTCTAGCAGGCTAGGATCGATTTCAACACGACGGCAATTATGAGCACCATTGATAGTGATCTTAACTAAGCCAGCGCCAGATTCACCTGTCACTTCTAAGTTTGCGATCTCTTCTTGCATTTGTTGCATTTTTTCTTGCATTTGTTGGGCTTGCTTCATCAGATTACCCAAACCACCTTTTCCGAACATAATTGTCTCTCTTTGTAAAAGCCACACAGTATGAAGTCATACAACATGTTGCGATTAAACAGGTCGGATACTCTCTTCATCCAATTCAGCATCAAAATATTGCTGTAATGTTTGAATCGTTTTATCCGTAATAATCGATTGACGCGATAACGCCAATTTTTCATCATAAATGGCTTGTCGCCACTCCAACGGCGTTTTTACCGCTGGATTATCATCTTCTATAATTGTGAGTGAAATTGCTTTTCCATGCAATTCACTTAACGCATTAGTCAGCGTACGTAACGCATTTGCTGAATTTAAATGTTTCTGTTTAGTTCGTAAATGCAAAATAACGTTTTCTTCGCTTACTGTCTCTTTATACGCATTTAAGGCCAGTTGTTGCACTAATTTAGGTAGTGGCATTTTGTCAATTTCAGCCGCCCAAGCATCTCTTTCTTGCGACTCTTTAGCAATTTTCGCTGCTAATTCAGGTGTTTTTTCATATTCGAGAACCTCTTTGATCTCTTTGGGTGAAGAAACAACCTGTTCCGTTGACATGATTTCAGGGTTTTGCGGACGCCACTGATACTCTTCTTTTTTCTTTTTTTCAGGCGCATTAGTCTGACGCTTCACAACTTGCTGGCGTTTTTCACTCACGGCTGCTAGCCGCTCTAATGCACTAGCAGCCGGCTTAGCCCGATTAGGCGTCGCCGGTTCAGACTTTTTTGGCGGGGTTTGTTGTTCCGTCCCCTTGATTGCCTGCCTTGCTCTTAAAAGTTGTGCTGCTGGGCTGTTACCTAATGACGCACTCTTTTCTATAGGCGAAGAAGATTGGTGAGCCATTTGAGGCGAGTGAGTCTGTACAGTTTGCGGAGCATAATGTTCAGACATTCTATTCGTAGGTAATGATGCTGAAGGTAGAGTTTGTGCTAATGGCGCTGAAGGTATTTCATCAATCACTGTTTTAGGATGAAAAGCAAGCGCACGTAGCAGAGTCATTTCGACCCCCATGCGTCTATCTGGTGCATAAGCCAGTTCTTTTCGCCCGACTAATAAAGTTTGATAATAGAGTTGTAAATCTTGTGGAGAAACAGATTTAGCCAATAAACGTAGACGCTCTTGAGTAAATTGCTCTTGAGGATTTTCTTCACTAGGTAATAACTGCAACATGGCAATTTGATGTAATAATGAGAGGGTTTCCACTAGGAAATTTTCCCAGTCAGTCCCTCTTGAAGCGACTTCATTCACCAGCGACATGACCTGTTGACCATCCGCTTTTACCAACGCTTCAATCAATGCTAAAGGTTGAGCGTCATCAATAGTGCCAAGCATTTGGCTAACCACTTCCGTACTGACGACACCTTCGCCACTTGCAATGGCTTGGTCTGTTAAACTTAATGCATCTCGCATACTGCCATCAGCAGCGCGTGCAATAAGTTGACGTGCTCTTACATCATTTTCAATATGTTCTGCTAAAAGTACTTTTTCGAGTTGTGTTGCTATTTGGTCAATATCTAATGCTCGCAGATGAAATTGCAAGCAACGCGATAAAATCGTGACAGGTAATTTTTGTGGATCTGTCGTCGCTAATAAGAATTTAACGTGCTCAGGCGGCTCTTCTAATGTTTTTAGTAACGCATTAAAGCTGTGACGAGAAAGCATGTGAACTTCGTCAATCAAGTAGACCTTAAAACGGCCACGAGCTGGCGCATATTGCACATTATCCAGCAGTTCACGGGTATCTTCTACCTTGGTTCGAGATGCAGCATCGATTTCAATTAAATCAACGAAACGCCCTTGTTCTATTTCAAGGCAATTTGCGCATTGACCACAAGGTTTACTCGTAATACCTGTTTCACAATTAAGCCCTTTGGCAAATAATCGGGCAATAGTGGTTTTTCCGACACCTCGAGTGCCAGAAAAAAGGTAGGCGTGATGAAGTCGCTGATGATCAAGACCATTAGCTAAAGCAGTCAACACATGACGTTGGCCGACAACATCGTTAAAAGTTTGTGGGCGCCACTTACGGGCAAGTACCTGATAGCTCATTGATTCCGCTAAATTTGAACAAGATTTATCTCTATGCTAACACAGGGGCGACCTATTGAGCGAGATCTGTAAGAAACAAATGAGATATTAATGAAAGAACCAGCTGAAATAAAAGATAAAGTAAGAGGTAACAATTGTGCGGGCAATATACATTTATAAAAATAGAAAAACTTATAAACGATATATAAGCACCCGCACTCTTACTTGTGTTTACGATAAGAACTTCATTAGCCCTTTTCTAAACAGTGAAGAAATTAATGTCCTGGAAAATCAACCAGCGTAAAGCTGTGAATACCTTGTTTTTCTAAGCGTTGGATACCGCCTAAATCAGGTAAGCAGATAATGAATGCAGCTTCTGTCACAGTCCCGCCTAAACGGCGAATAAGACGAGCAGTTGCTTCAATGGTGCCACCGGTTGCCAGTAAATCATCAACCATTAATACTTTGTCTTGATCCGTAATGCTATCTTTGTGGATCTCTAAAGTATCTGTGCCATATTCCAAATCATAAGTTTCACTGAGCGTTTCGCGAGGCAATTTACCTTTTTTACGAACAGGAACAAAACCAACACCGAGGCGTAAAGCAACCGGAGCACCAAATAAGAAACCGCGAGCTTCGGTACCCACGACTTTAGTGATACCCTGACCTTGATAGTGTTCTACCAATAAATCAATGGTTGCCTGATATGCAGCAGGATTATCTAATAATGTAGTGATATCACGGAATAATATCCCTTCTTTTGGATAATCAGGAATGGTTTCAATACTGTCTTTAATAAATTGCAGTTGTTGCGCGTTAGCAGTCATAATCAGTGCCATAATAAAAAACGAAACGATAGAATCTATGCAATATGCCGTTAAAATGCAACAGAAAGCCAGTTAACAACTCTTTTTTGTTGCTTAAAGTCAATTCATGTTTTTATCAAAACAGGGACAAGAACCAGATGACTAAACCCGATCCTTTAAGCTTGTTTAAAAAACAGATAGACAATCTAGCCGAAACAATGGCGCCTATTGCAAACAAAAAAATTGCAGCACCTTGCTTCGACACAGCACTGTTCCACCGCCGAAGTGATTCTCTTGACGGCTATATGCAACAGATCCGCGATAATTTTACCCAGTTAATCGCTTGTGTTGAAGCACAACGAAGCCAGCAGGTTAAATTTCTGGCTACACAAATCCTACAACAAATAGAAGCATTAACTCGTGAATTATCGACACAAACACTAAGAAAGCAAGAGAACCAGCTTACTCAACGAAAAAAAAGTGTCGATTTATACCAAAAACTTGCCCAACATCAGGATTATGAACGTCGATTACAGGCCATGATCCAAGATAGAGAACTTTCATTAATGCAAGCACAGAGCTTTATGAAGCAACAAGAGTTACAAAAAGAGATTGCCGCTCTTGAAAATCGCCTTGCGCGCTGCAAAAACGCCTTGTTTTCTATCGAAAAAAACATTGAGAAACAAGAAGATAAATTTTAAAGGAAGTGATTATGAGTTTAAACGAAGCGCCAGAGTCTGTTCAATTGGCTGTCGATCTTATCTATTTACTTGAAAGCCACCATATTGATCCTAAAACAGCATTGGAAGCCCTCGAGATTGTGCGCCAAGATTATGAAAAAAAATTAGCGACACAATCTACTCATTCATCCCTTTAATTAAGCGAAAGGCGTATTAGCGTCAGGTGTTGAGCCATCAAGAGGACGTTTTATCTCTTGTACTTCATCACCTTGTTTATTATGCAAATAGACATCAAGTTGGTTAAACGCAATATTGATATTATTTTCATTACATAGCTTATCAATAGCGCGGTTAACTTCATCTATTGCAATACTTCTATCACCTAATGTTCTGACATAAAAACGCAATTCATGATTCAGGGTACTTGCCCCAAATTCAGTAAATAGCACCACGGGTTCTGGTTCAGTCATCACTCTGACATTATCTTTAGCGGCCTTCATTAAGATCGCTTTGACCTTATCGAGATCAGAGCCATATGCCACCCCCACCTGAATAATAATGCGTGTGACAGTATCAGATAATGTCCAGTTAATAAGCCGTTCAGTTACAAACGCTTTATTTGGAATAATCACTTCTTTGCGATCAAAGTCAGTCACTGTCGTTGCTCTAATTCGAATTCGGCTAACCGTACCAGAATAAGTACCAATAGTAACCGTATCACCAATTCTGACAGGTCTTTCGAACAAAATAATTAAGCCAGACACAAAGTTTGCAAAGATCTCTTGTAAACCAAACCCTAACCCTACCGTTAAAGCCGCCGCTAACCATTGTAATTTCTCCCATGCCACACCTAATATTCCCAGAGAGACAATGGTTCCAATAGCAATAATAACGTAGGTTAAAATAGTCGTAATAGCGTAAGAAGCGCCTTGTTGCAGTTTGATACGCGATAAAATTAATACCTCTAATAAACCCGGTAAATTTCGCGTCATAAACCAAGAGATTGCCATGATAGAAACAGACAATAAGAGATCAGCAACAGTCACGGCCTTAACCACATTACCGAGTTCTGTCGGTAATGTGTAATTCCAGAGCGTTATTCCATCTAAATAGGTAAACACAGTAATAAAATCAGACCAAATTCCATAGAAACTAGAAGCAAAGATGATAAATAAGATCATCGTTGTCAGTCTTAATGATTGCTGATTGATTAGATCCATATCCATTGGCGGCTCTTGAATCGGTTCAAGGCTGTTATCTTCACCTTCTTTTTTCTCTTTTAACATAGCTTGCCTACGTTCAAGCGCTCGACGATATGCAAGCCTTCTCGCCGCAACAGTTAATCCGCGCAAACTGGCGTGATAAGCAATAAACCACAACATAAGCAGATATAAGCTATCAATCCAGCGATTGGCTAAACGCAACGCCGTATAGTAATAACCAAAAATGACTAATCCCATTAAAATTAAAGGCGAGAATGTTAATAGGGTGATCACAACCGTTCTAACAACATGATTCCCCTTTTCTTGCCACATTTCGCGGCAAAACGGCAATGCACATAAACTAATGCAAAACAGTGAAATAATCGCAACCAACTGCCCAATCACATCGCCCACCAGCAATAATGGATTATTAATGCCATAAGCAGAAAGTAAAATAATCGGCAACATAGGAAAAGAAAGCCGTAATAAACGTTTACGGTTTTGTTGGACTCGCTCTACAGGAATTTTAAAATGTTTTACTGCAACACCATTGTCAGACATTAAGCGATAAGACCATTCGAACATCAGCCAAAATACCGCAAATTGCCAAGCGAAGGACCAGATAAACTCTTGTTGTACATTAAAGCTATTTATTAGCCAATATCCTATCGCTAAAACAAAACAAGACAGAGGTAAAGTTTTAAGAAAAACAATTCCCAGAGCAAGCGGTGTATGCAACTGAGAATCTTTATTAAGTTTATTTATATCCCCGTTCAGTTTTTCAAACTGAATATCAAGTTTTTTACGTTGCCAAATCAGTATTGAACCGAACAAAATTAACGCAATAAGAACAGGAAGTGATTTCTTAGCCCCGATCAGCAGATTTTCATTTGACCAATTGAGTTTAACACCTTGAAACTCAGCAACAGCCTGCGAGGGGAATGCTGAAAACCAATTAAGATTAATAGGCTTATTGCTGCTTACCCAGAAAATTTGCTGAGCCAATGTGTTTTCGAGTGAGCTGACCACACTACGCAATTGTTGTTGATCCATTTGTAGGTTAATCGAACCTGAGATTTGATTACCCAATTGGTTGTTGAGCTTATCAAGTAATTCACGTCTAGCATCAACAAGTAATTCTAATGCACTACGTAACTCTTTTTGTGCATTAGGATCGGATGCTTCAGGATGAGCAACTTGATATTCATGCATCAACTGATCAATATAAACACTGGGCTGTATTATTTGATCGCGTTGTTTGTTTATTTCAAACTGCTCTAAGCGTAAGTCCGCAATTTTATCGGGCAGGTTATTAATAAAAATACCATCCGGTAAATCAACTTGCTCTTCAAATAAGATACGAGAAAGCAATAAGCTTCCTTTGAGAACATCAATTTGTTCTTTTAAATTTCGTTCAGATTGAATAGCTCTGTCTAAACGATTTTTGACCATTAAACTATGGCGATTTAACTCATTATTATTTTGTGTTGTAACAATCAACTTATCACTAAGATGTTTATTGATTTCTGTTTGTGCTAAATAAAAAGGATTGCTATTAATTTCCTGATTTTCAAGTCCTGTACTTTGCGCTTCTTTCGCCGTTTCTTCTGAACTATCTAAACGCTTATCACTAATCTCTTCTTGAATGAGTTGAGCATGTTCTTGGGAAAGGTCGATGTAAGCAGAACTATAATCACGTTGGAGCTGTAATAGGCTTTGTAGCTGCACATTAAATTGTAAGGTGCGTTTTTGATAATTATTCTGTTGTTGAAGATAATATTGTTCTAATTGCAATAATTGTACTGCTGAAGGTCGCATTTGTGCTTTATCTGCACTACTTTTATTCAATGATATTCTTATTTGTTGCAGTCTTTCTGAGTTATTAAATAAAACAGATTGTGCTCTTTCTGGTTGTGTTTGTAACACAATAAGTTCATTGCTGTAATTCGCTAAATCGTCTTGCGCTTTTTGTAATGATTGTAAGACAGTCTCTAATTGTGATTCTAATGTTGCTAAAGGTAATGCTTCTAGTGACTTTTGATAGTCGCCTACTTCTTTATTAGCGACTTTCTGTTTTAACTGATTAAGTTGATATTGTGCATTACGCAGCTTTTCAGGTAATTGCTCTACGGTTTTATCATAGCTTGCTAATTTTTTTTCTAGCTGTTGAATATTATCAAGTAATAAAAGAGATTGTTCTAAGTCAGCAATCGTTAATTTATCTTCTGCACTTAACTCGCTACGTTTGTTTAATAAATTAAGCTGGTTTTGAATACTTTCTTGAGTGGGTAAATTACTGGGTACTGCAGCTAAAACTGAGTTAATGGAGAAACTCAAAAAAACAAACATAATAATCGTGGCGAAAATAGTCGTCACTATTCGATTATCGAACTGAGAAAAAAAAGTTTGAGTGCGCATAGTTAAGCAACTTGTTCAATTAATATTGAAAAACTGTTTATCATTATAATCCAATTGCTTTAAATTGGCATTGTAAACAGCACAAGTTGCTTGGCCTGTTTCTCGCCCGAGAAAACGAAATGATGATCAGAAAGTCAGGACTTTATCAGCATCTAGTGTCCACTGAGCTAAATCCACTAACGTGCCTAATTCTGCACCATCAACAAGTGGTAGCTCACTGATACCACGAGTGTCTGTACAGGTTTTGCATAGTTTAACAGGCACATTTTGTGCTGTTAAAATTTCCAGCATTTGCTGTAAGTTATAACCTTCTTTAGGTTGTTGACGCGCTAAAGCCCCAGTCACTGCGTCTGACATTAAAAAAATATTTAATTCAGTTTCTGGATGCTGTTCTTTCAATGTTATTGATAAACGCAGTGCGTTAAATAATGATTCATTGCCATAAGCCGCACCATTAGCAATAACTAATATCTTACTCATAAACCTCTTCCTCAAGTCTAATAATAAATTAAGATGACGCTGATATTCTCATATTGGCGCTGTGCTTTATCATATCAATAAAGCTATCAACCAAATATTGACTTTCATCTTTGATAGAGAAACTTTCTGGTGAAAATAACCAATTTTCGGCAAGACCCGTCATCATAGCTCTTAACATAATGGCAGCTCTTCTTAAATTAAGATTGGCAGGAAGCTGTTTTTTCTCAACACAACGAAATAAAGATTGTTCTATTCTAGAATAATCCGCTGCACACAATTCTCTGCGAATTTCAACAATTGGCGTCATTTCACCGACAAATTCGCATTTATGGAAATATATTTCTAAAAGTGAATTATGTTTAGGATCTTCGACAATGGATGTCAATATGTAAATAAGCAATTCTCTTAATACAAATAGTGGATCATCTGGATATTTTGTTTGATACTCTAATTCTAAAGATTCTATTTTTAAGTCGGTGAGTTTGCACGCTTCAGTAAATAAATCCACTTTATTTTTAAAGTGCCAATATATTGCACCTCGGGTAACTCCTGCCGCGGATGCAATATCTGAAAGTGATGTGGCAGAAACGCCTTGCACAGTAAACAACCTAAGTGCAGCATCAATAATCTGCTGTTTTGTTTCTTGTGCCTGCCGTTTAGTTTTTCGTGCCATTAATCCTCGATTTTGACTGAAGTTAATTTACATACATTCATGTATGTTTGTACTATACATCGCAATCAATCATCAACTTAATTATTTTTATCCCGGGAAACAACGTTTGAATAGAGGTTTTCTTATGCGAAAAAACAGAGGGGTTTTGCCTCTGGCTCTGTTAGTGCTATCAGGCAGCTTGGTTCTTGCTGGATGTGACGACAAAGCTAAACAGTCTGCTGGAGGTCCACCTCCTGCACCGGCTGTCGGTGTTGTGACTTTAGGAGCAGAAGCTCTGACAATCACTACTGATTTACCAGGTCGTACATCAGCTTTCCGTATTGCTGAAGTTCGCCCTCAAGTTGGCGGCATTATTTTAAAGCGCAATTATACTGAAGGTAGCTATGTAGAAGCGGGTACATCTTTGTATCAAATCGATCCAGCTATTTTTGAAGCAACTTTAAATAGTGCGAAAGCTGAATTAGCGAAAGCGAAAGCAAATGCTGAAATAGCGCGTCTCACTGTGGAACGTTATAAGCCTCTGCTAGGTACAAACTACGTCAGTAAACAAGATTTTGATACAGCAACATCTCAATATGCACAAGCTGTAGCTGCTGTTAAAGCAGGCGAAGCCGCTGTAACAACTGCAAAGATTAATCTTGAATACACAAAAGTAACAGCACCTATTTCAGGTCGTTCAGGTAAATCTACTGTGACTGAAGGCGCACTGGTCGCTCCAGGTCAGCAAGTGGCTCTGACAACTGTTCAGCAAATCGATCCGATTTACGTCAATGTGACGCAGTCGAGTGAAGATTACCTGAAACTTAAAAATGAAATTGAAAGTGGCGTTATTCGTCAAGAGCAAGGCAAACCTGTTGTTCATTTAACATTAACTAATGGGCAAGCTTACGCACAGAAAGGTCATTTAGAATTTTCTGATGTGACTGTTGATGAAACAACAGGCTCAATTACGATGCGTGCTATCGTACCTAACCCAAATGGGGAATTATTACCAGGTATGTTTGTTCGCACTAAATTAGAAAATGGTATTCGTCAAAATGCAATTTTGATCCCACAGCAAGCTGTGATCCGTACTGCTCGTGGTGAAGCGACAGCAATGGTTGTTAATAAAGACAATGTTGTTGAAGTTCGTACCATCGATGTGTCACAAGCTGTTGGTAATAAATGGCTCGTTAATAGTGGTGTTCAGGCTGGTGAACGCGTTATCGTTTCTGGATTGCAAAAAGCAAAACCCAAAATGACAGTAACGCCTCAAGAAGAGAATTTAGATGCGAAGCCATCACCTGAACAAACTGAGCCAGCTAAGAATCCTCAATAAGGAGTCGGTGATCCATGCCTAAGTTTTTTATAGATAGACCGATATTTGCGTGGGTAATTGCGATAATTACCATGCTCGCAGGTCTTCTGGCACTCATCAAACTGCCTGTAGCCCAGTATCCAACGATTGCACCGCCAGCGATTTCTATCTCTGCGGTTTATCCTGGTGCTGACGCCACCACTGTGCAAAATACAGTTACCCAAGTTATCGAACAGAATATGAATGGTATCGATAACATGGTGTATATGTCTGCGACCAGTGACTCAGCGGGTATGATGAATATCACTCTGACCTTTGAAGCAGGTACTGATCCTGATATCGCGCAAGTACAGGTGCAAAATAAATTGCAACTTGCTATGCCGCTATTACCTCAGGAAGTGCAACAGCAAGGGATTAGTGTTGATAAATCCTCAAGTTCATTCTTGATGGTTGCAGGTTTCATCTCCGCTGACGGTTCAATGTCACAAGATGATATCGCAGACTATGTGGGTGCAACGATTAAAGACCCATTAAGCCGTGTAACCGGTGTGGGTGAAACCCAGTTATTTGGTACTCAATACGCGATGCGTATTTGGTTAGATCCCGATAAACTGGTGAAATACAACATGACCACACTTGATGTTATTGGTGCGATTAGAGCACAGAATAACCAAGTGGCAGCAGGTCAATTAGGGGGCACACCTCCTGTTCCTGGTCAGCGTTTAAACGTATCTATTATTGCTCAAACTCGACTCAATACCGCAGAGCAATTTGGCGATATCCTGATGAAGGTTAATACCGACGGTTCTCAGGTTAAGCTAAAAGATCTCGGTATAGTTGAAATGGGAGCAGAAAACTACAGTACTATTGCCCGCTTTAATGGCTTACCTGCTTCTGGTATCGGTATTAAATTAGCAACAGGTGCTAACGCATTAGATACTGCAACCGCGGTACGTGCAGCATTAGCTGAAATGGAGCCATTCTTCCCTGCGGGATTAGAGGTCGTTTATCCTTATGATACAACGCCATTCGTTAAGATCTCTATTTTCGAAGTGGTAAAAACGCTTATTGAAGCAATCATGCTGGTATTCGTAGTGATGTATCTGTTCTTACAGAACTTCCGTGCTACGTTAATTCCAACAATTGCAGTACCAGTTGTATTATTAGGTACCTTTGCCATACTCTCGGCATTCGGTTATTCGATAAATACCTTGACGATGTTTGCGATGGTCCTTGCCATCGGGCTTCTGGTGGATGACGCCATCGTTGTGGTAGAAAACGTCGAACGTGTTATGCAAGAAGAAGGTTTATCGCCTAAAGAAGCAACACGTAAATCTATGGGACAAATCCAAAGTGCGCTGGTCGGTATCGCCCTTGTGCTTTCTGCGGTATTTATTCCAATGGCATTCTTTGGTGGTTCAACAGGTGCGATTTATCGCCAGTTCTCTATCACCATCGTATCAGCAATGATCCTGTCTGTTTTCGTTGCATTGATTTTAACACCTGCACTTTGTGCAACAATGTTAAAACCAATACCAAAAGGCAGTCATGGCGTGCAAACAGGCTTCTTTGGTTGGTTTAACCGTACCTTTGAAAAAAGCAGCCATCACTATACTGACAGTGTATCCCGTACACTTCGTGGTACTGGTCGTTACTTATTAATTTACGTTTTATTAGTCGCAGGTATGGCGTTAATGTTTATTCGCTTACCCGCATCGTTCTTACCAGAAGAAGACCAAGGGGTATTGCTGACAATGGTTCAGTTACCTGCTGGCTCAACACAAGAACAGACTCAAGACGTACTAGAAAGAGTAAACGACTACTTCAATACCGATGAGAAAGAGCTCGTTAAATCTGTCTTTACCGTAAGTGGCTTCGGCTTCGGTGGCCAAGGACAAAATATGGGTCTGGTCTTCGTTGTATTGAATGATTGGGATGAACGTAAAGCGGATGAAGACAAAGTTCCGGCGATTGTAGGACGTGCCAACATGGCACTATCCCAAATTAAGGAAGCCTTTGTTTATTCATTTAATATTCCAGCGATTGTTGAGTTAGGCTCTGCGGGTGGTTTCGAATTCGAGTTAATAGATAAAGCTAACCTTGGTCACGAAAAACTCATGGAAGCGAGAAATCAATTACTCGGAATGGCAGCGCAACAACCTCAAATGTTAATGGGCGTGCGTCCTAACGGTCAGGAAGATACTTCACAGTATCGCCTCTATATCGATCTAGAGAAAGCACAAGCTCAAGGTGTTGCAATTAGTGATATCTATTCAACATTAGGTACGATGTTTGGTGGTAGCTATGTAAACGACTTTATCGACCGTGGTCGTGTTAAGAAAGTTTACGTTCAAGCTGAATCACAATTCCGTATGTTGCCACAAGATATTGGTAATCTTTATGTTCGTAACAATGTCGGTCAGATGGTTCCATTCTCATCGTTCATTGATACAAGTAAAGATCCTTGGTTATATGGCTCTCCTCGTTTAGAGCGTTATAACGGTTTACCAGCAGTTCAAATTCAAGGTAGTGCAACACCAGGTCAAAGTAGTGGTGATGCAATGCTTATGATGGAAGATCTCGCAAGTAAACTACCAAGCGGTATCGGTTATGAGTGGACAGGAATGTCATATCAAGAACGTTTATCTGGTAACCAAGCGCCTGCGCTGTATACCATTTCCTTGATAGTTGTATTCCTTTGTCTTGCTGCTCTTTATGAAAGCTGGTCAGTACCATTCTCTGTCATGTTAGTCGTTCCACTAGGTGTTATTGGTGCTCTTGCATTAACATCACTAAGAGGCCTGGAAAACGACGTTTACTTTAAGGTTGGGCTCTTAACAACTATTGGGTTATCGGCGAAAAACGCAATCTTGATTGTTGAATTCGCCAAAGACTTGATGGAGAAAGAAGGTAAAGGACTCATAGAAGCAACGTTAGACTCTGTTAGAATGCGTCTACGTCCAATTCTAATGACTTCACTGGCCTTTATGTTAGGGGTTATTCCTCTGGTATTAAGTAACGGCGCAGGTTCTGGTGCTCAGAACTCAGTAGGTACAGGTGTATTCGGTGGTATGATTGCCGCGACTTCCCTTGCTATCTACTTCGTTCCTATCTTCTTCGTCGTGATCCGTAGACGGTTTGCGAAGAAAAATGAAGATTTAGAACATCCAAATCATTCACACTAATTTAAGTGATAATGCCAAAAAGGTCGCGAAAGCGGCCTTTTTATTTAGCTATTGATGTATTGTTTAAAATGAAAAATTGTTTCATTATATTATTTCTAGGTAATATCTCTTTAATCAATAAATTCATTTTATTTTTTTTCTTATATGTGACTTTTTGTCAAAATGAGGTAGTTCTGTTATTTATAAATAACAACGATATTTATACCTCATTTACACGCTTAAGCATTTGAAAATATAATAAAAACCAATATAATCATTATGTTAAGAGAATATTCTTCAATTGGGATTTCTTAATTTTTACGAAAATAGACAAAATTATGTTGTTCAGATAGTGACTTATGTAATAATAGTGCTATATTAAGCAAAGAAATACTTATTGTATAAGTTTTAAACTCATTCGTGTATAATTCCGTATACAATTTAGTATTGTCTTTCGATATGCTATTACTTTGTTAGAAATAATAAATATAATTATTAAACCCTTTTAGCATACGAGTAAATATAAACACCTATTTTCAAGTTTATGTTTTTTATTAATCCATTAATGAATTATGTGATGTATCTCATTAATAAGCTCAACTTTAAGTATTTATCTTTATTAATGAATATTTTCTATTAATTCAATTGCGATATGTTATGGACGAATATTCACCAGAAAAAGTAGATTTAGCCGAATTGTCGTTTTTGTGCGAAGAGCTATTACAGCAAGCTTTAGACTCATTAGATAAAGGCAGCACGGTTTGGCACAACGATCTGAGTAGCACAAAAAGCGTTGACCTTAATATCCTAATTGAACACATCATGGACTTTAGTTGGAAATTTAAGATTAAGTACCCAGATAAACATGTAATTAATACACTTATAGAAGAGTATCTTGAAGAGACTTATCGTTTATTTGGTAATACATCAATTTCTTACTCAGATATCAATAATTGGAAAGAGTTAAATCAGTCACTTCTAACTCTTATTGCCAAAAACCCAAAAAGTTATATTAAGTAATTTTAATTATCTTTAGTTTTATTTTAATTATAGAGAAAAGACAACATGACTAAGACAGACTATCTAATGCGTTTAAGAAAATGTACTTCAATCGAAACATTAGAACGTGTAATTGAAAAAAACAAATATGAACTCTCTGATGATGAACTGGAACTGTTTTATTCAGCAGCAGACCACCGTTTAGCAGAACTCACAATGAACAAGCTATATGATAAAATCCCTGCATCTGTTTGGAAATTTGTAAGATAATCTAGTTCTATTTAATTACCTTAGTTTTATTTTTGCTATTTTTATTTTTTATAGTAGTAGGGTTATTAGTTCTTAATTTAGATATCGTTTTATTCACGTTTTCTTATCAGTAGAATAATTACACACCATCATGCCGTTAACTTATTACGGCATGACTGCATTTCTTTACCCAAATATTCCTCTCATTTATAAACACTACCGTAAATTTTCTCATAATAAATTAATGCATTGAGCGTACTGTTTTCTATTCAATAATATTAACTCTCAAATTCAAAGAAAACAGAACTCAAAAAACACATATAGAGAGTAAAATTATAAGGAAAAATAAATCTAAGAAGATAATAGTGATAAGAGATTCGAAATGATGAGAGATTAAAAATCATGAAGGGCTAAAAATTGGGTGGGGCCTTGCCAGCGACATCCCGGCACACGCGACACCTGCCATGGCTGCTTCCTTCCGGACCTGACCGAGTTAACAAGTTAGCGTTGCGGGAGAACCAACAAGACCCCATAGATTGTCTTATTGCTAAGACGTCACGCATTATGTTTTAAACTGATCCAAATAGCAAGGAAAGCGAGACTAAGTGATTACTAATTACCCAAATTCGTGCTCACTGATTATTCAATTGACTCTAAGGCTCTTTTACCTGCCATAAATTTATCAAAGCGCACTCAAACAATAATCTCATCAACTCTGTTCATTTATCATTAGATTGCTACAAGATAAAAAGGGAGATTATTTTTTTATATTCCTAGGATTGTATATAATCAATTTTATAAAAAATCACCAGTTCTAATGATACAGGTACACTATGAGTCAAGCATTGAAAGATCTCATCAATTTGATGGCACTTGAAAAAATAGAAGAAGGCCTATTTAGAGGCCAAAGCGAGGATTTAGGATTACCGCAAGTTTTCGGTGGGCAAGTTGTAGGACAAGCACTATATGCTGCAAAACAGACAATAGCTGATAACCGCTATATCAACTCATTTCATAGCTACTTTCTACGTCCTGGTGATAGCCATAAGCCTATTGTTTATGATGTGGAATTTATTCGTGATGGTGGATCATTTAGTACTCGTAGGGTCAGTGCTATTCAGCACGGTAAACCTATCTTTTATATGACCGTTTCTTTTCAAGAATTTGAAGAAGGCTTTGAACATCAAGATACAATGCCTGATGTTCCTTTTCCAAATGAGCTTATCTCACAAGATGAGATTTTAAAGAACTTAGCACCCAAATTACCCGAGCCGATTAAATCTTTAGCACTTCGAGAAACACCGTTTGAAGCGCGCCCTGTGCAATACTTTAGCCCGTTTGGCTACGCTAAAGCGCCTGCTGAACGCTATGTTTGGTATCGTAGTCGAGGTGAAATACCAACCGATCCTTTCTTGCATCAATATTTACTTGGTTATGTTTCTGATTTTGACTTTTTACCAACTGCTCTCCAACCTTATGGATTAGGTTTTATGGATACAAGTCTGCAGGTCGCTACGATTGACCATTCTATGTGGTTTCATCGCCCATTCCGTGTGGATGATTGGTTACTTTATGTGATTGAAAGTCCTTCCGCATCAGGGGGCAGAGGATTTGTTAGAGGTAAATTCTTTAATAAAAAAGGTCAACTCGTTGCATCTTCTGTTCAAGAAGGGGTTATTCGTCAAAAACGAGCTAAACATTCAAAATAATACCTTGGCATATTCCCCCCTCAATTGAGGGGGAATAGACAATTATTGTTGATAAGCTCTTTCACCATGAGTTGTTAAATCTAACCCATCATGCTCTTCCTCTTCTGAAACTCGCAAGCCCACCAGCTTATCTGCGATTTTAAAACCTATATAAGCGACAACACCAGACCAAATCACTGTGATCACAACACTCATTAATTGAATTAAAACTTGTTTACTGAGTGTCATACCATCGCTATATCCCACCCCCCCTAAAAATGAAGCCGTAAATACCCCTGTTAATAAACAACCAGCAATACCACAAGTACCATGAATACCAAAAACATCACAAACATCATCTGCCTTTAACCAGCGTTTTAAAACAACGACGCCCCAAAGCCCAATGATCCCACCCATTACACCGATAAATAAAGCACCCATCACTCCGACCGTGCCAGCTGCAGGTGTAATCGCAACTAATCCTGCAATACAACCAGAACAACTACCTAACATAGAAGGTTTGCCTCTGGTGATCCATTCTGATGCAGTCCAAGAAAGCACGGCTCCTGCCGTTGCAATTACTGTATTTAAAAATGCTAAAGCTGCGATTGCATTTGCACTGCCAGCAGAGCCTGCATTAAAACCAAACCAACCGATATAGAGCACCGCTGTACCAGTAAAGACCATTGGTAAATTATGAGGTTTAAGCGCTGTATGCTGACTATCACGTCGTTTGCCAAGTAAGTAAGCACCAACAAGTGCCGCAATAGCCGCATTAATATGGACAACGGTTCCCCCAGCAAAATCTAATGCCCCATCATCGATTAACCAACCACCTTCTCCCCATACCATATGTGCAATAGGAATATAAGAAAGTGTGAACCAAATAATCGTAAAAATGAGCAGTGCAGAAAAGCGAACACGCTCTCCTAGTGCCCCAACAATTAATGCAACAGTGATAACAGCAAAAGATCCTTGAAAAGCAATATGTACATACTGATTAATTGAACCAGAGAGTGAATCTAGTGATACGTTATTCAAAAAAGTAAGTGACCACCCACCCCAAATTTTATTACCGGCGGTAAATGCCAAACTATAGCCAAATGTAACCCAAAGAATAACAACGATACTGAAGATCATCATCACTTGAGTGATCAAAGAAAGTACATTTTTTCCTCTCAATAACCCGCCATAAAACAGAGCAATACCGGGCATCGTCATAAAAAAGACTAAAGCAGTACATATCAACATAAAACTATTATCAGCTTTATCACCCCCCCCTGTTTCAGTTGCAAATGCAGATGAAGAAAAGTATGTAAGCACTAACATTAATAGTAAAGAAAGTAAGCGTCTCATCGAATATCTCCTTTAAAGTGCTTCATCACCAGACTCACCAGTACGAATACGGACTGCCTGCAATAATTCAAAAACAAAAATTTTTCCATCTCCTACCTTTCCTGTATCAGTCGCTTGCATAATCACTTGCATAACTGACTCAAGTTGCTCATCACAAATCGCGAGTTCTATTTTTACTTTGGGGAGAAAATTAACTTCATACTCAGCCCCTCTATACAACTCCGCATGTCCTTTTTGTCGCCCATATCCCTTTACTTCACTGATTGTCATCCCCTTTATACCTAACTCAGAGAGCAACTCTCGCACTTCTTCTAATTTAAATGGTTTAATAATGGCAATGATATATTTCATATAAACCTCGTCGATATTTGAAAGAACATCCCCTAAATAGAAAAGCAAAAGACATGCCATTATTTAATTGATTGATATTTAAGAAAAAATAAACTTTTTGAATAATAAAAATGAAAAAGCTCACCGAATTGGTGCAAAAATACGATAGCTATTTTGATAAAAGCAAGATAATTGGGAAATCAAAAAGGGCACATACATTAAGATGATGTGCCCTCTAAAATTATATTTTTTTATTTAAGGTTATTATTCTACTTCAAGAGGAGATTGTTCTTGTAAAGATTCTCTGACCTGCTGTAGTTGATACATATTATAGTATCGGCCTTTTTGCGAGAGTAACTTAGCATGATCGCCCTGCTCGACAATTGCACCACGATGAAGTACCACAATTTCATTGGCTTCAATAATAGTGGAAAGTCGATGAGCAATAACAATCAATGTTGTTTTTTCCCTAACTACTTTTAACGCTTTCTGTATGGCTTGTTCTGTTCCTGAATCAATATTTGCTGTTGCCTCGTCCAGAATAAGAATACGAGGAGGTATTAATAATACACGCGCCAAAGCAAGTAGCTGTTTTTGACCAGCAGATAAGCGACTACCTTGTTCACCAAGTTTTGTTTGCAGCCCATCTGGTAACGTTTTAACCCATTGATCGAGTTGAACTGTTTCTAATACCTGCCATAAATGTGACTCATCACAATCACGCCCTAACGTAATGTTGTCATGCAGTGAACCCGATAATAAAACGGGATCTTGCTGTACCATTGCAATACCACTACGCAATGCAGCATGAGAATACGCTTCTAATGGTTGCTTATCTAAAGAAATACTCCCTTTTTGCCAAGGATAATTACCCATTAATAAACTGGCTAAAGTACTTTTACCACTTCCTGTGTGCCCAACAAATGCGACAAAATGACGAGCAGGAATAGTTAAATTGATATCTTTTAATACCCATTGTTCATTACGATATGCAAACCAAAGAGAGCTAATCTCGATATTACCTTGAGTAATAGAATGAGTTGATGAACCGTAATGCTGTAAAGGTGCATCCATCAGTTCAAAAACACGCTCACCAGAGACAACCGCCTGTTGTAGAATCGATTGCTGTGATGTCAATGTGATCAAGGGTTCATTTAATCGACCTAAATAACTAATGAATGCATAAATCACCCCAACTCCAATAACCGCACTACCTTGATAGCCAAATAGCATCAATAAGCCACACAGAACTAACGCAGAGAGCATGCTTAATAAAGGGCGTAATAACAGACCATCAAGTTTTAACGCTTTCATACGCGCTTGGTAATGCTGCCAGCTGTCATCTGACATTCTTTCACCAAATCGAGCTTGTTGCCTAAATTGTTGAATAACTGACATTCCATTGATAACTTCGTGGAAACCATCATTTATATTGGCAAGAAAATGACGTACATTGCGTACAATCGGCGTGCTCAGTCGCTGATAAAGCATCATCACACCAATAACTGCTGGGAAGATAGTCATCGCTACCAATGCCATTTGCCACTCTAATAAGAACATGGCAATTAACATAACAACCACTAACGCAATCGCTCGAAATAATGTCGGTAAGACATTAACAAACAAATCTTTAATTGTTTCGGTATCATTCGTTACACGAGAGATTAACTGCCCCACGGGCTGATTATCAAAAGCACTTAATGGCTGTTTTAGTGCCGCACTCATTACATCAGTACGTAATTGTTGTACCACCCCAACAGCAGCATGATTAAACACAATGGCTTGATAATAGTGAAGTGTGGCAGCAATTACTTGCAAAAGAATAAAAGCCAATGCTAGGCCTAATGATGACATTAATTCCACATTATTCGTGGCAACTTTTGCATCAATAAAATAACCTACAATTAATGGGCCCCCCACTTCTGCAACAGCGGCTACCCACAACATAATGACACCCCATGTCATAGGTTTACGATAAGCTTTACCATAAGTCAAAAGACGCTTTAATGCAGGCAGTAGCGCTTTAACGGATTTATTTTTATTCATCGTCATCCAGCGCGGCCTCTAATTGCTGATAATGGTACATATCTTGATACCAACCTGGTATTGAAATTAACTGCTGATGTGTACCCTGCTCTATAATCTCACCTTGTTTTAAAACTAAAATATTCGTAGCACCAACCAATGCAGATAAACGATGAGCACTGATAATCAACGTTCTATCTTTTCGCCATTTCGACAAATTTTGTAAAATTTGATATTCAGTTTGTCCATCAACGGCAGATAATGCGTCATCTAATAACAAAATTTCCGCATCTAAGAGTAGCGCTCGCGCAATAGAAATACGCTGTTTTTGTCCACCGGATAACATCACACCTTTTTCGCCTACCTGTGTTTGATACCCTTCAGGTAAACGCAGAATATCGTCATGAATATTGGCCAGTTTAGCGACTGCTTCAATTTCGTCTTTAGTTGCATTAGGGCGCCCTAATGCAATATTTCCTGCGATAGTATCTGAAAATAGGAAGGGGGTTTGATTAACAACAGCCAATCGTGCTCGCCATTCATCAAGCTTCAATTGATAAATGGGTATAGATTGAAAACAAATTTCACCTTCAGTTACATCGTAAAGTCGTTGAATAACGGTGAGTAGTGTACTTTTTCCACTTCCAGTCATTCCGCAAATTCCCAACATATCACCGGGAGATAAGGTGAAATGAATATTCTTAAGCACATCCGTTTTTTGTTCAGGATACTGAAAGCGGTCGATATCAACAGACAATATCCCTCGACCTTGTTTTGGTGATAAATCACCATCAATCATATCGAGTTTTTCATTCAATAAGCTATTGATTCGGCTATAGGCTGCACTGCCACGCTCAACAATATTGAACATCCATGCTAAAGCCAGCATTGGCCAAATCATTTGACCTAAATACATAACAAAACTGGTTAATTCACCTAATGTCATTTTGTCATTGAGTACCAAATAACTCCCACCAGCAACCGCGAGTAAATTAGCAAACCCAATAGCCATAAAAATAGTAGGATCAAAGAGCGCATCAATTCTTGCAACACGCATATTTTGGCGTCCAGTTTCTTTTGCCACATCATCAAAACGGGATGCATGCTGTTGCTCTAGTCCGAATGATTTGATCATACGAATACTACTCAAACTTTCCTGTGCTTGATTATTAAGTGAAGAGAAAAGTGCTTGTGCGGTTTTAAAGCGACTATGTAGCTTATCACCATAACGCTTAATCAAAATCGCCATGAGTGGCATCGGTAATAATGAAATCAGTGTCAGTTCCCAACTTAACTGGATACTCATCATGACGAGTACCGCAAGCCCCATAACCATAGAATCCACTAAGGTTAGTACACCTTCACCAGCTGCGAAAACCACTTTATCAACATCATTAGTGGTCCGTGCAATTAAATCGCCTGTACGATAGCGATGATAAAATGAGGAAGATTGTTGATTAAGTTGTTGATAAATTTGCATCCGCAGTTTTATTGCTAATTGATAAGATGCACCAAATAACCAAAGACGCCAAAAATAACGTAAAAGATAAACTGCGAGGGCAATTAATACCATCACACCAATCCAATTCATCACTTGGCTAAACGTCAGACTATGGTTATCAACACCATCTACAATGATCCCAACAATCTTTGGCGGGATCACCTGTAATACTGCGATAACCATCAATAAGAAAATAGCACCGACATAACGACGCCATTCACTGAGAAAATACCAACTGAGCTGTGAAAATAGAGCCACGCCTTAAATCCTAAGGTTATACAAAAAAATAAAAGTGCCAGTTGGTAAAGATGAACCTTATTCAGGTATCGGCATTGCCGTTGTGTATTTAATTTTTTCCATTGCGAAGTTAGAAGTCACATCAATAAGACCCGGTACGCCATTTACCATACGCTTATAAAATAGGTCGTAACTTTTCATGTCGACTACTTCAACATGCATTAGATAATCACACTCACCCGCCATTCGATAGAATGTCAGTACTTCTGGCATTTGCTTAACAAATGAAACAAACTGTTCGTACCATTCGCTATTATGCTGCTGTGTTCTAATCATAACAATAACTGTTAGACCTAGCCCGATTTTTTCACTATCAAGCAGAGCAACGCGCTTACGAATATACCCTTCATCCTCTAGTCTTTTCAATCGTTTCCAGCAAGGCGTTGAAGTTAGGTTAACAGCCTCAGACAAAGTATTCAGTGAGAGGCTTGAATCTTCCTGTAACAGCGCTAATAGTTTACGGTCAATCTTATCTAACATAGATACTCCTTCAAAATATGCCCCTACAAAAAATAATGATAATCTGCCCCTTACTATAAGAGTAATCATCTAATGATAAATCGGTAATAAATTGCCATAATATCTGTACTTTTATGCGTACTAATCCTTATAAAATTTCAATATTCAGGAGTATTCTGATGAAAAAAACGGTCGTTGTCTTTAGTGGTGGGCAAGATTCGACAACCTGCCTTATTCAAGCATTGGAAAAGTACGATGAAGTACATTGCATTACGTTTAATTATGGGCAACGCCATAAAGAAGAAATTGAGGTAGCACAAAAAGTAAGTCAATTACTGGGGGCAACTGCGCATAAAGTTTTAGATGTAAGTTTACTCAATGAACTCGCTATTAGTAGCTTAACTCGCGACAATATTCCTGTTCCTGATTTCAAAGAAAGTGAAGAAAGTGATATTCCTAGTACCTTTGTACCGGGTAGAAATATTCTATTCCTTACTTTAGCAGCAATTTATGCTTATCAAATTGGCGCTGAGAGTGTTATCACTGGCGTTTGTGAGACAGATTTCTCGGGTTACCCTGATTGTCGCGATGAATTTGTAAAAGCACTGAATCATGCTGTCAACTTAGGTATTGCACGTGATATTAAATTTATCACACCATTAATGTGGCTAGATAAAGCCGAAACGTGGGCGCTTGCTGATTACTATAAAAAGTTAGATTTCGTTCGTCATAAAACGTTAACTTGTTATAACGGTATTCAAGGTGATGGCTGTGGTGAATGTGCGGCTTGTCATTTAAGGCAACGCGGATTAAACACTTACTTAGCTGATAAAACACTCATTATGCAAACAATGAAACAGAAAGTAGGTCTTAAATAATTATCATAATTACCTTACTTATTATCACTGCTATCTGCCATTCTATTCACTTATGCAGTGATAATTCATCAAACATTATCACTGCATTAAATCATCTTAGATTAGCCTAGGCATATTTAGTGATAAATTTTTAATACTCTCTATGTATTAGGATGATTGACGTACATATTCAAGCTTCTCTCTTAACTGTTCTGTTAATGTCAGCGCTTTTTTTGTATTGATATCAACAAGAACAAAAGTAATTAATGCATCAGAAATAAGTGCACCATCTTTTTTTCTGACAATCTTTTGAGAAAGCACACCACTTTTAACCCCCACTTCAGCAATATCACAATCAATGAGTAACTCATCACCTAAACTTGCAGGTAAGCGGTAATTAATATTGATATTAGCAACCACTAATGCCAAGCCATTGCGCTTAAACCAATCAAAATCTAAATGTTGCTCAATCCAATCCCATCGAGCTTGCTCTAAAAATTCAAGGTAACGTGCATTATTCACATGTTCAAAAACATCTAAATGAAAACCATAAACTTTAATTAATGTACTCATATCAATTTATTACCTCTTGATTATTCTAATAAAGTTCTTATAGATTTTTTTGCAATACCATAAATATAGCCAAAAAAATAAATTTAGTAATTTCTGATATAGGTTTATTTCATTTTCTTTTAACCAAGAAAACACTAAGAAAACGTGTTTCTCTTATCAAAAAAATCAAAGAGAAACACGGAGTTTTTAATCAATATTCACGTTTCTGCTATTACTTATACTCAATATCGTATAAAAATGAATACATTAATTAATAACAATAAAATCACGATTTTGATCAACTAACTTCATACCAATTCCAAAGACTTTTTCAAGTTCATCAATAGTGGTAAAGCGCCCTAGCTGTTCGCGATAATCAATAATGGCTTGCGCTTTTGCTTTTCCGATCCCTTTTAATCCCATTAATTCATCTACTGTTGCCGTATTTAAATTAACTTTACCTTCTGTACTGGCTTTATTTTCCTTAGCATCACGCTCAACAGATGAGTGAGTTTCAATAGAAATCATTGGGGTTGAGGCAGGTGTTTCTTCTGCATAAGAGAGAGGAGAAAGCCCTAATCCTAAAGCTAGGCAGATAGAAGTCATAAAACCTGACAACATTTTTTTATCCATCTTCATAATCATAATTTCCTTTTATTCAATAATTTTAAATTTAATCGCAAACAAAGGGTTCTGAATGCAGGAAAATAATGACAACATATTGATAACCAAGCAATTGTATAAAAATAAAACTACGAGAGAGTAGGAAAAATAAAAATGAAAAAAAGAAGCATTACAAAAAGTTGTCTAGCTTGCTCTCAAATATGATTTTTTTTGAGAGACGGAGTTATTGGTTTAAGTTACCAAAGTGAATCGGTATAAAAAAACCCAGCTTTATGCTGGGTTTTCAATGTAATAACTCAAATTCGATTATTGATAATCTTTATCAAAGATTTCAATTTTAGCGTTATCTCTTAAGTCACGTAACATGAGTTGTAACGCTTCTTCGCCCATCTGAGCACGATAGAGATTAGTCATAAACTCAAGTTGTTCAGATGTTGGTTTACCATCTGTTACGCTATCTAATTGAATAAGGACAACTTTAGTACCAGGTACATTAGTCATACCATACTCTTTTTTACCTTCAGCAGGTTTTGGCATAGAGAAAATAGCAGTTTGTACGACATCTGTTGCAGATGAGTGAACGATGCTTTCTTCACTACCAAACGAAACATTAGCAGCTTTCAGTGCTTCTTCGCCTTTACCTTCTTTCAATGCAGCTAAAAGTTTTTGGGCTTCCGCATTCATGGCTTGTGATGCTTTTTGCTGTTTAACCAGCATAACGACCTGATCACGCACTTTGTCTAATGGTTGGCTTGCTGAAGGCTTATAACCTTCTACACGCACGATAAATGCACTGTCATTACCTAACGTCACCATGTCTGAATTCATGCCAGTTGGGCCATTTTCATCCACCAATGAACCCCCAAAAATTAACTGGGTGAGTTTTTCATTATTTAATGGTGCAGGAACGTTATTTTCATCAAACCAATCAGTATTAACCACCGTCACGTTGCCCGCTTTAGCGGCGGGAGCTAATGTGTCGTTGTCATTAGATGCAGCTTGGCTCACCTTTTGTTGTAATGCGAAGAAATCATCAATCGCTTTGTTTTCACGCATTTTTGCCAATAAATCTGTTTTCACGTCATCAAATGGTTTTACAACAGAGGGTTTGACATCATCAAGACGGAAAATTGCGTAGCCATTACTGATTTTAACAGGTTCAGAGATTTGGCCTTTTTCTGTCAAACTTGCATTAGCCAGCTCGGGTAACTCTTGCCCGATAGTTATCCAACCTAAAGAACCATTTTGTTTTTTAGAGAAACTATCAATAGATTTTTCTTTCACTAACGAAACAAAATCAGCGCCTTTTTTCAGCTCGTCTTCTGCTTCTTTAGCCGAAGCTTCATCAGCTAATACTAAGATACTGTACTGTTTCTGCCCTGCCGTAGTGAACTCATCAATATTACTATCGTAATAAGCTTTCGCTTCTTCATCAGTAATGTTGATATTATTAAAATCTTTTTGAGCATTTAATTGGATATAGCTAATTTTAAATTGCTCTGGCGCGATGAACATTCGGTTATTTTGCTCATAGAACGCTTTCACTTCTTCATCAGATGCCGTTTCTTTTTCGAGGAATGGCTGAATGTCTAATGATGCTAAGCGTACATTACGGCTTTGTAGCATTAATCCAGCAAATTCTTTAACTTCGCTATCTAAGGCAAAATCAGTGCCTTGGATAGAAAATTTTAATTGCTGGTTAATTAGGTTTTGACGAATGCCTTCTGCGAAGGCATCCGCATCAATATTATTGCCTTTCAATAAATCGACATATTTTTTATTGTCAAATTTGCCGTTAGTTTGAAAGTAAGGAAGTGCAAAAATAGCATCTCTAATTTGCTGATCACCGGCTGAGATACCCAGCTTTTGTGCAAATTGATCAAGTAATGCTTGGTTGATCAATAAATCAAGCGCTTGTTGGCGAATAAGTTTCTGACCTTCTTCTGAGGAAGCAAGAGCAGCAAAATTTTCACCCATATCTTGTTGTAATTGAGCTCGACGTTGTTGATAAGCTTGCTCTAATTGAGAACGGCTAATTTTATACCCGTTAACTTCAGCTGCATCATTGACGCCTGAACTAAAGAGATATCCGCCCACACCAGTTAGGACGAAGGAGAGGATGATCACAGCTAATAATATTTTTATAAATGGATTATTAGCAGTGGAACGAATGTTGTCCATCATAACGAGACGAGGCTCCGTTTGGTGAAATAAAAATTATTTTTATGGGTGCTACACGACTATTTTGAGCACAGCGAAAAGATAATATGCTCATGCTGGCTAAATATCAAAATGTCGCGACACACGACAATCATTAAAAACAGCCAGTCCCATATTAATGCACAGTCTTAACACGCACTTTCTATAACTAAGAAAAAACTAAACAGCATTATTTGATTCATTGATTACGATAGCAGTTAACTCATCACTGAATCATTCATTGTTGTCTATTTTAGTTATAGAACAACGGGGCATTCTATCAAATGACCACTTCAGTTTCACGTTTTATCGCCAGAGAATACAAGGTTTAATCGTGATTTATAATCAAAAAAGAAAAGCGCATCTCCAAAAGATGCGCTTCATTTTTTAATTGAGTTGTTTTCTGTTTACCCATAACGTTAAGTTAATAACTCTTTGGCAGAAAGTTCATTCAACTATTATTGATTAACTGCGTCTTTTAAGCCTTTACCAGCACGGAATGCAGGAACTTTTGCAGCTTCAATTTGAATTTCTTTACCAGTTTGTGGGTTACGGCCAGTACGAGCTGCACGATCACGTACAGTAAAAGTACCGAAACCTACTAATGCTACATCATCACCTTTTTGTAAAGATTCAGTGATAGAAGCAACCAGAGCATCTACAACACGACCTGCTGCCGCTTTTGAGATATCTGCATTTGCAGCAATTTTGTCGATCAGTTGAGTTTTATTCACGCTTTCATCCCCATAATTTTATGCGTTATTTTTCACCATTAATGGCAAATTTTGCAAACGTCGTTATATCAAGCCTTTTTAGATATAGCAAGACCGATAAAACAGCATTTTTAATTAAAATCGCCATTAAATTAGCGACACAAAAAAAGGCTGGCAAGCTTTTATTACTTATCCAGCCTTTTTTTTAGCTATAATTTATGACTAATATCACTCTTTAGTGTGATTTATCAGTAACAACTTCCATGCCAAACGGTGAGTTTTGCAGGGCTAGCGTTAAAACTTCCTCTATTGTTTTCACCGGATGAATATCCAGATCAGCAACAATATTTTCAGGAATTTCTTCTAAATCACGTTTATTTTCATCAGGGATAAGAACTGTCTTAATTCCACCGCGATGTGCAGCAAGTAACTTTTCTTTTAGTCCGCCAATTGGCAATACTTGTCCGCGTAACGTAATTTCGCCCGTCATTGCAACATCAGAACGTACAGGATTACCTGTTAGGCTTGATACCAACGCAGTACACATTGCGATACCAGCACTTGGACCATCTTTTGGTGTTGCCCCTTCAGGAACGTGTACGTGCATATCACGTTTTTCATAGAAATCGCTATTAATACCCAGTTTATCAGCACGAGCACGAACGACAGTCATTGCCGCTTGAATAGACTCTTGCATCACTTCACCTAAAGAACCAGTGAATGTTAGCTTGCCTTTACCCGGTACACTTGCAGTTTCAATAGTCAGTAGATCACCACCCACTTCTGTCCATGCAAGTCCTGTTACCATACCTACTCGATTTTCTGTATCAGCACGACCGTAGTCAACTTTACGGACACCTAAGTAGTCTTTGAGATTATCTTCGTTAATCTCAATATGTTTGATTGTGCTATCCATTAGCAGCTGTTTTACTGCTTTACGGCATAATTTAGAAATTTCACGTTCTAAACTACGTACACCCGCTTCACGCGTGTAATAACGAATAATGCCCATAATCGCACTGTCATGAATTGTCAGCTCGCTTGGTTTTAACGCATTACGCTCAATCTGTTTTGGTAACAAATGTTGCTTAGCAATATTCAGTTTTTCGTCTTCGGTATAACCTGATAAACGAATAACTTCCATACGATCCAACAACGGTGCGGGTATATTCATGGAGTTAGAGGTTGCCACGAACATAACATCAGACAGATCGTAATCAACTTCCAGGTAATGGTCATTAAATGCGATGTTCTGTTCTGGATCTAACACTTCTAACAGAGCAGAAGCTGGATCACCTCGCATGTCAGATGACATTTTATCAATTTCATCTAATAGGAAAAGTGGGTTTTTGACGCCAACTTTCGCCATTTTCTGAATTAATTTACCTGGCATAGAACCGATGTAAGTACGACGGTGACCACGGATTTCAGCTTCATCACGTACACCACCTAACGCCATACGAACATATTTACGGCCTGTTGCTTTAGCAATAGATTGACCCAGTGAAGTTTTACCTACTCCCGGAGGCCCTACCAAGCACAAGATTGGCCCTTTAATTTTGCTAACACGAGACTGAACTGCGAGGTATTCAAGGATACGCTCTTTAACACGTTCTAAACCGTAATGGTCAGTATCAAGAACTTCTTGCGCTTTCACTAAGTCTTTTTTAACTTTGCTACGACTATTCCAAGGAACTTGAACCATCCAATCAATATAGCTACGTACAACCGTGGCTTCTGCTGACATTGGCGACATCATTTTTAATTTCTGAAGTTCCGCTTCTGTCTTCTCTTTTGCCTCTTTTGGCATTTTAGCCGCATCGATTTTACGCTTCAGCGATTCCATTTCATCAGGTGCATCATCCATCTCACCTAATTCTTTTTGAATCGCTTTCATTTGTTCATTGAGATAATACTCACGCTGACTCTTTTCCATCTGCTTTTTAACGCGGTTACGAATGCGTTTTTCAACTTGTAGCAGATCGATTTCTGATTCCATCATCGCCATTAAATATTCAAGGCGTTCTGTCACATCAGACATTTCAAGTACAGCTTGCTTATCTTTTAATTTCAGCGGCATATGTGAAGCAATGGTGTCTGCTAATTTCGCTGATTCTTCGATAGCATGTAATGAGGTTAATACCTCTGGCGGAATTTTTTTATTCAGCTTGATATAACCTTCAAACTGATTAATCGTTGTACGATTTAAGACTTCTTGTTCGCGCTCATCAACGGCTGGCGTTTCAAGGTATTCTGCTTTCGCCTGAAAGTATTCACCATTGTCAGATAGCGTCGTAATTTTGGCACGACGAATACCTTCAACAAGTACTTTTACTGTTCCATCAGGTAGTTTTAGCATCTGTAAAACAGACGCAACTGTACCAACAGAAAAAAGATCATTCACACCTGGTTCGTCAGTAGATGCATCTTTCTGCGCAACCAGCATAATTTGTTTGTTGTCGTTCATCGCGGCTTCTAAGCAATGAATAGATTTTTCACGACCAACGAACAACGGGATCACCATATGCGGATATACAACGACATCACGTAATGGCAATACAGGTATTTCAATACGTTCTGGACGCTCAGGATTCATAGAGCTCTCTCTTCGTTTTTAGCTTAACGCTTTTACAGGTAATTTTATTCGCATGTCACCAAATAAAATTAATTCCACGGATTGTCAAAATATATAAGGGCACTTTTCTGACATTCAATAGCATTACGCATTAAAAAAACAAAATGAGGGAAAATTCCCTCATTTTTATTGCGTTGGCACGCTTTATCTTGAATTTCTCTCTTACTTTTGAGAGAAAACGAGATAATGTCAGACAAAGGACACTGCCAAATTACGATGCATTATTCACCTGAAGCCTGATTTTCTGGCTGACTATAAATAACCAGCGGCTCAGATTTTCCATTAATAACGCCTTCATCAATGACCACTTTTTCTGCATTTTCAAATGAAGGAAGGTCATACATCGTATCAAGTAATGCAGCTTCAACAATCGAACGTAAACCACGAGCACCCGTTTTACGTACCATGGCTTTTTTCGCTATTGCAGTCAGCGCTTCCTTACGGAATTCTAAATCTACACCTTCTAATTTAAATAATGCCTGATATTGCTTAGTCAATGCATTCTTAGGTTCTTGTAAGATCTGGATTAACGCTTCTTCGTTTAATTCGCCTAGCGTTGCAACAACAGGTAAACGACCAATAAATTCAGGGATAAGACCAAATTTAATCAGATCTTCTGGCTCAACTTGGGCTAATAATTCACCTTCGCTGGCTTTCTCTTTTTGGCTTTTAACTTCTGCGCCAAAACCAATACCTGAGTGTGTATTTAAACGCTGTGCAACAACTTTATCGAGTCCTGCAAATGCACCACCACAAATAAAGAGGATTTTAGAAGTATCAACTTGTAAAAATTCTTGTTGTGGGTGCTTACGTCCGCCTTGAGGAGGAACAGAAGCGACAGTGCCTTCAACTAATTTTAATAATGCTTGCTGTACACCTTCACCAGACACATCACGGGTGATTGATGGGTTTTCAGATTTACGGGTGATCTTGTCAATTTCATCAATATACACAATACCACGTTGTGCTTTTTGCACATCGTAATCGCATTTTTGTAGCAGTTTTTGAATGATGTTTTCAACATCTTCACCCACATAGCCCGCTTCTGTCAGCGTTGTGGCATCTGCCATAGTAAAAGGAACATCAAGGTAGCGTGCTAATGTTTCTGCTAGTAACGTTTTACCGCTACCAGTAGGACCAATCAGCAAAATATTACTTTTTCCTAGCTCAACACCATTGGCTTTATCGCCATTACGCAGACGTTTATAGTGATTATAAACGGCAACAGCCAAAACTTTTTTAGCCAATTCCTGACCGATAACATAGTCATCAAGGTGCTTACGGATTTCATGCGGCGTTGGCAATTCACTGCGTTCATGATGAGGTGCCAGTTCTTTTATTTCTTCACGAATGATATCAACACATAGATCGACACATTCATCACAGATATAAACCGACGGACCAGCGATCAATTTTTTTACTTCATGCTGGCTTTTACCGCAGAAAGAGCAATACAGAAGCTTCCCAGAGCTATCTTTGCGCTTATCTGTCATCAGTCAACCTCACTTAGTTATTCTTCTTATTATTTATAAGAAGAAAGTCTTTTTTACATAAATATTGATAGCCGTTTCCTTTGCATTATTGACTAACAAAGAAAACGTATTAATTCAGTTACTATTACAACGTGTAATAATTAGCTACGTTGAGTATAGACTTTATCCACTAATCCATATTCTAACGCTTCGTTAGCGGATAAGAAACGATCACGCTCAGTGTCTCTTTCTATTTCTTCAATAGATTTACCTGTATGTTGAGCCATTAGCTCATTCATACGGGATTTTACTTTCAAAATTTCTTGAGCATGAATTTGAATATCTGTTGCTTGCCCCTGGTAACCACCTAATGGTTGGTGGATCATCACACGGGAGTTAGGTAAGCAAATACGTTTACCTTTCGCACCAGCAGATAATAAGAAAGCACCCATTGAACACGCTTGCCCCATACAAATGGTACTAACATCTGCTTTGATATACTGCATGGTGTCATAAATAGACATACCCGCAGTAATTACACCACCTGGTGAGTTGATATACAGGTTGATGTCTTTCTCTGGATTTTCTGCTTCTAAAAATAGCATTTGAGCAACGATAAGATTAGCCATGTGATCTTCAACTTGGCCAGTCAGGAAAATAATACGTTCTTTCAATAAACGTGAGTAAATGTCGTAAGAACGCTCTCCTCGCGAAGTTTGCTCTATAACCATCGGCACCAGAGCCATATTAGGTGCGAATTGTTCCTGTGTGTCGTTAAATGACATGTCTGTCTCCTATTGCATTCTTATTGGTGCCAATGACAACAATTTTACTTGAGATAATTGATCATGACCATTTCTAATGATCTAATCTCTCACAAGACATTCAAGGCGCCTCGCGAGGAGTAATAAAGAGAATATAGAATTATCTGGAGATAATCGCTCAGATTTCAAGACTAATTTTGATAAATATATACAAACTGAAAAAAACCCGTGGTAAAAACCACGGGTTTTTGCTTAAAACCGATATCGCGGTTAAGAATTAACCCATTTGAACTTCGTTCATTAGTTCAGTGAAGTTAGTTTCTTTTTCAGTTACTTTAGCATTTGCTAAGATTTTTTCTACCGCTTGCTCTTCTAACGCAAGATTACGAATGTTGTTCATCAGTTGTTCGTTCTTATTGTAGAACTCAACAACTTCTGAGGGATCTTCGTAAGCTGAAGCCATTTCATCGATCAGTGCATTCACACGATCGTCTTCTGCTTTCAGTTCATTACTATTGATCACTTCACCTAACAGTAATCCAACGATTACACGACGTTTAGCTTGTTCTTCGAACAGTTCACGTGGTAATTGCAGAGCTTGTTTCTCATCGCCACCAAAACGTTGAGCAGCTTGACGTTGCAGAACTTCAATTTCGCTGTCTACAGCAGCTGCAGGTACGTCAACTTCGTTTGCTTTAACTAAGCCATCAATAACTTGTGTTTTAACACGAGTACGGATTGCATTTTTCAGTTCACGTTCCATATTTTTACGTACTTCAGCACGTAAACCATCAACAGAACCATCTGCAATACCAAAACGCTTGATGAACTCTTCAGTTAATTCTGGCAGTTCACGCTCTTCAACTTTTTTCAGGTTGATAGCGAATTGTGCTTTTTTACCTTTCAGGTTTTCAGCGTGGTAATCTTCTGGGAAAGTCACATCAATTGTGAATTCTTCTCCAGCTTTATGACCGATAACGCCTTCTTCGAAACCTGGGATCATACGACCTTGACCCATTGCCAGTACGAAATCTTCAGCTTTTCCGCCTTCAAATTCTTCACCGTCAATAGAACCGTTGAAATCAACAGTTACGCGATCTTCTGCTGCGACTGCGCCGTCTTTGTCTTTCCACTCTGCTTGTTGCTTACGCAGTGTTTCTAACATGTTATCAACGTCTTCGTCTTTAACAGTAACAACGGGTTTTACAACTTCAATGCTTTCCAGATCTTTCAGTTCGATTTCTGGGAAAACTTCGAATTCTACAGAGTAAACAAAGTCTTCACCTTCTTTGTATTGCTCTGGTTTGTATTCAGGCGCGCCAACTGGGTTTACTTTGTTTTCGATGATAGCGTTAATGAAATTACGCGACATTAAATCACCAAGAACATCATTCAGTACAGACATACCATAACGCTGTTTAACCATAGACATTGGAACGTGACCTTTACGGAAACCATCAATGCGAACAGTTTTAGCAGCTTTTTTCAGTTCACTGTCTACAGCAGTTTGGATATCAGCGGCTGGTACGGTGATTGTGACACGACGCCCTAGGCCTTGAGTCGTTTCAACAGAAACTTGCATCTTGTTACCTCAAAATAAGTTTTAGTGCTCGGTCTACTTTAAAGGAAACTAACATGATATTGACATGTTTAGGTTTATTTTCCTTTCAGAACCGGGGCCGCCACATTTAAAAAAACGAGGATCCCTGATATCAGAAGCATCCCGAAACCTTACTGAAAATTAGACGCGACATTATAACGATCTAGAGGGGTTGAGTCGAGAAAGAGCCGTTTTATTCCTCAATTTTTTCATAAAATCGAGCAACTCCACTCTTTTTTCCTCTATAAAGAACAAAAAATACGCATCTTAGGATCTATTTACTCACGATTAACGATAAGGTTGTTAATCTTCTTGGCTTCCGCCTCGACACCCAGGAGAGCGTAATGCTTTATCCTGCTGTTCATTCCATTCACTCAAAGTAAAAGTGTGTAATGCTAATGCATGAACACCATTTTCCATTTCATGAGCTAATGTTTGGTACACATCACGATGGCGCGTAACACTACGTTTCTCATTAAAATCATCACTAACGATAATGACTTTAAAGTGACTTTCAGAGCCTTCGGGCACATTATGGCGATGGCTTTCGTTTATTACTTGTAAAAAATGCGGTGAAAAGCGCGAAATCAGCTTATTCTCAATATCATCACGGATCATCTCTGCCCCTAATACTCTAGCCTTTATACCATGGTGAATAAAAAAATAAGTCAACCAGCCTATATTGATTTAGTCTTTATCAATACAAAATGATGAGCTTATTCTTTTTAATTTTGCTGATGATAATCGCTTATTTTTCATCTTGAGTAAAACCATTGACCAAATATTGTCAAATACATGAGTAAAAATGAGAGTAATTTGAAATAAAATCAATTGATAAAATCAGATAATTTCGTTCTTTAAGGGGATATTAGCAACCTATTAGCAGTGGTATGATAGGCTAAAGTTTGAAGCCTATTCTACTTATTAACACAACAGACTTATTTAACCGAGATTACCTCATGATTAAAAATTTACTCTGTGCTGTTTTTGCATTAACACTACTTTCAGGTTGTGCAACTCCTAGTAACAAATTATCTATTGAACCAGTGATGTCAGTTCCTGCGGCCGACCCTACAATGCGCCCTATTTCACTGAATATTTCAAGCCAAGACAAACGCGCATCAAAAAACCTAGCGGAAATCAACCGTAACGGTAAATTAGAAGTCCTTGTTCCAACTCGTGACATTGCATTTTTAATGCAAGAAGTTCTGCAAAAGCAGATGACAGCTCGTGGTTTTATGATGGGTTCTCCTGCTTCTGCTGATGTAATTATTGTTATCAATAAACTCAATGCAGATGTTGGCGAAGGTAGTATTCGTCATAATATCAGTGCAAAAGCGGATATTTCAGTTATCGTTACCCTACCAAATGGCAGCTCTAATACCAAAACATTCCGTACTAGCTACAATGTCCAAGGCCCATTTGGCGCAACTAATGAGAAAATTGCCGCCGCGATTAACAATGTCTTAAGTGAGCTCGTTAGCGATATGGCAAAAGACGCTTCAGTCAGTCAATTTATCAAATCTAACGCCCGTTAATTTATTAGAATAAACGACCTGTTATCTTAAACAGGTCGTCGAAAGGAATTCTTGCATGGTTCAGCCTGCCTTCAAACAAACCACTTGGTACAAATCATTTATTTTACTGTTACTTGGCTTTACTTCTGGATTACCACTTGCATTAACTGCGGGTACATTACAAGCATGGATGACAGTAGAAAACATTGATTTAAAAACCATTGGTTTCTTCTCATTGGTGGGACAAGCCTATGTTTTTAAATTCCTCTGGTCACCCTTTATGGATCGCTATACCCCCTCTTTTCTTGGCCGACGCCGAGGATGGATGTTACTCACTCAAATAGGGTTAGTACTTGGTATTGCAGGAATGGGATTTTTAAATCCTAATGATCATTTATGGTGGCTAGCCTCTTTAGCTGTCATTGTTGCTTTTTGTTCTGCTTCACAAGATATTGTTTTTGACGCCTATAAAACAGATATATTAAAAGCAGATGAGCGTGGTACAGGTGCTGCAGTTTCTGTCCTAGGTTATCGCATAGCCATGCTTGTTTCTGGAGGAATGGCACTTTGGTTAGCTGATAAGTATATTGGTTGGCAAAATATGTACTGGTTAATGGCTGCCTTAATGGGAATTGGTATTATTGCCACACTACTTGCCCAAGAGCCAGAAACCACCGTAAAACCACCACGCACACTCTATGAAGCCGTTATTGAACCTTTATATGAATTCTTTTCTCGTAATAATGCTTGGCTAATTTTACTGCTTATTGTGCTGTATAAAATGGGAGATGCTTTTGCCTTAAGTTTAAGTACCACTTTTCTTATTCGCGGTGCGGGGTTCGATGCAGGTGAAGTAGGATTAGTGAATAAAACACTTGGGCTTGCAGCCACTATTATTGGGGCATTGCTAGGTGGTTTATTAATGCGCCGTTGGAGTTTATTTAAAGCACTGATGATTTTTGGTATTTTGCAAGGTGGCTCAAATATCGGGTATTGGTATTTAGCTATTTCTGAACAAAGTATTTATAGCATGGGTGCGGTAGTTGCATTTGAAAATATCTGTGGAGGAATGGGAACAGCCGCATTCGTCGCCCTTTTAATGACACTTTGTCATCTCTCCTTTTCAGCAACACAATTTGCGTTGCTCTCGGCTCTCTCTGCAATTGGTCGTGTTTATGTTGGCCCAGTTGCAGGCTGGTATGTTGAAAGTCATGGTTGGGAAGCATTTTATCTTTTTTCTATCGTTGCTTCTGTACCTGGTCTTATTTTGCTGTTGGTTTCGAAAAACACACTTATTTATACGCAAAAAACGGGGGAATTCCTTAGAAGAACCTTGTTTATTAAACAGTACCGTTTTGCTATTTATGGCTTGATGCTAACGACTCTTTTCTTTATTTGTAGTTTAATTCTTGTTGTTACAAATTCACTACCAACATTAGAAATGTTCCAATCTGTCGATTTTATTCAAAAAATAGATACTGATAGATTAAGTTCTTGGGCTTCAACACTCTTTTTATATGGTGTTATTATTGGTGCGGTAAGCCTTATCTTTGGCACAATCCTAGATTATTTAGCCCTTAAGAAAACAACACATTAGTTTTATTACTTTCTCAAGATATGAACCATAAAAAAGGACAGGTTAAACTGCCCTTTTTGTATTCTTATGTTCTGAGTAAAAAATTTATCTAAATAATCTTACTTTTACTGTTTTACCCTTAATTTTACCTTGTTGCAGCTGTTTCCAGACTTGTTTTGCAATAGATTGTTTTACAGCAACATAAGCATGTGTTGGGTTAATCATAATTTTGCCAATATCGGCACCATTGAACCCCATATCACCCGTTAATGCCCCTAAAATATCACCAGGGCGCATTTTGGCTTTTTTACCACCATCAATACATAATGTAGCCATTGTTGCTTCAAGTGGCGTAATTTGTAGACCTGTAGGAATAGGCAACCAATTTATCTTCATATGAAGCATTTCTTCTAAAGCATTGGCACGTTGAATTTCTTCTGGTGCGCAAAAGCTAATAGCCAATCCACTCTCCCCAGCTCTGGCTGTACGGCCAATTCGGTGAACGTGCACTTCAGGATCCCATGATAATTCGTAATTGATCACCATTTCTAACGCTTTAATGTCAAGCCCGCGAGCTGCAACATCTGTTGCGACTAATACACGACAACTCCCATTAGCAAAGCGAATAAGCGTTTGATCACGCTCTCTTTGTTCCATATCGCCATGTAAAGCAAGCACACTTTGATTGCTTTCTGTCAGTGTTTCATACACATCTTGGCAATCTCGCTTTGTGTTACAAAACACGACGCAAGAAGCTGGTTGCTCACGACTTAACAGTTTTTGCAGCAATCCTATTTTTCCATGACGAGATATTTCATAAAACTGCTGTTCAACAGCCGGAAGTTCATCAACAGAATTGATTTCAATAGTGATTGGGTTTTGCTGGATCTTACGACTAATTGTTGCGATCTCATTCGGCCAAGTTGCAGAAAAAAGCAATGTTTGGCGTGCCGTTGGCATACGAGAAATAATATCGTTGATATCATCAAAAAATCCCATATCCAACATTCTGTCTGCTTCATCCAACACCAATGTTTTCACATCATCTAAAGTGACAGTCTCTTTCTTTAGGTGATCAAGCAATCTGCCTGGTGTTGCAACAATAATATGTGCAGCATGTATTAATGAATCACGCTGGATACTAAATGGAACTCCTCCACACAGCGTTAATACTTTGATATTTGGAAGATAACGAGCAAGACGACGTAATTCATTTGCAACTTGATCAGCAAGTTCTCGCGTTGGACATAAAATAAGTGATTGAGTATTAAACTGTTTTGCATCAATGTGTTGCAAAAGCCCCAAACCAAAAGCAGCCGTTTTACCGCTACCTGTTTTTGCCTGAGCGCGAACGTCCTTTCCTTCAAGAATAGCGGGCAAAGCAGCTTCTTGAACCGGAGTCATAGTGAGATAACCCAATTCATTAAGGTTAGCGAGTTGTTCAGCAGGAAGTGCGTTAAGTTCAGCAAATGAGGTCACAATGAAAATTCCAAGTAAGATAAAAACGAATATTGGCTAATGATACTATCCCTTGATTCCTGTGTCGTGAGGTATTTTTACGCGATTGTTACCACATATTTTTCTTTCTTCTTCCGCTTTCTTTTTTTGCCCAAAAACAGTTATTAAGCGCTTAATCCATTCAAAGAAGTTCAAATAATAAAAATAAACTAAACAATACTAAAATTCTCATTTTCAATTATCAATTTAATATTCTAGAAATAGATCTTATTTTCAACATCATAATCTGCAAATTGCAATTTTATAGGTTATAGTTTCAAAAAATATAAAAATATAAATTCACCACAAAATTATTTCATTAAAATAAATTGAGATTATTCATGATAAAAAAAACATTTTTATTAACCATCGCAAGTACACTTTCTTTATCTGCTCAAGCTAGCTATTTAGGTGGCTTCGCTAATACCAGCATCAATTATCTTGATTGGACTACTCATACAACACACAAAACAGGGCAATCTTCTCATAAAGATGATTTTGCCTATCTAGAACTTGAAGGTGGTGCCCACTTTTCATGGGGTGAATTTTACGGTTTTTTTGATCTGGAAAATCCCTTTAATCCTCGAAAAACAGAACCAGGTGATAATCAACGTTATACTGTTAAAGCAACAAGTCGCATTTACTTAGGTGAAAGTGATGTTAATTTATACGGACATATTTACGGTACATGGTCACTTCCCGGTAAAGAAAACAACGGCAACTTCCATGAAGTTAATACACTTTACGGCTTAGGCTATAACACACAAATAGATAATTTATGGTTTAAACCATTTATTGCGCTTCATTATGTCGATCAAACTTACTATTCAGGAAATAATGGCTACGTTGTTGGCTGGGTTGCTGGATATGATTTTTCGATTAGCGCTCAAAAATTTAGCATTAGCAATTGGCATGAAATGGAATTTAACCGTCATGAGCGTTATGGCAATGGGGGGAAAGATGGATTTAATGGCGCTTTAGCTTTTTGGTGGCATCCAACGACCTCTATTACTACGGGTATTCAATATCGTTATGCTTATAAAAAGTTAGGCGAAGATTTTTTGCAAGACGGCATTGTATATAGCCTGAAATATAATTTTTGATCGCTAATTGTTAATTTTTATTACAGCGAAAGCCTTTTTATTCGCTGTAACCTCTTTTTACCACTTAATGGAAAGTTTTCTTATTGGATATAAATATTCATCAAATTACTAATTAGCCATATTAAAAATTACACAAACATCAAATATAGATATTAAACATTAATATAAAAAGGATTTCACCTATCAACTCTCCTCCGACCTCTAATCTGTTACTTTTTTAATCACAATACGTTTTCTTACACTTTTTATTGCATTTTTATTTGTAAAAATATGTATTTATTTTAAAAATATGGTACTTTATGAAATTATAGTTAATACGCAATAATTAAATTAACATTTATTTAATATTTTGATTACTTGTGATCACATTAACACAAAAGACCAACCAACCACTTACTTACCATTACAATTGTTTACACTGTCGCAACCTTACCGTAAAATGTCCTTACTGATACTGATGAAACAACAATAGAACCTTTGTCATTTGGGTCGTTGGATGAGACTTATGAAATACATAAAAAGTATTGGGACACTCTCGCTATTAGCAGCAGCTCTTCTCTTAAGTGGCTGTGATATGGCGTTAATGAATCCCAAAGGCGCTATCGGCGCTGAGCAAAAAACATTAATCCTCATTGCGCTTGGTTTAATGTTAATTGTTGTGATACCGGTAATACTGATGGTGATTGTTTTCGCTTTTCGCTACCGTGAATCCAATACTAAAGCCACCTATCGCCCAAACTGGGCTCACTCAAATAAAATTGAACTCGTCGTTTGGACTGTGCCAATTATCATCATTGTGATTTTGGCGAGCATTACATGGAAAACAACCCATGAGCTTGATCCTTACAAACCTTTAGAGTCCACAGAAAAACCTGTCACCATTGAAGTTGTTTCAATGGATTGGAAATGGTTATTTATCTATCCAGAACAAGGTATTGCAACAGTTAATGAACTGGCTTTCCCTACTAATGTTCCTGTTAATTTCAAAATCACTTCTGACTCTGTCATGAACTCATTCTTTATCCCTCGCTTAGGTGGACAAATCTATGCGATGGCAGGAATGCAAACTAAGTTGCACTTAATTGCTAATGAACCTGGTGAATATCAAGGTATGTCTGCAAGTTATAGTGGACACGGTTTCTCTGATATGAAATTTACAGCGATTGCGACACCTGATCGTGCCGGTTTCGATGCGTGGGTTGAAAAAGTCAAACAATCGCCAGATACGTTAAATACGACCGCTGCATTTAATGAACTTGCTAAACCAAGCCAGAAAAATCCAGTGACCTACTATTCAAGCGTGAAGCCAATGTTATTCCAAGAAACTATTTCTAAATTTGGTCATACAGGTCATGGCGCTCACACAGGTGGCAATCAGACAGCACATGCTGATGCAACAATGAATATGAACATGAGCCATGCGGCACATGCAGGAGCAGAGGAATAAAGGCATGTTCGGAAAATTAACTCTTGATGCAATCCCTCTACATGAACCAATTATCGTAGTTACTTTACTCGGTATTGTTCTTGGTGGACTTGCTATTGTTGGCGCACTAACTTATTTTCGTAAATGGAAATGGTTGTGGACCGAATGGTTAACCAGCGTTGACCATAAAAAAATTGGTATTATGTATATCCTCGTTGCAATGGTCATGATGTTCCGTGGCTTTGCCGATGCAATTATGATGAGAAGCCAACAAGCTCTCGCCTCTGCCGGCGAAGCTGGTTTCTTACCACCTCATCACTATGATCAGATTTTTACCGCACACGGCGTTATCATGATTTTCTTCATGGCGACTCCTTTCGTTGTAGGTCTGATGAATCTTGTTGTACCTTTACAAATTGGTGCCCGTGATGTGGCCTTCCCTTTCCTTAACTCACTGAGCTTCTGGTTCTTTGTCGTCGGTGTAGTACTCATCAACATTTCTTTAGGTATTGGTGAATTCGCACAAACAGGTTGGTTAGCTTATCCACCACTTTCTGGTTTGGAGTATAACCCAGGAGTCGGGGTAGATTATTGGATATGGAGCTTACAGATATCCGGTATTGGTACGCTTCTAACTGGGGTTAACTTCTTCGCGACTATTCTGCGTATGCGTGCGCCGGGTATGAGCATGATGAAAATGCCAGTATTCTCTTGGGCTGCTTTATGTACTAACGTCCTGATTATTGCTGCATTCCCAATTTTAACAGTTACTATTACGCTATTAACTTTAGACCGCTATCTTGGTACGCACTTCTTTACCAATGATATGGGCGGTAACATGATGATGTACATCAACCTTGTATGGGCTTGGGGGCATCCAGAAGTTTATATCCTTGTTCTGCCTGTATTTGGTGTGTTCTCTGAAGTTACAGCAACATTCTCTAAAAAACGGTTATTCGGTTATACCTCTTTAGTTGGTGCGACTGTCGTTATTACCGTATTGTCATTTATCGTTTGGTTACACCACTTCTTTACTATGGGTTCGGGGGCTAACGTAAACGCCTTCTTCGGTATCGCCACGATGATCATCGCTATACCAACAGGAGTTAAAATCTTTAACTGGCTGTTTACGATGTATCAAGGTCGTATCGAATATAAAAGCCCAATGTTGTGGACTATCGGTTTCCTTATCACCTTCTCTGTTGGGGGGATGACAGGGGTTCTGTTAGCCGTTCCGGGTGCAAACTTTGTTTTACATAACAGCCTATTCTTAATTGCCCACTTCCATAACGTTATTATCGGTGGTGTAGTATTTGGCTGTTTCGCAGGGATGACTTACTGGTTCCCTAAAGCATTCGGTTTCACACTGAATGAGAAATGGGGTATCCGTGCATTCTGGTTCTGGTTTATCGGCTTCTTTATGGCCTTTATGCCACTGTACATTCTTGGCTTTATGGGTATGACTCGTCGTATCAGCCAAAACATCAACCCTGAATTCCATCCAATGTTAATGGTTGCTGCGGGTGGCGCTGCACTGATTGCTATCGGTATCGCTTGTCAAGTTATCCAGATCTACGTAAGTATCCGTGACCGTGATCAAAACCGTGACTTAACGGGCGATCCATGGGGCGGACGTACGCTGGAATGGTCAATTTCCTCACCAGCTCCTTTCTATAACTTTGCTGTTGAACCTAATGTTCAAACTCGTGATGAATGGTGGGATCAGAAAGAAAAAGGCACAGCCTATCAGCGTCCAACCAAATACGAACCGATCCATATGCCTAAAAATACAGGCGCGGGTGTGATTATTTCAGCATTCAGCTTAGTCCTTGGTTTTGCCATGATCTGGCATATCTGGTGGTTAGCTATTGTTGGTTTCGCTGGCATGATTGTCACTTGGATCGTGAAAAGCTTTGATACAGATGTGGATTACTATGTCCAAGTACCTGAAATTGAAGCTATCGAGAATAAGCATTATGAAGAACTGAAAAAAGCAGGTGTGAAATAATGTCTACTCAAACTGTAAATAACACAAACGCCCATGAACATCATGGGCACCACGATGCAGGAGCGACGAAAGTTTTCGGCTTCTGGATCTATCTAATGAGCGACCTTATCCTGTTTGCCAGCTTATTCGCCACTTATGCGGTGCTTGTTAACGGGATTGCAGATGGTCCTTCAGGTAAAGAGATTTTTAGCTTACCGTTTGTTTTAGTTGAAACCTTCTTACTGCTATTTAGTAGTATCACTTTTGGTTTCGCTATGCTGAGCATGAATAAAGGTAGCGTTAGCCAAGTTAATCTGTGGTTATTTGTTACTTTCTTATTCGGCTTAGGTTTCGTCATCATGGAAGTTTACGAATTCCATGAGCTAATCGCAGAAGGTTATGGCCCAGATCGCAGTGCATTCTTATCTGCATTCTTTGCATTAGTTTCAACGCACGGTCTTCACGTCACTGCGGGTTTAATTTGGATTGTAATTATGATGATCCAAGTATCACGCCGTGGTTTAACTGAAGTTAACCGTACTCGTTTAAGCTGTTTAAGTCTGTTCTGGCACTTCCTTGACGTTGTCTGGATCTGTGTGTTCACCGTAGTTTATCTGATGGGAGTGATGTAATGAGTCATCCAAATACTTCTCCTTCAGGCGCAAGCCACGGCAGTATGAAGTCTTATCTAATCGGCTTTATTCTGTCTGTTATCCTCACCGTTATTCCATTTTGGATGGTGATGGAAGGAACAGCGACACCAGCAACAATTCTCTGGACTGTTGTCGGTATGGCAGTTGTGCAGATTGTGGTTCACTTAGTCTGCTTCTTGCATATGAATACGTCATCAGAAGAGCGCTGGAACGTCGTCGCATTCCTGTTCACACTGCTTATTATCGGCATTGTTGTCGTAGGCTCGTTGTGGATTATGTACAACCTGAACATCAATATGATGATGGATTAAGAGTTGTCGCTATGATTAAGCAATACCTACAAGTCACCAAACCAGGAATTATTTTCGGAAACTTAATTTCTGTAATAGGTGGTTTCCTTCTCGCCTCTAAAGGTGAGATTGACTACCCCCTATTTGTCGCGACTCTACTTGGGGTGTCTCTGGTCGTTGCTTCTGGTTGTGTTTTTAACAACTATATTGACCGTGATATTGACCGTATCATGGAAAGAACGAAGAACCGCCCATTAGTTAAAGGATTAATTGACCCTCGAATTAGCCTGATTTATGCCTCAGTATTAGGTATTGCAGGTGTTGTGCTGCTCTATGTAGCAGCCAACCCGCTTGCAATGTTTATCGCTGTATTTGGTTTTATTATTTATGTTGGGGTTTATAGCCTCTATATGAAGCGTAAATCTGTTTATGGCACACTGATTGGAAGTTTATCTGGCTCTGCTCCCCCTGTTATCGGTTATTGTGCCGTTAGCGGTGAGTTTGATGCAGGCGCGGCAATCCTATTACTTATCTTTAGTTTATGGCAGATGCCTCACTCTTATGCCATTGCTATTTTCCGTTTTAAAGACTACCAAGCAGCTAATATTCCGGTATTACCCGTTATTAAAGGGATCTCAGTCGCTAAACGCCATATCATTCTTTATATTCTGGCATTTATGATTGCAACCTTAATGCTGACATTAGTTGGATATGCGGGCTATAAATATCTAATAGTTGCTTCTGCCGTCAGTATTTGGTGGTTGGGCATGGCTTTATCCGGTTATAAAGCAACCAATGATAAAGTGTGGGCACGAAAATTATTTATTTTCTCTATTGTGGCAATCACTTCATTAAGTGTAATGATGTCGGTTGATCCAACAAGCTCAACAGAAACTGTTTTTGCTTATTTAAGATAATGTATTTACTAAAGTAACCGAAAGACCAGTCAGCCTTCTGACTGGTCTTTTTTTATCCTGTTTCGCGACTAAAGAAGATATCAGTACAGTTTTGACTTTTTTACATCCCATTTATTGATTAACCTCGTTATAAAATGTCATTACAATGGGGTATCAGTAATACGAGGTAATCCATGAATGATAATAAAATGACCCCATTAGAGCGCAAAGCAACATGGGGACTAGGCACTGTCTTTTCTCTTCGCATGCTTGGCATGTTTATGGTACTCCCAGTTTTAACCACCTATGGGCTTCAGCTACAACACGCAACAGAATCTCTCATTGGATTAGCCATCGGTATTTATGGATTAACACAGGCTATATTCCAAATTCCTTTTGGTATTTTCTCTGATAAATTTGGTCGAAAACCTATGATTGTTTTTGGCTTAATTATTTTTATTGTCGGGAGCCTTATTGCAGCTCTTAGCGACAATATTTACGGCATTATTATTGGTCGGGCACTACAAGGTGCTGGTGCTATATCAGCCGCAGTTATGGCTTTACTCTCCGATCTAACTCGAGAACAAAATAGAACAAAAGCAATGGCCTTTATTGGTATTAGCTTTGGGATAACCTTTGCTTTAGCCTTAGTTTTAGGCCCTATTTTAACGCATATTTTTGGCTTACATGGCCTGTTTTGGGGAATTGCTCTACTCGCCTTGGGTGGCATTGTTATTACGCTTTTTACTGTGCCGAATAGCGAACACCCTATTCTTAATCGAGAATCTGGTTTTGTCCGTGGCAGTGTAAAAAAAGTCTTATTTGATGCACAGCTTCTTAAGTTGAATACGGGTATTTTTTCACTACATACTTTATTAATGGCTGCATTTGTTGCACTTCCTCTAGTTATGAGTAGCGCTGGTTTAGCAAAAGAAAAGCATTGGATTGTTTATCTAGTCACTATGCTAATTGCCTTTATTACTGTACTCCCTTTTATTATCTATGCAGAAAAAAAACGTAAAATGAAACAGGTTTTCTTATTCTGTATCTTTTTACTAATTATCGCTCAAGTTATTTTAATAAGCTCTGGCTCTAGTTTATGGCTAATTATTGCTGGCATTCAGGTCTTTTTTATTGGCTTTAATATTATGGAAGCACTACTACCTTCATTAATCAGTAAAGAAGCACCTGCTGGCTATAAAGGTACAGCAATGGGAATTTATTCCACCAGCCAATTTTTAGGTGTGGCATTAGGCGGTATTTTAGGGGGATGGCTTTATCAGCATTATGATGCACAAATCGTATTTCTGGGCTGTTTAGTGATCGGCATTATTTGGTTTTTGATTAGCTTAACATTACGCCAACCCGCTTATGTCAGTAGCTTACGCGTTGAATTACCTAAAAACCTATCTTCAAGCCAACAACAGAGACTACAACAATTATTTAATCAACAACCGGGGGTTAATGAAGTTGTGATTATGGCTGATGAACAAAGTGCTTATATCAAGGTTGATACCAAACAGACACCGAGAGCAACATTAGAGTCGCTAATCTCTTTGGTTTAAAGGTCGATAAATTGACGGGATAAAATAAAAATGCGCTGGTTTAACAGCGCATTTTTATATGACTCAATAGATAAACAATTAGTCACGGAAATTATTAAATTGGAATGGCTGCCCTAACTCACCTTCTCTGACTAATTTCATTACGGCTTGTAAATCATCACGTGATTTACCTGTAACACGGACTTGCTCACCTTGAATTTGAGCCTGAACTTTTAATTTACTGTCTTTGATCAACTTAACAATTTTTTTTGCTAAGGCTGTATCAATACCTTGTTTCAACGTGGCTTCTACGCTGTACATTTTTCCACTGTGAGTCATCTCTTCAGGGATATTTAATACCGCACCATCAATCCCTCTTTTTGCCATTTTCTCACGCAGAATATCTAATAATTGTTGAACCTGAAATTCAGATACACTGGTCGTTTTCACTGACTCTGCTTTTTCGTTTAATTCAAAGCTTGCTTCAACGTTACGAAAATCCCAGCGAGTAGTCAGTTCACGTTGCGCGTTTTCTACTGCATTACGCACTTCATGTAAGTCAACTTCAGATACGATATCAAAAGATGGCATTCTTTCTTCCTCAATAAATAAATACAACCCGAATAATAGCTTCTTTTAGAGTTGCAAAAAAGCATTGCACATTCAATAACAAATTTATCCCTTTCACTTCCTCTTATAGTAAAGCGCAAACATACATTAAACAGGAAAGTGTAATCAATGTTATAATTTTAGCTTAATAGTCTAATAAGCGTCAGTAGCCATCTTGCGCTATTACGATTTGCAAAAAGAGGCACAATGAAAATTACCGTTTTAGGATGTGGTTCGATTGGTAAACTTTGGGTTGCAGCTTTAACACTTCAGTCTCATGAAGTACAAGGTTGGCTAAGAGTGCCACAGCCTTTTTTAGACGTAAGTGTTGATAACATTAATGGTGAGCCTTTTTATCAGCGTATTACCGCAAATCAACTCGAATGGTTAAAGCAGAGCGAATTATTAATTGTTTGCTTAAAATCTTGGCAAGTATCAGATGCTGTTAATGCACTATTACCTTATCTTTCTGCACAATGTCCGATTTTACTCATTCATAATGGTATGGGTACTGCCGATGAATTAACAGCAACACAACACCCCATTATCAGACCTATATTACAAGGCATTATTACTCATGGTGCTTATCAACAAGGGCAAGATGTTATTCATACAGCAACAGGAATAACACATATAGGTCCATTAAATCATGCGGCTCAACAATATAGCTATTTAGCAGAAACCTTGCATCATGCATTGCCTGATGTCGCTTGGCATAATGATATCCATACCATTAGTTGGCTAAAACTTGCAGTTAATTGTGTTATCAATCCTCTTACCGTTTATTATCAATGCCGTAATGGTGATTTATTGCGTTATCCTGAGCATATTCAAAAAGTATGCGACGAAGTTTATCAAGTGATGGAACGTGAAGGAGTCGTACCAACGTCTCAAGCTCACCTTCATGGCTATATTATTGATACCATAGAACAAACTGCAAATAATTATTCTTCTATGTATCAAGATGTGAAATATCAACGCCATACAGAGATTGACTATATTACGGGTTATTTATTACGTCGAGCTTCAGAACAAGGGCTTGTATTGCCAGAAAATAACCGCCTTTTTCAATTTATTAAACAACAGGAAGGCAATTATGACCATATCAGCGCTCATCTGCCTAGCTAATGGAAGCGAAGAGACCGAAGTCGTCACTACCGTAGATTTGCTGGTAAGGGCTGGGATTAATGTCGTACTTGCAAGTGCAGAAAATGATGTTGATGATCTTGTTATCACTTGTTCTCGTGGTATTAAACTTGTCGCCGATGCGCCTCTAGTTCGTGTTGTTGATCATCACTATGACGTTATTATTCTCCCCGGTGGATTACAAGGTACTGAAACATTGAGAGATAGCCCTTTAGTGGTCGAAAAAGTACGTCGCATGCACAGTGAAAATAAACTTGTCGCAGCCATCTGTGCAGCACCGGCAATGATCCTTGAGTCTCATAATATTTTTCCCATCGGCAACATGACAGGTTTTCCTGCATTAAAAGATAAAATATCACCGAAAAAATGGGTTGATTATCGAGTCTATTTTGATGAAAGAGTCAATTTAATTACTAGCCAAGCACCCGCAACATCTATCGATTTTGCACTAAAAATTATCGAACGCTTAAAAGGTAAAGAAGCTGCTGCTGATGTCGCCAAACAACTTGTATTGCCACCTGGTATTTATAATTATCAAGATGAATTTACTGGGTTCGGGGATAGATAGATAATAAAAGCCACTATATTGAACTGTTCTAACATATTAGACTGCTCAATATAGTGGCTTTTTTTATTCCTGATAACTAAAGATTATCGCACTACTTTTTACGATACACTTTTACGTTTTCAAAACCTTGCTCACGTAAATAAAGCGCTTGTAAACGGCTCATCATACCGCGATCACAATACAGTAAATAGGTTTTAGTTTTATCTAAATCACCAAACTGAGTGCTTAATTTATAGAAAGGTAATTCTTTAACATCAATGTCATCCATTTTTAATGGTGATGTTTCTTGTTCTTCAGGGGATCGAATATCAAGAATAACGTCATTTGTACCGAATTCAGAGACCATTTCAACTTCTGTCACTTGTTGTACAGTTTCTTCGGCTATACGGCGAATATCCATATTCTTGGCATTTTCAACAACGTTATCAAGAATAGAAAAATCAAATTTCTCTTCTTCCGCTTCGATCTTCGCTTTGACGGCTTTCACTGTTGGGCTTTTTGAAATTACCCCACAAAATTCTGGCATTGTGCGAGCAAAATCTTCTGTGCCAATTTGGCGAGCAATATTGATAATGCTCTCTTTATCATGCGTGATAAGAGGACGTAAAATTAACGTATCTGTCGCATTATCAATTAAACGCAAATTAGTTAAGGTCTGGCTAGAAACTTGGCCTAATGCTTCGCCAGTCACAATTGCTTGAACACCATAACGCTCTGCCACTCTTGATGCTGCACGTACCATCATACGTTTTAATACAACACCCATTTGACCATCATCGACTTTTTCTAAGATTTCTGCGACAACAGGTTCAAAATCAACAGCAACGAAATGCACTTTATGTGAACGGCCAAAACGGTTCCATAAATAATGCGCAACTTGTTTAACGCCAATTTCGTGTGCAGAACCGCCTAAGTTAAAGAAACAATAGTGAACTCGGCTACCACGACGCATTAACATATAGCTTGATACACCTGAGTCATAGCCACCAGAGATCAGTGATAAGACATCTTCTTGCGTACCAATTGGAAAACCACCAATACCTTCATAGCGCGCGTTGACTAAAATAAGTTTATCATCTTCAATTTCTAAATTAATGGTGACATCTGGACGCGTTAATTTCACTTTTGCACTTTCAACATGTTGGTTAAAACCCCCACCAACATAACGCTCAACTTCATTTGAAGTAAAACTGTGCTTACCACGACGTTTGGCACGAACACAAAATGTTTTGTTTTCAACTAAATGCTTAAATGCCGCAAAAGTTTGCTCAAAAATATTATGTAAGTCGGTATAAGGATGTTCTTCGACTTGTAAAATGTGATGAATACCAGGAATGCGTGTTAATGCATCACATACTGCTTCACTTTTACTTTCATCTTTACTCACAACCACAATGTTATCCCAATTACGGACAACTGTGATTTCATCGCCGATTGAATTTAATACATTACGGATATTGCTAGTGAGAATTTTGATAAAACGTATACGAACTGATTGGCTTTTGATCGTAATTTCGGGGAATAATTTAATAATAAACTTCATAGTCAATGGTCATAGGTTATTAAGTAGAAACATAAACTACAGTGATGTAAATTGACTGGAGTTTATAAAAGTCACAAAGTATATCACCAATATTTAGGGCTCACCCGCAAAAATCATCGACTGAATAAGAAATTTTCATCTTACTTGTAGTAAGATGATGACTATTATTCAGCGCTAACATGCTTTATTATCAAAAATATTATGGCTAAGAAAACGACTCCAATTAACGAAGACATCTCACAAGCACCAAGTTTCGAAGCATCCATGCAAGAACTTGAGCAAATCGTAAACCGTTTAGAATCCGGTGAACTCCCTTTAGAAGAAGCGCTTAATGAGTTTGAACATGGCGTTCGTCTAGCTCGTGTTGGACAAAAAACATTACAAGACGCTGAACAGCGTGTTCGTATTCTTCTAAAAGAAGACGATAATGCAACTCCTGATGATTTTATCCAAGAGGCAGAATAATTGAGTAACGCAACTTCAAGTACGGATGCGTTCCGTCATAAATTAGATTCCGCCCACCAGCGTGTTGATGATGCATTAAACCAAGCGCTATCAGTTTTACCATTCACTGACATGCCTCTAGGTAAAGCCATGCATTATGGCGCTCTTTTAGGTGGCAAGCGCTTACGCCCTTTTCTTGTTTATGCTGTTGGCGAAATGTTTAAAGTCCCTGAGCTAAACCTTGATGCACCCGCTGCCGCAATAGAATGTATTCACGCATATTCCCTTATTCATGACGATTTACCTGCGATGGATGATGATGATTTGCGCCGCGGTAAACCAACATGTCATATTGAATTCGGTGAAGCCAACGCTATTTTAGCAGGTGATGCACTACAAGCTCTGGCTTTTGAGATCTTAGCAAAAAATCCAATGCCTGATGTTGCAATAGCTGATCGCGTTGCAATGATTGCTGAATTAGCAACAGCTAGCGGGCTTGCAGGTATGTGTGGTGGTCAAGCTCTTGATCTTGAAGCTGAAGATAAATCGATTGATCTCGCATCTCTTGAAAAAATCCATTTACACAAAACAGGTGCGTTAATTCGTGCGGCTGTTCGTTTAGGCGCCTTTAGTGCAGGCTCTAAAGGCCATGATGTATTACCTGCATTAGATAAATATGCTCATTCCATTGGCCTTGCCTTTCAAGTGCAAGATGACATTTTAGATGTCATTGGCAGTACTGAAGAAACGGGGAAACGTCAAGGTAGCGACCAAGAATCAGGAAAAAGCACCTATCCTGCACTCCTTGGGTTAGAGCAAGCTCAAAAGAAAGCACAGGAATTGTATAACGAAGCACTGGATGCCTTAGCGTTTCTTGAGCAATACGAGTACGATACAACCACGCTTAAACAATTAGCGAGTTTTATCGTCGAACGGAAAAACTAATAACAAATAAAGAGAGCAGCTTACCTGTTCTTTCCCTATTACAAGTGATTAATTAATAGGCATCACATGAGCATTGATATCGAAAAATATCCCACATTGGCGTTGGTTGAAACACCAGAAGATTTGCGCCTATTACCAAAAGAGAGTTTACCTAAACTCTGTGATGAGCTAAGGCTATTTCTTCTTAACAGTGTCAGCCGCTCAAGTGGTCACTTCGCCTCAGGTTTAGGTGCTATTGAGTTAACGGTTGCTCTTCATTACGTCTATAAAACCCCTTTTGATAACCTTATATGGGATGTGGGTCATCAGGCATATCCTCATAAAATCTTAACAGGTCGCCGTGACCGCATTGATACAATTCGCCAAAAAAATGGATTACATCCCTTCCCTTGGCGTGAAGAGAGCGAATACGACAAACTTTGTGTCGGTCACTCTTCAACCTCTATCAGTGCAGGTTTAGGTATGGCTGTTGCCGCTGAACAAGAAAAACTGAATAGAAAAACAGTTTGTGTCATTGGTGATGGTGCAATTACTGCGGGTATGGCTTTTGAAGCGATGAACCACGCAGGTGATATTGAACCAGATATGCTCGTTGTTCTTAATGATAACGAGATGTCGATTTCAGAAAACGTTGGTGCGTTGAATAATCACCTTGCACAATTGTTGTCTGGCAAACTGTATACTACCTTGCGTGAAGGTGGAAAAAAGGTTTTCTCTGGCCTTCCACCAATTAAAGAATTACTGAAAAAGACAGAAGAACATATCAAAGGCATGGTCGTTCCTGGCACCATGTTTGAAGAATTAGGATTTAACTATATCGGCCCAGTTGATGGTCATGATGTTATTGCGCTAGTACAAACACTCGCAAATATGCGTGATCTAAAAGGCCCTCAGCTTCTGCATATTATGACTAAAAAAGGTCGAGGATATGCACCTGCTGAACGTGATCCTATTAGCTGGCACGCTGTACCTAAATTTGATCCACAAGCAGGTACATTACCTAAAAGCCCTAATGCACGACCTACATTTTCCAAAATTTTTGGTGACTGGTTATGTGAAGAAGCCTTAACCGATCCAAAACTGATGGCAATTACCCCAGCTATGCGTGAAGGCTCTGGTATGGTGCGCTTCTCAAAAGAATACCCATCACAATATTTTGATGTCGCGATCGCAGAACAACATGCCGTTACCTTTGCGGCAGGTTTAGCCATTGGTGGTTATAAGCCGATTGTCGCTATCTACTCAACATTCTTACAACGCGCTTACGACCAAGTTATCCATGATATTGCCATTCAAAAACTGCCTGTTTTATTTGCTATTGATCGTGGCGGTATTGTGGGAGCAGATGGCCAAACTCACCAAGGTGCTTTTGATCTCTCATTCTTACGCTGTATTCCTAATATGGTCATTATGGCGCCAAGTGATGAAAATGAGTGTCGCCAAATGCTTCATACTGGTTATCACTATCAGGATGGCCCTGTTGCTGTACGCTATCCAAGAGGCTCTGGTGTTGGTGCGCAATTGCAACCACTTAGTCCACTACCTATGGGTAAAGGTATTATTCGTCGCCAAGGCAAAGGTATTGCGATCCTAAACTTTGGTACATTACTACCAGAAGCATTAGAAGTCGCTGAAAAACTTGATGCAACTGTGGCTGATATGCGTTTTATCAAACCTCTTGATAAATCACTTATCCTTTCTCTGGCAGAACAGCATGACATGTTGGTAACACTAGAAGAGAATGCCATTATGGGTGGGGCTGGCAGTGGTGTTAATGAGTTACTCATGCAAGAGCGTTGCTTAGTACCTGTCTTAAACTTAGGTATACCTGATCTGTTTGTGCCACAAGGTGGACAAGAAGAGATCAGAGCTGACTTAGGATTAGATGCAGAAGGTATTGAGAAATCAATTAACGCTTATCAAGCTAAATAATTCTATTATCATTTAAATCGCTCCGACTTTCCTGAGTTGGAGCGATTATTAAAAAGACTCGCCACTTCTTATCTTACTTTATTTAAAAAATTATCCTTGCTTGCATTCTATATTTCATTCTTTCCAAGCTTTGTTGAATGTCACATTTTTATGAAATTCACTGAAAACAACCACTTCGTCTCTTGAATCAATTCAGCGTTAATTTATTCAATCAGTTAGATTTTTCTTTCTTTTTGTTTACCAACGAAACGTTTCGATCATGCTCACAATATGAATAAATCAAACTTGTTTTCCCACCTTTCTTTTCTACTATATAGACAGCGAAACGTTTCGCTGAGGAGAAAACATGAAAAAAGGTATATTACTTAATAGTCCCATTTCGAGTGTCATTTCACGTTTAGGACACACTGACAAAATTACTATTGCAGATGCCGGATTACCGATTCCCTCCTCTGTTGAACGTATTGATCTTGCTCTCACTCAAGGGATCCCTGACTTTATGTCCGTGTTGCAAACAATCACTCATGAGATGCAAGTTGAAGCCATCATGCTGGCGGAAGAAATTAAAACCATCAATCCCTCTCTTTTTAATGAAATCATCTCTTACCTCCATTTATTAGAACAAGAGCAAAAAAAGCCTATTCAAATAATCTATGTTTCACATGAAGCATTTAAAAAGCAACTCACTGAAAATAAAGCTGTTATTAGAACCGGTGAATGTACCCCTTATGCCAATATTGTGCTGTTTTCTGGTGTGACTTTCTGAGGACAATATGAAACCTTTACTTGAACTTAAAGATATTGATAAGTCATTTCCCGGTGTAAAAGCACTATCTGGCGCGACGTTACGAATTTACCCAGGTCGAGTGATGGCTTTAGTCGGTGAAAATGGTGCTGGCAAATCAACACTGATGAAAGTGCTTACTGGCATTTATAAAAAAGATGCTGGTGAAATCATTTATCAAGGTGAAAGTTGTACTTTCAATGGTCCTAAATCTTCTCAAGAAGCAGGGATCGGTATTATTCACCAAGAGCTTAACCTTATTCCTGAATTAACTATCGCAGAAAATATTTTCTTAGGTCGTGAGTTTACTCGTGCTTTTGGTGCTATCGATTGGAAGAAAATGTATACAGAGGCTGATAAGTTATTAGCTCGATTAAACCTAGCTTACAGTAGCCACCGTTTAGTGTCTGAATTATCGATTGGTGATCAGCAAATGGTGGAAATCGCCAAGGTACTTAGTTTTGGTTCCAAAGTGATTATTATGGATGAACCAACAGATGCATTAACTGACACAGAAACTGAATCTCTGTTTAGTGTTATTCGTGAACTAAGAGATCAAGGTTGTGGCATTGTTTATATCTCACATCGCTTAAAAGAGATCTTTGAGATCTGCGATGATGTGACAGTCCTGCGAGATGGTCAGTTTATTGGTGAAAAACCTGTTGCCTCATTAAAAGAAGATACTCTGATTGAAATGATGGTTGGTCGTAAGTTAGAAGACCAATACCCTCGAATTAATATCCCTCAAGGAAAAACTAAACTTAACGTCATTAACCTCAGTGGCGAAGATGTTCACGATGTCAGTTTCTCATTACATGAAAGCGAAATTCTTGGCATTTCAGGTTTAATGGGAGCGGGTCGTACTGAATTAATGAAAATTATCTACGGTGCATTACCTAAAACTAATGGCACCGTTGAGTTAGATGGTAAACCCTGCCAAATAAAAAAACCGGTTGAAGGATTGGAACAAGGCATTGTTTACATCTCTGAAGATAGAAAGCGTGATGGTTTAGTACTTGGCATGTCAGTAAAAGAAAATATGTCTCTGACGGCACTTCGCTATTTTAGCCGTGGCATGGGTGTGCTTAATCATAAAGAAGAGCAACTTACCGTCGGTGATTTTATTAAATTATTCAATATAAAAACCCCTTCAATGGATCAAACCATAGGCTTTTTATCAGGGGGAAATCAACAGAAAGTGGCTATCGCAAGAGGCCTGATGACTCGCCCTAAAGTACTTATTCTTGATGAGCCCACTCGTGGCGTTGATGTGGGCGCTAAAAAAGAAATTTATCAGCTAATTAATAAATTTAAACAAGAAGGATTAAGCATCATCTTAATTTCTTCTGAAATGCCAGAGGTAATGGGAATGAGTGACCGTATTTTGGTTATGCATGAAGGTCGTATTAGCGGTGAGTTTTCCGCTCACAATGTCACACAAGAAATGCTAATGGCAGCGGCTGTTGGTAAACAATATGACGCTAAAGTAGGAGTTTGATATGAGCACGAATTCAATTCCAGCGTCAAAACGTTGGTTCTCAAAAGCTTGGCTATTAGAGCAAAAATCGCTGATTGCATTGCTACTTCTGATTGTGGTGGTTTCCACACTCAGTCCTAACTTCTTTACCTTAAACAATATTTTCAACATCCTCCAACAAACATCAGTTAATGCCATTATGGCGGTTGGCATGACGCTGGTTATTTTAACCTCTGGTATCGACTTATCTGTTGGTTCATTGCTTGCATTAACAGGTGCCGTTGCTGCTTCGATGGTTGGTGCTGATGTTAATGCGCTTGTTGCTGTTGTTGGAGCATTGGCATTAGGTGCAGCTATTGGTGGTGTCACCGGGATTATCGTTGCTAAAGGTAAAGTTCAAGCCTTTATCGCTACGTTAGTCATGATGTTATTACTACGCGGTGTTACGCGTGTCTATACAGACGGCAGCCCAATTAATACCGGATTTAGCGATAATGCTGATCTGTTTAGTTGGTTTGGTATTGGTCGCCCATTTGGTATTCCAACGCCAATTTGGCTCATGATGATTGTCTTTTTGAGTGCATGGTATTTATTACATCACACACGTTTAGGTCGCTATATCTACGCACTAGGGGGTAATGAATCTGCCACTCGCTTATCCGGTATTAGTGTCGATAAAATTAAGATCATCGTTTATTCATTATGTGGTTTATTAGCCGCCCTTGCGAGTGTCATTGAAGTTGCTCGACTTTCATCAGCACAGCCAATGGCCGGTAATGGTTATGAGCTAGATGCGATTGCCGCCGTTGTTCTGGGAGGCACCAGTCTTGCGGGTGGTAAAGGTCGTATTATCGGTACATTAATTGGTGCACTTATTCTAGGATTCTTAAATAATGCACTGAATTTATTAGGAATATCATCAAATTATCAAATGATAGTAAAAGCAGTGGTCATCTTACTTGCTGTTTTAGTAGATAACAAAAAATAACGCTCTATTCTCTTAATCCGAACCCCGACAGGAACTTATATTATGAAACTGAAAAAAATGGCGACACTTCTTTCTGTTGTTGCATTAAGCGCCACAATCAGCGCCAACGCATTTGCCAAAGAATCGATCGCGCTTGTTATCTCAACACTTAACAACCCTTTCTTTGTCACCATGAAAGACAGTGCGCAGAAAGAGGCAAATAGGTTAGGCTACGACCTTGTTGTTCTAGATTCTATGGACAACCCAGCTAAAGAGCTTGCTAACGTGCAAGATCTGACAGTGAAAGGGACACGTTTAATGCTTATTAACCCAACAGATTCAGATGCTGTGGGTAATGCAGTTATTTTAGCTAATAAAGCCAAAATCCCAGTGATCACCTTAGACCGTGTTGCCAACAAAGGTGAAGTCGTCAGCCACGTCGCTTCAGATAACCGCCTTGGTGGTAAAATGGCAGGTGATTATATTGCTGAGAAAGTTGCTAATGATGCCAAAGTTATTCAACTCGAAGGGATCACAGGAACATCTGCATCTCGTGAACGTGGTGAAGGCTTTAAACAAGCCGTTGATGCCCATAAACTGAATGTACTTGCAAGCCAACCCGCTGATTTTGACCGTACAAAAGGTCTTAACGTGATGCAAAATCTGTTAACTGCGTATCCTGCGGTTCAAGCTGTGTTTGCACAAAATGATGAAATGGCATTAGGTGCATTACGTGCGTTACAAACCGCTGGTCGTACCGATGTGTTAGTGGTTGGTTTCGATGGCACAGATGATGGGATCAAAGCAGTAAACCGTGGCATGTTAGGTGCAACCATTGCTCAACGTCCAGATCAAATTGGTATTATCGGCATTCAGACTGCAGATAAAATTCTCAAAGGTGAGAAAGTGGATGCAACAATCCCAGTCGAACTTGAGTTAGTTATTAAACAATAACAACAATAAATGCCACGGAGTGATATTGCTCCGTGGTAGCTTTAATCATTAAAACACGTTTTTACAAGGATAAAGGCTATGACAACACCTCGCCTTGCTGTTCTAGGTAGTATTAATGTTGACCACATTATGAATATTTCACAATTTCCAAAACCAGGTGAAACCATTATTGGTCATCAATACAAAATAGCCTTTGGTGGTAAAGGTGCAAACCAAGCTGTTGCTTGTGGTCGCAGTGGCGCCGATATTACCTTTATTGCTTGTGTCGGTGATGATGCAATTGGCAGTGAGATAATCTCACAACTTAACACAGATAATATTCATATCGATGCAATTAGTATTATTCCGCAAACACCTACAGGTGTTGCGATGATCCTTGTTAATGAGCAAGGTGAAAACGTAATTAGCATTATTGCAGGTGCTAACGGTGCACTAACACCTATACATCTTGAGCAATATCATCATGTTATTGAACACGCTGATGCCTTACTGATGCAATTAGAATCACCGTTAGAGACTGTTTTTGAAGCCGCAAAACTGGCAAAATCACATCAAACTAAAGTCATTTTAAATCCCGCACCAGCACAAGCTTTATCTGATGAATTTCTGAGTTTTATTGATGTTATCACTCCAAATGAGACAGAAGCCGAAATATTAACAGGCGTTTCTGTGCATGATGAAGCGGGTGCGGCAAAAGCTGCCGATATTTTACATCGTAAAGGCATCAAGCAAGTGCTTATCACTTTGGGTAGCCGTGGTGTATGGTTTAGTGAACAAGGAAAAGGCATGATAATTCCTGGATTTCGTGTCGATGCTGTTGATACCATTGCTGCAGGTGATACATTTAACGGTGCATTTGTCACTGCAATATTAGAAGGGAAACCTTCCGTTGAGGCTATCCGTTTTGCTCACGCAGCAGCTGCCATTGCAGTTACACGTCATGGTGCGCAATCTTCTGTTCCTTGGCGTCATGAAATCAAATCATTTTTAGCAGAGCGAGCATAGTACTTTGGCAACAATGAAAGATGTCGCCCGTTTGGCGGGCGTTTCGACATCAACTGTTTCTCACGTAATCAATAACAATCGTTATGTTAGTGAAGGTATTCGTAAAAAGGTTAACGACGCTATCGAAACCTTAAATTACGCGCCTTCTGCTTTAGCACGCAGTTTAAAAATGAACTGTACTCATACTATTGGCATGTTAGTGACAGCCAGTAGTAACCCGTTCTATGCAGAAGTTGTGCGTGGCGTTGAACGCAGTTGTTACGAAAAAGGTTATAGCCTTATTTTGTGTAACACTGAAGGAGATTACGAACGCATGGATAGTAGCCTTGAAACATTGCTACAAAAACGTGTTGATGGCTTATTATTGATGTCAACAGAAGCCAGAGCGCCCTCTCATGAAGTGCTAAATCGTTATCCTCGTTTACCTATGGTTATGATGGATTGGTCCCCCTTTGAATACGGGGGCGATATTATTCAAGATAACTCTCTGCTTGGGGGAGAAATTGCAACCAATTATCTAATTGAAAAAGGCTTTACTGAGATTGCGTGTATTGCAGGCCCTCAAGATAAACTTCCTGCCAAACATCGCTTACAAGGTTATTACAATGCAATGCAAAAAGCAGGATTAGCTATCCGAGAAGAGTTTGTGTTAACAAGCGATTTTGAATTTGCGGGTGGATTTAGCGCAATGCAAAAATTACTCTCACTTTCTGTCTTACCACAAGCTGTTTTTACCTGTAATGACGCGATGGCTGTTGGTGCTTATCAAGCTATTTATCAAAAAGGTTTGCGTGTACCTGATGATATTTCAGTGATGGGTTATGATGATATCGACCTAGCCTCTTATATGATCCCTCCTCTTTCTACGATCCACCAACCCAAAGATGAATTAGGTAAACTCGCTGTCAGCCAATTATTACATCGCATGGAAAATATCGATGCAAAAGACAATGTTCTGGTACTTACACCCAAACTAATAGAACGTGGTTCGGTGAGTAACTTTGTAAAATCACAATAAGAAAAGTAACACTATTATTGATAATGCTCTCTTTTAAGGTGGGGGCATTTATTTTTAGTTGTATTTATAAAATTATTATTTTTATATCAAATAGTTAAGTGAAATTTAAAATCAATTTTATTTGTCTTTATTTTCTATTTAACGCGCTATATCTAATCTACTTTCCCTCTCTCGTTATGTCATAACCGGTGAAGGATGCAAATTTCCATCAAATCCATTATACTATCGCCCTTTCACATTATCAGAAGCAGTGCCACTTCGGAGACTGCTTAGAAATTTTCACTCTTAAACGATAATGTGTCCTTTAATTTATGGGGCAAGTGTTATCCTCATTGTGACGATTAATCACTCCCCATTTTGATAAAATTTGAGAGTATTATTATGTCATTACCTTCTTGTCCTAAGTGCAGTTCAGAATACACCTATGAAGATGGTGCAATGTATGTTTGCCCTGAATGCGCACACGAGTGGAACGATGAAGAACCCGTTGTTGATAACGATGAGTTAGTGGTTAAAGATGCTAACGGCAATGTATTAGCTGATGGTGATTCAGTAACTGTGATTAAAGATCTCAAAGTCAAAGGTAGCTCAACCATGCTTAAAATTGGTACTAAAGTAAAAGGTATCCGTTTAGTGGAAGGCGACCATAATATTGATTGTAAAATTGATGGCTTTGGACCAATGAAGTTGAAATCTGAATTTGTTAAGAAAAACTAAGAATAACAGATTATTGATAATATCTTTGTTGATCGATCTAGATGTTATCGCATTCTGAAAGGCGCTTATAGAGCGCCTTTTAAATTGAGATCGGCTTACTGATCAGACTCACTGAAATGATCAAACCCTTTAAGATTAGGGTAAACATCTTTACCATCTCGTAAATAACGAATACCTTCAGCGATCGGCATAATTTGCCCTATACAATGAAAATCTGCGCCTGTATGTGCTAATGCAATCTCTAACGCGCCACGGTTGATTTCTGGCACCGTAAAACATAATTCATAATCTTCACCACCACTTAATGCCCAAATCTCCGCTTGTTCTTCACTCACTTGCGCTTTCATCGCTGGCGAATAAGGTAATGCATCTAAATTTAAGTGAGCCCCACAACCACTTGCGGTGAGAATATGACCTAAGTCTGAAATTAACCCATCAGAAATATCAATCGCAGATGTCGCTAAATGGCGCAATGCTTGACCTTGTAATAAACGAGGTTGAGGACGCAAATGCCTTGCAACAAAATAATCACTATGCTCTTTTTCTGTTGGTTGTAATCTATTTTGTAATACAGCAAGTCCAGCAGCACTATCGCCTAAAAACCCAGTGACATAGATCCAGTCACCAATTTTAGCGCCGGAACGAAGTAATGCCGTTCCTTGTGGTACAAGTCCTTGTATGGTAATCGTTAAACTTAAAGGACCACGAGTGGTATCACCACCAATTAGCTGGATCGCGTAGTAATCAGCCAAAGCAAAGAAAGAACGACTAAATGCCTCAAGCCATTCACTGTTTGTATCAGGAAGTGTTAACGCTAATGAAGCCCAAGAAGGATCTGCACCAACGGCAGCTAAATCACTAATATTTACAGCAAGTGCTTTATAGGCTAAATCTTCAGGTGAGATAGAAGGAAGGAAGTGAATACCACTCACTAAAGTATCAGTGCTAATAGCGACTTGTTGCTTTTCCGGTACCGTCAATATTGCGCAATCATCCCCAATTCCTGTACTTACATCTTTTCGTTTTACAGGCTGTGAAGTGAAATATTGCTTAATAAGGGAGAATTCACCACAAGGCATTATCTATTTCCTATTGAGCTATGCATACTAGACTAGCTTTATTAAACAAAAGGCCGGAATTACCGGCCTTGAATTATTTACCATAAAGGAAACGTGAAAAACATTATTTTTTACGTACAGTTGGTGCTGCTTTATCAAGCACGCCATTAACAAATTTATGGCTATCGTCAGCACCAAATACCTTAGCCAGTTCAATCGCTTCGTTAATCGCAACTTTGTAAGGAACATCTTCACGGAAGCTAAGTTCAAACATTGCTAAACGTAAAATTGCTTTTTCAACTTGACCTAATTCTTCGAGTTGGCGGGATAAATAAGGTTCCATCGCCTTATCTAAACGTGTTGCATTAATGGCAACACCCACTAAAAGCTCACGAAAATAAGCAATATCTACACCTTGGGTATCCTGCTCGGATAAAAACTCCAATTCCACATCCGCGATGTCATTTCCGGATAATTGCCATGAGTAGATAGCTTGCACAGCACACTCACGAGCACGACGACGAGCAGCAGGTTTCACAAAATTCCCCTTAAGTTAAAACAGATGATTAGCCTTTTATGGCTTTAAGTACATTGATCATTTCGAGTGCTGTCATTGCCGCTTCAGCACCTTTGTTACCCGCTTTAGTTCCAGCGCGTTCAATAGCCTGTTCAATACTTTCCGTTGTTAATACACCAAAAGTCACAGGGATCTCACTTTGCATTGCAACTTGAGATAAACCAGAACTACATTCGCCAGCAACGTATTCAAAATGTGCGGTTCCACCACGGATAACAGTACCTAGTGCGATAACTGCATCGTATTTGTCGCTTTCTGCTAATGCTTTAACAGTTAATGGCAACTCATAAGCGCCTGGAACCCAAACGACGGTAATATTTTCAGAGGAAACTTGTCCAATACGTTCTAATGCATCAACAGCACCTTCTAATAGGCTGTCATTGATAAAGTTATTAAAACGGGCAATTGCAATTGCTACGCGTGCGTTTGGCGCCGCGACAACACCTTTGATTACGTTCATAGGTTACCTTTTTCTCCTATCCGCGGGGCGCGGATTTTATCATATTCTTTCCTTTTCTGCGCTCTGTTTTATTATTACACAGTAAAGGAGCCAAAAACCCTTGATAAATCAAGGCATTTAGTTGGCTGATAACGATGTCGTAACGACAGGAAATAACACACACAGCGCCATTTTACTACAAATAGCGCCGTAGACACACTTATTTGCGTCTATTAATAACGAGGTTTTAAACAAACTCTGATATCAGAGCCAATCTGTTGAAGAGAATCTACTATAAATTCAGGTGCTTCGGATAATGATGATAGGGGAGAAAGTGCAAATAAACCTCGTGAATCATCCCCTAAAATTTTAGGTGCGATATAGATAATAAGTTCATCAACAAGTCCAGCTTCTAATAATGCGCCAGCAAAATGCGCACCACTTTCAACCCATACGGTATTGATATTGCGTTTACCCAATTGCATCATTAATAAAACTAAATCCACACCACTATTTTTGCCATTCGTTGGTAATAAGATCTCTGATACATTGCCTTGCCAGTCACTTGGCTGTGATTTTGTGCGCGCCAACCAGCATTCGCCTTCAATTTGAGTGATTTTATGATTTTCGGTCACTCTATTTTGGCTATCAGCAACAATGCGAATAGGTTGGCGTAGCGTTTCTTCAGGATAAAGCGCTTTAATTTCATCTGAAAGCTCATCCCAACGTACATTCATAGAAGGGTTGTCAGCAAGCACTGTTGCACTTGTTGTTAAAATAGCACTAGCTTGAGCTCGGAAATTTTGTACATCTCGACGAGATGCTTTAGAGGTTATCCATTGACTTTCACCTGATGCTAACGCCGTTTTACCATCTAAAGATGCACCTAATTTTAACTGAATGTAAGGAAAGCCTGTTCTCATTCGTTTAAAAAAACCAACATTCAGTTTTTCAGCTTCTTGCATTAATATGCCATGTGAGACATCAATGCCCGCTGATAGTAATTTATGCAATCCACGACCTGCAACTTGAGGATTAGGATCTTGCATCGCAGCAACAACGCGTTTTACCCCGGCATTAATCAAAGCATCAGCGCAAGGTGGTGTTTTACCGAAATGGCTACAAGGTTCAAGCGTAACATAAGCTGTTGCCCCTTTTGCTTTATCTCCTGCCATTTTTAACGCGTTGACTTCAGCATGAGGACCACCAGCATGATGATGATAACCTTCACCAATAATCTCCCCTTCTTTTACAATCACACACCCCACATTAGGATTAGGCGATGTTGTAAAACGACCTAATGCTGCGAGCTCAATGGCTCGACGCATATAGTGTTCATCATGCAGGCTTTCATTTTCACTTGAATTGTTGCTGTTGTTATTTATCATAATAATTACATGTAATTTTATTATTTATCGTTATTTTTCAAATCATTAAATAAAGCGCTGAATTAATGTATTAATCCTGTAATTTTGCAATTTCTTCACCAAAATCACGGATATCTTCAAAACTACGATAAACAGAAGCAAAGCGAATATAAGCTACTTTATCGAGTTTCTTTAGCTGTTCCATAACAAAATTGCCAATTTCTTTTGAGGGGATCTCTCTTTCGCCCGTCGCTCTTAGTTGTGATTTGATATGGCTTATCGCAGCTTCAACATCATCTGAACTCACCGGACGCTTTTCTAATGCTTTAAGCATACCTCGACGAAGTTTCTCTTCATCAAAAGGTTCACGTATTTCATCACTTTTCACAACACGAGGCATCACTAACTCTGCTACTTCAAAGGTAGTAAAACGTTCATGACAAACAAGACATTGGCGACGACGGCGCACTTGTGAACCATCACCAACCAGTCTGGAATCAATTACCTTGGTATCTACGGCTCCACAAAATGGGCAATGCATAGTTATTCCTACTTTTGACAATACTCATAAACAGTGTACCTGTTCAGTGAACAAAAAACACCCTGTCAGTATACACTGGCAGGGTGTTTGCGATGTTTTATCAGAAAAACGCTCTATTATGGTAAGAGTGTTGTCTGATCGGCACCCTCTTTTTCCACTTTTTGTACAATCAAGTGTTCACGTTTCATTCCCATTTTAAGTGCTAATGCAGAAGCAACATAAATAGAAGAAATAGTACCGATTGAGACACCAATTAACATAACTAAAGAGAAGCCCTGAAGCATTGAACCACCAAAGATATACAGCATTAATACAACCAATAATGTTGTTGCTGATGTCATGATGGTACGGCTTAATGTCTGTGTAAGAGAAACGTTCATAATTTCATATGGTGTTCCTCGACGAATCTTACGGAAATTCTCACGAATACGGTCTGATACAACAATACTATCGTTCAGTGAGTAACCAATAACAGACATCAATGATGCGACAATGGTTAAGTCAACTTCTATGTGGAACAGTGAAAGCACACCAAGTGTGATCACCACGTCATGCGCAAGTGCAATAACCGCACCCAATGCTAAACGCCACTCAAAACGGAATCCAACATAGATAAGAATACAGATAAGTGCGGATAACAACGCCATTGCACCTGTTTGAGCCAATTCACTCCCCACACTTGGCCCAACAAACTCAATACGCTTTACCACCGCATCGTTATCAACTTCAGCATTGATAACATCGATAACTTTCTTACCTAATTCTTGACCAGCCTGTCCTTCAACAGGAGGCATACGCACCATAATATCGCGACTGCTACCAAAGTTTTGTAACAGAGGATCTTTGAAGCCAGCTGTATCTAGGCTATCACGCATTTTATCAAGGTCGGCAGGTTGACTGAGATTGATCTCAATTACTGTGCCACCTGTAAAATCCAGTCCCCAGTTAAATCCTTTCATAGAAATGATAGCGATTGAAGCTATCAAAAGCAGAATCGAAATACTAAAGGCAACGTTGTCCCAACGCATAAAGTCAATGACTTTACGACCATGGTTTAATTGTTCAACAGTATAATCCTGTGCCACAACGTGCTCCTTAAATAGACAGTTTCTTAATGCGTTTACCACCATACAGCAGGTTTACAATCGCACGAGTACCGACGATAGCGGTAAACATGGATGTTGCAACCCCGATTGCAGTTGTGATAGCAAAGCCTTTAATTGAGCCGGTACCGACTGCATAAAGGATCACCGCTGTAATCAATGTGGTTAAGTTCGCATCAATAATACTGGAGAAGGCGCCTTTATAACCTTCATGGATTGCTTGCTGTACTGATCGACCATTACGTAGCTCTTCTTTGATACGTTCGTTTATCAGTACGTTGGCATCGACAGCGACGGCAAGTGTTAAGACGATACCCGCGATACCCGGCATGGTCAGTGTTGCGCCTGGTAATAGTGACATTACCCCAACGATTAACACTAAGTTTGCCATTAATGCCGTACTCGCAATCACACCAAATTTACGATAATAAATTATCATAAAGGCAACAGACGCAATCAGTCCCCATAAACACGCTTCTAAACCTTGGGTAATATTTTGCAGACCCAAAGTTGGACCAATCGTTCTTTCTTCAACGATTTGAATAGGTGCAATCAACGCACCAGCACGTAATAACAGAGACAATTGGCGTGCTTCATTCGCATTTGAAATACCCGTAATACGGAAACTATTTCCTAAACGACTCTGAATATTCGCAACGTTGATAACTTCTTCGCTTTTAACCAATACAGCACGGTCATTCTCATCACGTTTACCGCTGTCTTTATACTCTACGAACAGTGTTGCCATCGGTTTACCGACGTTGTCCTTCGTAAAGTTAGACATGATAGACCCCCCCGCGCTATCAAGTGAAATATTCACTTGAGGTTGACCATATTCATCAGCCTGAGAAGTTGAGTCGGTAATGTGGTCACCCGTTAAAATAACGCGTTTATAAAGAATAGTTGGTCTACCTTCACGGGTATATTTCACTTCGGAGTCGCCCGGAATACGGCCTGTTTCTAAAGCAGAAGGATCAACGCTGGTATTGACTAAACGGAATTCTAATGTTGCTGTCGCACCTAAAATTTCTTTAGCGCGTGCGGTATCTTGGATACCCGGTAATTCAACAACAATTCGGTCAGCGCCTTGGCGTTGAACTAATGGCTCAGCAACCCCTAACTGGTTAACACGATTACGTAAGATAGTAATATTTTGCTGTACCGCATAAGTACGCGCATCACGTAAACGTTCATCAGTAAAAATAGCTCTTAATGAGTTATTAGCACCATCTCTAAAAATGAGATCTTGGTTACGACGAGCCAGGTAATCTGAAGCTTTAGAGCGATCATCCGAGTTACGGAAACGAATTTCAACGCCATAGTTATCCGTTTTACGGATAGAAGAATACGGAATGCCTTCATCGCGTAATAATGTACGCAAACTTTCAACATTTTGTTCTTGAAGTTTACCTAACGCGGTTTCCATATCGACTTCCATCAGGAAGTGAACACCACCACGTAAGTCTAGCCCCAGTTTCATCGGCTCACCGCCAATGGCTTCTAACCATTTTGGCGTTGCCGGTGCAAGGTTAAGTGCAACAATGAATTGGTCGCCTAATGCAGGCAACAACACTTCACGAGCACGTAACTGAATATCAGGGTTACCGAAACGAGCTAAAATTGCACCGTTTTCAAGTGCAATAGATTTCGCTTCAATGTTTTCTTTATCTAATAAAGATCGAACTTGATCCAGTGTTTGCTCATTGGCGGCGGTTCCCCGCGCGCCAGTGATTTGAACAGCCGGATCCTCACCATATAGGTTAGGAAGTGCGTAAAGCAGACCGATGAGGATAGCGGCTATCAACATCAGGTACTTCCACAAAGGATAACGGTTTAGCACGGCAGTTCCCTTTTCCCTTTGGGGAAATGTTATTAAATAGCTTTCATTGTGCCTTTAGGTAATACAGCGGCAACAAAGTCACGTTTGATAGTTACTTCAGTTGTTTCATTCAGAGCAACAACGATATAGCCGTTATCTGAAACCTTAACAACACGACCAATTAAACCACCCGTCGTTAAAACTTCATCACCTTTACCAATAGAATCCATCAATTTACGATGTTCTTTAGTACGTTTTTGCTGTGGACGTAGGATCATAAAATAGAAAATCAGAATAAAGATCACTAACATCGGTAAAATAGACATAAAGCTAGCTTCAGGTGCTGCTTGTCCAGCAGAAGCAACAGCATCAGAAATGAAAAAACTCATTCACTTTTCCTCATTGTTGTCGGTATCGACGATATTCAAGTTATAAGCCCAATATCATACACAGAATTGGGCTTTCTCGTATACATTATTCACACTTAGTCGCACTGCCATTTAGCGGTGGGACAGGTTTTCCAATACGTTCGTAGAATTCGTGTACAAACTCTTCAAAACGCGAATCTTCAATAGACTGGCGAATTTCAGCCATCAAACGCTGATAATAACGCAAGTTGTGGATAGTGTTCAGCCTTGCACCTAAAATTTCGTTACAACGATCAAGGTGATGTAAATAAGCACGGCTATAATTTTTACAGGTATAGCAGTCACAATGTTCATCAAGCGTTGATGTATCAGAGCGATGTTTTGCATTACGAATTTTAATGACACCATCGGTTACAAACAGATGACCATTTCGTGCATTTCGTGTTGGCATAACACAGTCAAACATATCAATACCACGACGAACACCTTCAACTAAATCTTCTGGTTTACCCACACCCATTAAATAACGCGGTTTATTCGCAGGAATTTGAGGGCAGACATGCTCTAAAATACGGTGCATATCTTCTTTAGGTTCACCGACTGCAAGGCCGCCGACAGCGTAACCGTCAAAACCAATTTCGACTAGCCCTTTTACTGAGATATCACGTAAATCTTCGTAAACGCCGCCTTGAATAATACCGAATAATGAATTTTTGTTATTGAGTTCATCAAAGCGCGCACGACTACGTTTAGCCCAACGTAATGACATCTCCATTGAGTTTTTTGCGTAATCCCAATCTGAAGGATATGGCGTACACTCATCAAAAATCATCACAATGTCAGAACCCAAATCGTATTGGATCTCCATTGATTTTTCTGGGCTTAAGAAAATCTTTTCGCCATTAATTGGGTTACGGAAATGAACACCCTCTTCTTTAATTTTACGCATCGCACCTAAACTAAAGACTTGGAAACCGCCTGAGTCTGTTAAAATAGGGCCTTGCCATTGCATAAAATCATGTAAATCACCATGTAACTTCATGATTTCTTGACCAGGGCGTAACCATAAGTGGAAAGTGTTACCTAAAAGAATTTGCGCACCTGTTGCTTTCACTTCTTCAGGTGTCATTCCTTTTACTGTGCCGTAAGTACCCACAGGCATAAATGCGGGTGTTTCAACAACACCACGTTCAAAAATAAGGCGACCGCGGCGAGCATTACCGTCGGTTTTGTCTAATTCGTATTTCACTCATCCTCCAAGCATCAGAAAAACAGTCCAATGCGCAATAAAAAACAGCATATTCTAATCATTTGTTAGACAGCTGTATATGTTACTTCAACAAAAAACCGTGCTTAGTCAAAGGGATTAATCCATAAAATTGAAATAACACTTCATAAAATGAAGAAAATCGTTAAAAAGAATAATAAATCTTTATTCTTGTCCGACTTTTTCATTGATAGCTAAAGGATTACGCGTAATAAACATCGCATCACCATAGCTGAAAAAACGATACTCTTGTTCAACAGCTTCTTTATATGCATTCATGGTATTTTTATACCCAGCAAAAGCAGAAACCAGCATGATTAATGTTGATTCTGGTAAATGGAAATTAGTAATCAACGCATCAATAACTTGGTATTGGTAGCCAGGATAAATAAAGATTTGAGTATCATCAAAGAAAGGAGCAATTAACGCATTGTTCGTTGCTTTCGCTGCGCTTTCTAATGAGCGAACAGAGGTTGTTCCCACCGCAATCACTCTATTGCCGCGTGCTTTACACGCTAATACCGCATCAACCACGTCTTGTGGTACTTCTGCGTATTCAGAATGCATTGTGTGTTCTTCGATATTATCAACACGTACAGGTTGGAAAGTTCCTGCACCAACATGCAGTGTGACGAATGCCATCTCAACGCCTTTTTCTTTTAAGGCTTGAAGTAATGGTTCATCAAAGTGCAACCCTGCAGTAGGTGCAGCAACGGCACCTGGGCGCTCGTTATAAACCGTTTGATAAAGCTCTTTATCCGATTCTTCATCAGGACGATCAATATAAGGAGGTAACGGCATATGCCCAATGCTATTCAAAATGGTAAGAACATCTCTTTCATCATCAAAGCGAATTTCAAAAAGTGTATCATGACGTGCAACCATAGTTGCTTGTACACTTTCATCTTCACCTAGTACAAGCGCAGCACCTTCTTTCGGTGATTTAGAAGCTCTAACATGAGCAAGAACACGATGTTCATCAAGCATACGCTCAACCAACACTTCAATTTTGCCCCCTGACGCTTTACGACCATAAATACGCGCAGGGATCACCCGAGTATTATTAAAAACCAGCAGATCACCAGCATTTATTTTATCTAACACATCGGTAAAAATACCGTGTGATAAAGCACCAGTCTCGCCTTCTAACGAGAGCAAACGACAACCACTGCGTTGAGGTTGTGGATAGTGAGCAATCAAGGCCTCTGGCAATTCAAATGTAAAGTCTGATACACGCATAATTAAACGACTACTTTCATAAAAAACAGGCGGACTAGTCTAGTGCTGCCAGCTTATCAGTGCAACAAAGAAGCCCTTTTTTATTCAAAAAGCGCTATGATGATGTGATGAATTATCTTGCTCACTTACATCTCGCCTTTAGGGCAAAAAGCTCTCTATTAGGTAATATGATGGCAGATTACATCAAAGGCACGCCTAGCTCTGATTACAGCCAAGCTGTTATTGAGGGCATTCGTATGCATAGACGTATTGATGTACTCACCGATACTCACCCGTTAGTTAAACAAGCACGTCTGTTGTTCCCTGCTGAATATCGTCGAGTCGCCCCTATAACATTAGATGTTTTTTGGGATCATTTTCTTTCTTTAAATTGGTCGACATTCGAACCGGATATCCCCTTAACTAAATTTGTCACCCAAACCCGAAACATTATTGAGCCTGATTTATGGCAAACACCTGAAAAATTCCAAGAGCTCAACGAATATTTGTGGTCACAATCTTGGTTAATTCGTTACGCAGACAAAGCCTATATTGCTCAAACATTGAAAGGAATGGCGAGAAGAAGACCACGATTAAGTGCACTTGAAGGCTCTTATATTGTACTTGAAACACATTACAATGAATTAAGTGAGATTTTTTGGCAGTTTTATCCACAATTGCTAGAAAGAGCACAACATCACCAACTTGATGACTGATACATTTGACTACCACTTTGAGTTTCATCTTTTTGTCATATTGTAGGATTACATTTGATATATCAAAGGGATAGCAAGTCAATTTATCATATTGTTCGTAACGATTTGTTAACAAGCATAGTATTCATTTCCAAAGTTGATTAGAATGAATCGTTATACAAGGAGTCATAAATAATCCTACTTTATTGTATTAAGTTGATAACTATAATCTATCAAATAGATTGTTCTGATTAACTTTATCAATAGCGATTGATTATTTATGCTGTATGCATCATTTAAAAACAGGGTACACACTCTAAATAATTCGAAGTATAGCTAGGCGACAAGTGAATGAACGAAGTCAACAACGCTACAACTTGAAGTATGACGAGACTCTTACTCTAAATAATTCGAGGTGTAGCTAGGCGACAAGTGAATGAGTCACTAGGAGCATACAAAAGTATGTGACTAGTGCGAATGAACGAAGTCAACAACGCTACAACTTGAAGTATGACGAGTATAAATATCCTTAACTCTTTCAATCTACAGGAGTACATTATGGTTCTGGTTACTCGCAAAGCCCCTGATTTCACAGCTGCTGCCGTTTTAGGTAATGGCGAAATTGTTAATGATTTCAACCTGCATTCATTTATCAAAGGCAAACCTGCCGTTATTTTCTTCTGGCCAATGGATTTCACTTTCGTTTGCCCTTCAGAACTGATTGCATTTGATCATCGTTTTGAAGAGTTCAAAAAACGTGGTGTTGAAATCATCGGCGTTTCTATGGACTCAGAATTTGTTCATAACGCATGGCGTAAAACCCCAATTGATGATGGTGGTATTGGTGAAGTTAGATACCCAATGGTTGCTGATATCAAACATGACATCATCAAAGCTTACGGCATCGAACACCCAGAAGCGGGCGTTGCACTACGTGGTTCATTCTTAATTGACAAAGAAGGCGTGGTTCGTCACCAAGTGGTTAACGATCTGCCATTAGGTCGTAATATTGATGAAATGATCCGTATGGTTGACGCACTGCAATTCCACGAAGAGCACGGCGATGTTTGCCCAGCACAGTGGGAAAAAGGTCAAGAAGGTATGGGCGCATCTCCAGATGGCGTAGCTAAATACCTGAAAGCAAACTCTGGCAAACTGTAATATTTCAGTAAGCTAATATATTTCTAAAAGCCTGTGAAAACAGGCTTTTTTGTTTATTCAGCACTTATCTCCTCTCTACTCATTTCTTATCAACTTTATTTATTACTGCAACTAGTAATACATAAGCTTATTGTTTGCCTGCTTAAAGATAGTTTTGTGATCATCACATCAAAAAAAATTCTAATCATCAATAACCTCTCTCTATACTTATTGTTACGCAATTGTTAACTCATGTTAATAACAGCGTGTATACCCTTATTTTTATTTATCTTTACTCAAGATAACTCCTTGTTATTAACGGAGATAATGATGATTACTATAAAAAAAACTCACCTGCTGTTACTTACCACACTTTTTTCACCTGCACTCTATGCCGCCTATGAACCCGCGGTTGAAGCACAACAAGGTATGGTGGTCTCTTCACAACATTTAGCCTCTCAAGTCGGAAATGATATTTTACAAAAAGGAGGAAATGCGATTGATGCAGCCGTTGCAGTGGGTTATGCACAAGCTGTGGTAAATGCTTGTTGTGGCAATATTGGTGGCGGTGGTTTTATGACAATACACCTTGCTGATGGCACAAATACCTTTATCAATTTTAGGGAAACCGCACCCGCCTCTGCTTCTAAAAATATGTATTTAGATAAAGACGGAAATTTAGTTAAAGATGCCAGTCTATACGGTTACCTTGCGTCAGGGGTACCTGGTACAGTAAAAGGATTGAATTCAGCATTAGAAAAATACGGTACGCTCTCTCGCCAAGATGTTATGGCACCGGCCATTAAACTGGCAAGAGAAGGTTATATTTTAACGCGAGCTGATACTGATGTGTTAGAAACGACAACAGAACGCTTCAAACAAGATCCAGAATCTGCAAAAATTTTCTTAAAACCAGATGGAACGCCATGGCAGCCGGGTGATCGTCTAATTCAAACTGACTTAGCCAATACACTTGAACTAATTGCAAACCAAGGTGATGATGCATTTTACCAAGGGGAAATCCCTAAAAAAGTTGAAGAAGCGTCAAAACAACATAATGGTCTGTTAACTCAAGAAGATTTTGCTAATTTTACTATCACCGAAACCCAACCTATCACCTGTACTTACCGAGGCTATGAGTTTATTTCTGCGCCACCGCCAAGTTCAGGCGGCGTCACTATCTGCCAAACACTGAATATTTTGGAAGGTTATGATCTTAAATCAATGGGCTTTAATTCAGCTGAATATGTTCATACTCTAACGGAAGCAATGCGTCATGCTTATATGGACAGAAATACGTTCCTTGGTGATCCTCAATTTATTAAAAATCCAACAGAAAAGTTATTAAGTAAAGCCTACGCCACAGAAATACGCCAACAAATTAAACCCAATAAAGCCACGCCATCAGAAAAGGTACAACCCGGTATTGCTCCTCATGAAAGTCCTGAAACAACACACTATTCTGTTATAGATAAAGAGGGTAATGCCGTTTCAACCACTTATACGATTAATGGTCGTTTTGGTGCTGTTGTCATCGCACCAGGAACCGGATTTTTCCTTAACAATGAAATGGATGATTTCACCACTAAAGTGGGTGAAAAAAATCTCTATGGTTTAGTACAAGGTGAACGCAATAGTATCGCACCATTAAAACGTCCACTCTCCTCAATGAGCCCAACGATTGTAACTAAAGAAGGTAAGCCTTTCCTTATTTTAGGATCACCAGGAGGTTCTCGTATTATTTCAATTACCTTACAAACTGCGCTAAATATTATTGAGTTTGGTATGCCCCCACAAGAAGCGGTTAATAGCCCTCGCATCCACCATCAATGGCTACCAGATGAGGTTTATTATGAGCAACGAGGATTATCAAAAGACACGTTAGAAAAACTCTCTGCCATGGGATATAAAATGGTAGAACAAACCCCATGGGGAGCAGCTGAATTGATTATGGTCGGACTCCCTGGGGAAGAGGGTGTTCTCTCAGCTTCATCAGGTAACGATTCGGCTGTTTCTGGTGCAGTGCGTGAAGGTTATCTCTATGGTTCAAATGATGTTCGCCGCCCTGCAGGTAAAGCCGTGGGTTACTAACCATAAAATCACATGATACAAATGATAAAAGAAACCTTGTCTTGATTAGATAAGGTTTCTTTTTTTATAAAAATGATCTAGTCATGGTTTTACAATTTATTCATATATTTTTCTATTAATAATAATCAACACCAGATTTTGATTAAATAAATAATTAACATTTAATATCAATTTATTATTTAAATAATAATATTAGATAAAATATAAGAACAAACCACCTTTAATTTAATTTCAATAATAGAATATATATAAATGGTAGTTATTCTCTTTCGTAATTACAGATAAAAACAATAATCATTTAATTAAATAAAATTTAATAACACTCGCTATTTTTATTTCTATGATAGCTGTCACAGTATTAATTTTCTAATAACCACACTATCAAAGAGGATAATGAAAAATACGTAAAAAATGGAGATAACACATTGTAAATACAAATATTTAACATTTCATCACAATGTATTTTTATCATAAAAATAGTTGAAATAAATAATATATCCCTTAACTACATCGTTATTATCTTTTTTATATAACGATAAAGCAAGCGGATAAATAAATAATTTATCATCACAACTTATTTCTTATTAAATTAGTTAAGCGGAGATAAATATTAATGTCTGATACACATCATCGTCCAATCTTAGATATTGGGCTATCAAGACTAGAGTTTCTGCGAATATCCGGTAAAGGGCTGGCAGGGATCACAATCGCACCCGCATTGCTTTCTCTTTTAGGTTGTAAGCAAGAAGAAATAGACAGCGGCATTATTCAGCTAACCACTACACCTAAAGGTGTTTTAGTGACTAATAGAGCACGTTGTACGGGTTGTCACCGTTGTGAAACCGCATGTACAACATGGAATGATGGCAGTGTAGGCTCATTCTTCTCTCGTACAAAAATCCATCGTCATTTTTATTTTGGTGATAAAGGTATTGGCTCCGGTGGTGGGCTTTATGGCGATTTAAACTTTACAACAGACACTTGCCGCCAATGTAAAGATCCCGAATGTATGAAGGTCTGCCCAGTAAAAGCTATCCGTTATCAAGAAGAGTTCGGCTGTATTGTCGTTGATACACGTCGTTGTATTGGTTGTGCCGCCTGTACAACAGCTTGTCCGTGGATGATGGCAACCGTCAACCCACAAACTAAAAAATCCGGCAAATGTAATTTATGTGGTGAGTGTGCATCAGCGTGCCCAACAGGTGCGTTGCAAATCATTGAATGGAAAGAAATTACTGTTTAATAAATCCAGGCAATCACATCACTGAACCACATTTAGATTAGGAAGCAATATTATGATTAACGGCTGGACTGGAAATATTCTAAGAATCAATTTAACTACCGGTGCCATCACTCGTGAAAGCTCAAGTAAATTTAAATCCTTAATTGGTGGTATGGGCTTTGGCTACAAAATTATGTACGACGAAGTGGGCCCTGGGGTTAAACCTTTTGATGAAGAAAACAAAATTGTCTTCGCAGTAGGCCCTCTAACAGGATCAGGGGCACCTTGTAGCTCACGCGTCAATATCACCTCTCTTTCTACCTTTACTCGTGGCAATCTTGTCGTTGATGCCCATATGGGAGGCTTTTTTGCCGCATGGATGAAATTTGCCGGCTATGACGCTCTGATTATTGAAGGTAAATCAGATAAGCCTGCTTGGATCCATATTGACGATGACCAAGTCTCTATTCAAGACGCCTCTTTCTTATGGGGTAAAGGTGTTCGCCAAACGACAGAAGAATTATGTGCTCAAACAAGTCCAGAGGCTTGTGTCGCAGCCATAGGTCCGGCGGGTGAAAATCTCGTACCGTTATCTGGCATCATTAATAGCCGTAACCACAGTGGTGGTGCGGGGATTGGGGCTGTATTAGGCGCTAAAAAATTAAAAGCCATTGTTGTTGAAGGTAGTCGAGGCGTGAATGTTGCAGACCGTAAAGCGTTAAAAGAACTTAACGACTATATGATGACGCAACTCATTGGCTCTAATAACAACCACGTCGTACCAAGTACCCCACAATCATGGGCTGAATATTCACATCCTGGCTCTCGTTGGACCGCACGTAAAGGACTGTATTGGGGCGCTGCGGAAGGTGGTCCAATTGAAACAGGTGAAATCCCTCCTGGTGACATCAATACTGTTGGTTTCAGAACCATGAAATCAACTTTTGACTTAGGACCAGAAGCAGAAGAATACACCGTAAAAATGGGAGGATGCCACTCTTGCCCTATTCGCTGTATGGCGCAGCTTAACGTGCCACAAGCGAAAAAATTTGGTGTGCCGCAAACAGGCGGAAACACTTGTGTTGCTAACTTCGTTCATACAACTATCTTCCCTAATGGCCCTAAAGATGTAGAGAAAAAAGGAGATGGTAACGTCGTTGGTAACCTTGTTGGCCTGAATATTTTTGATGATATGGGTTTATGGTGTAACTACGGCCAACTTCATCGTGACTTCACTTATTGTTATACCCATGGTGTCTTTAAACGCGTTCTTTCTGAAGAGGAATATAATGATATTCCTTGGGATAAGCTTGAAGAAGGTAATCCCGAATTTATCAAAGATTTCTATTATCGCTTAGCGCACCGTAAAGGTGAATTTAGTCACTTAGCTGATGGCTCTTACCTCATTGCGCAACGCTGGAACTTAGGTGAAGAGTATTGGGCGAACAAGAAAAATAAACTTTGGTCACCAATGGGTTTCCCTATTCACCACGCCAATGAAGCCTCTGCTCAAGTTGGTTCTATCGTTAACTGTATGTTTAATCGTGATGCGATGACACATACCCATATCAACTATATCGGCAGCGGTTTACCTCTGAAACTACAAAAAGAGATTGCAGGTGAGCTATTTGGTTCTGGTGATGCTTTTGATGAAACCAAAAACTATACACCAATCAATAAAGCCAAAATTGCTTACACCAAATGGACAATTTTGCGTAGCTGCTTACACGATGCAGTCACCTTATGTAACTGGGTTTGGCCAATGACGGTTTCGCCTCATAAAAGCCGCAATTATCGTGGCGACTTAGAAATGGAGGCTAAATTCTTTACCGCTATCACGGGTGAACCAACAACCTCTAAAGATCTGGATTTAGCCTCAGAGCGTATCTTTACGCTACACCGCGCTTATACCGTTAAATTAATGAATACCATGGATATGCGTAATGAGCACGACCAAATCTGTTCATGGGTATTTGATAAAGATCCCGATATTCCTGTCTTTACCGAAGGTACAGACAAAATGGACAGAGAAGACATGCAGCTTTCTCTCACCATGTTCTATGAAGAAATGGGCTGGGATCCGCAGTTAGGTTGCCCAACAAAAGAAACGTTAGTTCGCCTTGGATTACAAGATATTGCAGACGATTTAGCGTCTCGTGGTTTATTACCAAGTTAATCGGTAAAAGAAGGAGATCATGATGATAGAACAAAATGTATCGGCTTCTATACCACAAGATATCGCTGATGATGCAGATATTGCTTCTGAACAACCTGATATCTCACGTCGACGTTGGTTACTGCCATTATCAGAAGCAGGTGTTGGACGTAGTGCTAACACCTCAACAGATGTCGTAGAAGAACCCGTTGCAGAGGTAGCAGAATTATCTGCCGAACAACATCTAGCGAATGCAATACGTCAATGTTCAAAAGATGGTGAACTATTAGCAATTTCAACGCTGTATGATGCGCCCTATTCTCTGACTGAAGAGGATATTGCGCAATTAGAAACCGCGTTAAAGAGCGACGAGTTTATTGATATCGCCCATTTAAGTCTCAATGGCGAGGATTATTTCTACTCTGATGAATTTATGTCAGATAACTTCGCACAACTGCAATTATTAAACCGCCATGCGGATATTTGTACAGCAATTGCAGGTGTGGTTCGTTTTGAATGCGAAACTTATCCTCGACCATTGAAACAAAGCATGTTGATGTCTGAACCCTTTCAGTACACGGCTTCAGAGATCGAAGATGCACTGACACTGATGAAAACTCACCCTGATTTTCAGGATATTCAGCAAGTTTTAGCATCCAACGATGCCCCTTATCTCTTTAGCAATACGTTAATGAGTTACGGCAAAGCACGAGGCTTAACTGAATGGATTGAGGTAGAACAACATGAAAATCCTTAATGTTCTACTTTATCAACGAAATTCGATGTGGGTATTACAACATCATCAGACTGAGGAGCAAAAATAATGCGTGTTTCTCGCCGTAAATTTGTAGCAGGTATGGGATCGGTCATTTTTTTCAGTGCGCCACTAGGAAGTGCGCTTGCAGCAACGACAGAAAAAAAACCAATCCGCTATGCCATGATCCACGATGAGACGCTTTGTAATGGCTGTAATATCTGTGCCACTGCATGTCGTCGATTAAATAAAGTACCCAATGGTATGGCACGAATGGATATTGCTCATATTCCATTAAGCCTCAAAGAAGATAATGATAAATACCATTTCTTTAGACACTCTTGCCAACAATGTGAAGACGCTCCTTGTATTCCTGTATGCCCTACAGGTGCATCTTGGCGTGATGAAACCAATGGTATTGTGCGTGTAGATAAAGAGAAATGTATTGGTTGTAGCTATTGTATATCGGCATGCCCATACCAAGTCCGTTATCTTAACCCTGTGACACACGTTGCTGATAAATGTGATTTTTGTCTTGAGTCTCGATTACAAAAAGGGTTTCCACCTATTTGTGTGAGTGCTTGTCCACAAAATGCCTTGTTATTTGGCAGAGAAGACAGTCCTCAAATTCAAGAATGGCTTAAAACACACGATTACTATATTTATCAACTTGATGGTGTGGGGAAACCGCATCTCTATCGCCGTGTAGGGCCTCATATTCAAGAGGAGGGTAAAGTATGAGTGCTGTTAATATCATGCCAAATGCTGGGCAATTCCAAGCCTCACTAAAAGAATATGTCTTAATTTACACACCCGACTATTCACCACTTTGGTTAATCGTTGCAGGCGTGCTTTTAGTTGGGATGTTGCTTGTTCTTGCACTGCATGGCTTCTTACGTTATCGCTTTGCCACACCACATGGTGGATCGCATAAAGAAGAGAAGCTCTATCTTTACTCTAAAGCGGTTCGTTTGTGGCACTGGAGTAATGCTTCTTTATTTATTCTATTGCTTCTAAGTGGTGGGATTAACCATTTTGCCTTACTTTCAGCCCACGATACGGCGTTATTAGTCAGTGTGCATGAAATTTGTGGTTATCTGCTCTTAGTATGCTGGTTATCTTTTGTATTGATCAATCTTGTTGGTGGTAATGGTAAATTTTACCGTATTGATGGTAAAAATTGGTTACAACGCGCTTTAATGCAAATTCGTTTTTATCTCTACGGCATTATCAAAGGCGAAGATCACCCCTTCCCAGCGACACCCAATGTTAAATTTAACCCACTGCAACAAATGGCTTATTTAGGTGTGATGTATGCATTAGTTCCACTACTTTTAATAACCGGTGTTTTACTGCAAAACCCAGCGTTTATTCCTGCTGATGCCGTAACATTTAAAGCTTGGTTATTAATTGCACACCAAATATTAGCGGTATGTAGTGTCTTTTTTATCATTGGTCACCTTTATCTGTGTACAACAGGAAAAACGCCATTCCAAACATTTCGCAGTATGGTTGATGGTTACCATAGACACTAATGAATACATGGATTAAGGAGCTTATATGTCAGTCCCTTCAAAGGAAAATATTAGATTAACAAAAAAAGACTTACGACAACTGCATGTTTCAACGTCGCTTTATCGTTGGTTTTTGCGTTATTTTCCTGATGGAGGCACTTACAGTGCTATCCATAGTGAGTTAATAAAACAGCGCCGTACACAGTGGATAGAAAGCCTTATTCAATATATTTATTTACGTCATTTTAGTGAAACATCCTTTGCCAAACAGGAACAAGAAGTGATGGAAAACATCTTGTTCCTGCTCGGTGATGAACAACAGCAAGGCGTGACATTACAACGCTTGCCATATCACAATACTTTACCAACATCTGAAAATATTCAATTTTCTACCGAATGGCATCAATTGATCTTAAAAAGTCAGCAATTAAGTACTGATCTTGCTTTGTGTGGGAATAATAATATTGTGGCTTTTTCTGGTGATGAAAATAGCATTGCCAACACAGGTTATAGCAATCAATTAATGATTACTGGTTTTGCAGGAAAAATAGCTAACTCAGGAAATCAGTGTCGTATTGGGAGTTTAGGTGGACGCTCCCGCATTTCCAATAGTGGCAATGATGTCAAAATTTATGCCTCAGGTAATGGTGTTCATATTGCAAACAGTGGCATACGCAATTTTATTACTGCCTCTCAAGATAGAGCAAAAATCACTAACACAGGTGATTTAGCACAAATCAATGTGACTGGAAAAAATGCTGTGGCAATTAGTACTGGCGATAACTGTAAAATCACGGTATCTGGCGACGACAGTATTTGCATATCAACAGGTAATCTCCATCAGTTCTGCTTAGGAAAAGGCGGTAGTGCCGTAATTGCATATCACGACGGCAATCGTACTCGCTTTAAAATCTTCTATGAAGGTGAAGATGGTATTGAAGCCGATGTTCGCTATACGTTAGATGAAAACCAACAACCTGTGGCAGAAAAACAGTATTCTACAAATAAAAATTAATGAGCAACCTAAGCTAAACTGTTTGCTCTACTCTTAAATCCAATAGATACTATAATGTCCAAAATAGCTATTTTTTGCTATAATTAGACATTATAGTATCTATTTGAGGCTAACAAATGAAACTCTCATTACTTACTGATCTCGATGTTAGTCGAGCCTTTGCCTCTCATTTAAGAAAGTTGCGTGAAAAGGAAAAATGGTCACGTGAACAACTTGCCGAGCGTAGTACAGTTCCTGCTTCAACTATCAAAAAGTTTGAGTTACAAGGTAAAATTTCACTACGCCAGTTACTGTTACTTTGGCAATGCCTTGATGATTTAAATAATCTTTATGCGGTTGTTGATCCTAAGAAAGTGAATAAACCACGTATGCCAAGGACGATTGAAGAGGTATTACAAGATGAGTTTTAAGCCAATTCAAAAGCTAAATGTGACACGGACGTTATCTACAGGTGACTCGGTTTTAATGGGAACATTGGTACAAAACCATAGTGGTGTATTTTTTCAATATGATGCGCATTACTTAACACAATTTGGTAATAGTTCACCTTTTAATCTACAGAATAATACTGATTTACAAATAGCACCTAAAAAACCTCATGGCAATTTGCAAGGGCTTTTCTCGGATAGTTTACCTGATGGATGGGGGCGATTATTGCAAGATAGAATATTCCGCCAACATGGTATACAACCGCATGAAATTACAACGATGGATAGGTTAGCCTTTGTTGGTAATAAAGGTATGGGAGGATTATCTTATTTACCCGTCTCTGACTATCAAATAGATGAACAGTTTGAAGTTGATTTGATTAATTTAGGTTTAGAAGCACAAGCTGTATTTGATGGTCAAACGGAAATTGTTTTATCTAAACTTGCTATTGTTGGTAGCTCTGGTGGCGCTAGACCTAAAGCGTTGCTTTATTTTAAGCAAGGGGATTTTAATAAGTGTAAAACGTATGAAGAAGAAGGTGATGAATCATGGTTGATCAAATTTACGTCTAAGAACTTACCTCTTGGCCACGATGAAGGACTATGTGAAGCAATTTATCTCATCCTAGCAAAAGAGCTAGAGCTCAATCCCCCACAATGGCAACTTATTGATGTTCCTAAAAACAGTGATGGTAAATCTTGGTTAGCGCTAAAACGTTTTGATCATGTCACAAATAGTTCAGGTAAATCAGGACGTTTAATCATGCACAGTGCATGTGGATTATTAGATGCTGACTTTAGGTTACCTTCTTTGGATTACGAAGATTTAATCAAAGTAAACCGCGTACTATGCAAATCAGTTTCAGCCGGACAACTCCAGTTTAGACGAGCTATTTTTAATCTATTCGCTTCTAATCAAGATGATCACAGTAAAAACTGGTCATTTCTACAATATGATGATGGGCACTGGGAGCCAGCACCTTTTTATGATGTGACCTATAATCCCAATCCAAGAAATGAGCATATCACTTCATTTGGCGGGTATGGTAAAAAGCCACCATTAAATACAATAAAGCAACTTGCTGAAATAGCAGGTTTTGAAAGTTGGCAACAAGCACAAGCATATATTCATCATACCGTTGATGTTATTGCTCGATTCTCATCACTTGCCAAAAAATATGATGTATCAAAATTAGTACAAACAGATATAGAAAAAACACTGGCTGACCGTTTAAAAGAGAACCAGCACTTACTTTAATTTCAACAAAAAGGGAAACTTTCGTTTCCCTTTTTACTGTTCAAATTAACGTACTTTATTGCTTTTTGATGGCTTCAATATGGATCACTTTTTTACTCTGTGAGCCTGCCACTTTATCGTAAATACCACAGACAACAATTGTCACCAATACAGGGATAAGCCACGCTAAACCCTGCTCACTTAATGGCAATTTAGCTGCCCATTCTGGTAATAGATGTTTCAGATAATCAGACGCTTTTATTGCATCAAAAATACCGAAAAATAAGCTAACTGCCATTGCTGGAGCGATAATACGACTTGGATTATTCCACAGACGTAATGTGAAACTCATTAAAATAATCACAATACAAGGTGGATAAATCATAATCAGCACAGGGATAGAAAACGCGATCAGTTTGCTCAATCCTAAATTTGAAACAACAGCTGAGAATATTGCTAAAATCAACACCAATGTACGATAAGAGATAGGCAAATAGCGACTAAAGAACTCTGCGCATGCGCACGTTAAACCAACCGCTGTCACCATACAGGCTAAGAAGATCAAGACAGCTAAGAAGAAGCTACCAAAGTTACCGAAAGTGTACTGAACATAGGCATGTAAAATATCAGCGCCATCTTGGGCACCTGGAATAATGCTGCCACTGCTAGAGCCTAATTTAAATAGACTCAAATAGATCGCAGTTAACAATACACCCGCAATAATTCCCGCCCACATAGTGTAACGCGTCAACAGTGATGAATTATCAATACCTCGAGAGCGAGCCGCATTAACAATCACGATACCAAAAACCATAGCCCCCAATGTATCCATGGTGAGGTAACCGTTAATAAAGCCTTGAGTTAATGCCATATCTCGATAAGCTTCAGTAGCAGGAATAGCACCACCCGCAGGCCAAAATATCGCTGCAACACCTAATACCGCCAATGCCAAAATTTTAATCGGTGCCAAAATATGACCGACGCTATCTAGTAATTTCCCCGGATAAAGCGAAATACCGATAACAATTAAAAAATAGACAATACTATAAATCAGCAATGACATTTCAGTATCACCCACTAAAGGAGCAATACCCACTTTAAAAGAGACAGTCGCAGTACGTGGTGTGGCGAAAAGAGGTCCAACAGCAAGATAAGCAACAATTGCTAATAATAGCCCCATTGATTTACCAATAGGTGTACTTAATGCTTCAATGCCGCCACCAACTTTAGCTAATGCAACGATGGTTAATACAGGTAAACCAACACCAGTAATAAGAAAGCCGATTGCAGCTGTCCAAACAAACTCACCGGATTGTAATCCCACCATAGGAGGAAAAATAATGTTACCAGCACCGACAAAAAGGGCAAAGGTCATAAACCCTAATGCTAGAATATCTCTGGAAGTTAATCTATGTGCCATAAGTTTTGTTAATATGTAGTTACAATGATTGTTAAATAGCGCCAAGATAGCGCAACATAAAATCAACAATATCTATTTAGGCTCATACCATCATTATTCAGGATAATATCCATGTATAATCATTTCATGTAGAGCAATTAAGTACTAAATAGAAAAAATTGCCGATAACTGGTCACAAGTAAAACTTTTATAATGAAAAAAGGCAATAGCCAATCCAAAAACCAGAATAATCATCTAAACTATTTTTCAGCGCTAGTTATAACTGTCATATATTATCGAATATACATGATATGATTTGTGCATTTTACCACCAATAATATTAAGTACTGACATCATTTAAAGTTAATATTAATTAATAATATTAAAATTTAACGCTACGATATTAGTTTTTATTGATATTAAAAAAGGAACAAAAAACCTTTATCACTGATTGAATACAAATGGTAAAGGTTTTAAAAAAGACGTACTGCTAGTGTGTTTCTTTTGCGCTAAGCAATGTTTGAGGAAGGATAAAAGAGAATGTACTCCCAACACCCACTTTACTTTCAATATTCAATTGAGAGTGATGATGGAGCAACGATTTTTTCACAATGGCCAAACCTAACCCAGTACCACCAGAATGACGAGAGCGAGCTTTATCAACGCGATAAAAACGTTCTGTCAAACGCGTTAAGTGCTCAGCACTGATCCCCGCCCCATTATCTGAAACGCTAAATAACATACCTTGGGGGATTTTCTTCCAATTAACTTTGATTGTTGTTCCTTCTTCAGTGTGATTAATGGCGTTATACACTAAGTTAGAAACCGCACTACGCAGTTGCTCTTCATTACCACGAACAGCCCACTGATCATCAACATCAAAAACAATCTGATGCTGACCTTGGCTTAATGAGTTCGCTTCTTGTTGTAATAACGCCAAAATGGCAGGAATATCAACAATCTTGTTTAAATCAATATGCGGAGCAGATTCGATACGAGAAAGCTGTAAAAGTTGCTGAACAAGCGTATCCATACGTTTAGCTTGCTCTTGCATTGTGACTATCGCCTTATGCTCTACGGGTTTTGCTACACTATTTTCTTCCATCATTTCAAGATAGCCTTGAATAACGGTTAGTGGTGTTCTTAACTCATGACTGACATTCGCAAAAAAATCACGTCGTGAGTTTTCTAGTTTATTTTTTTCTGTCACATCACGAGCCACCATCAAACGTTGATCTTCGCTATATGGCATCACACGGAACTCAACAATAGAACCACTATTTAATGAAATGGTTAGGGGACGACTAAAATCACCTGCAGTAAAGTAGTGCAAAAAATCAGGATAACGTAATAAGTTAAAAATATTTTGCCCATTATCTTCAGGCCAGCGAAAACCTAATAAATGTTGAGCAAGACTATTACACCAAAAAATATTCCCTTCATTTGTCATCATCACAACAGCATCAGGTAAGCTTTCAGCCCCACTTCTAAAACGTTTAATTAAGTCGCCCAATTCTCTGCGTCGTTTACGATTACGTTGTTGGGTCTGTCGAATACCATAAAAAATAGGCTCCCACCCTCCTCTGCCTTCAGGGGGTAAGACTGAGCGATCGAGCCATAACCATTTAGATAATTTCATCAAATTATAAGCATGCCAAACCAAAGCGCTAAGAAGTGATACCACCAGCAACCAAGAAAGATGCCCGATAAAAAGCGATAATATAAAGGCAGGCAAACAAAATAGACATAGCCCCCAAACGAGGGCTTTCCATGATAGTCGTTCTAACACCAGACGATTACTCCCATATTGACTTAGAAACGGGCTGAAAAACGATATCCCGTTCCACGTACTGTCTGTATCATTCTGTCATGACCATCTTCTTCAATGGCCTTACGTAAACGACGAATATGCACATCAACAGTACGGTCTTCGACATAAACATTCGTTCCCCAAACGTAGTTTAGCAGTTGTTCTCTACTGTATACACGTTCGGGATGTGTCATAAAAAAGTGCAGGAGTTTAAATTCAGTGGGCCCCATATCAATCGGTTTGTCTTGACTTGTTACTCGATGAGAAATTGGATCAAGCGATAATCCATTGAATTCTATGACATCTTCCGCAGACATTGGTGATAAACGCCGTAAAATTGCCTTCACACGGGCGACAAGCTCTTTAGGTGAAAAGGGTTTGATAACATAATCATCAGCACCCGTTTCTAAGCCTTGGACTTTATCTTCTTCTTCCCCTTTTGCCGTTAGCATAATAATTGGAATATCGCGGGTATTACTTTCCCGTTTCATCTGTTTTATTATCTGCAAACCAGATCCTCCGGGGATCATCCAATCTAATAAAACCAGATCAGGGTAAGGATCAATAAGAAAGCTCAATGCAGAATCATAGTCTTCTGCTTCAATCGGTTGAAAACCATTTTGTTCCAAAACAAAACAGATCATCTCTCGAATTGCGGTTTCATCTTCAACAACAAGAATACGCCTTGCCATACTCTATCCTGTGTAATGTATATAGAGGGTCAAAATGATTATGATGCACTTTTATGACAGATTTATGACTAACCTTAACATTACTGAAATAGATCCCCATTGTTAAGGTAAATAAACCATTTTTTGGCGAAATATCACTCGAAAAGAAGGCTTATTGTTGAGTTTTCACTAAAAAAGCAAGGTGCGCTATACTCTTCATCAAATAAAAAAGAGGGATAGCAATGCGGATTATTCACACATCAGACTGGCATTTAGGACAATATTTTTTTACTAAAACCCGCGCACAAGAACATCAACAATTTCTCGATTGGTTATTAGTACAAATCAAAGTTCATCAAGTTGATGCTCTAATTGTTGCTGGTGACATATTTGATACCGGCTCCCCACCAAGTTATGCCAGAGAGCTGTATAATCGTTTTGTTGTTGCTATTCGAGATACACAATGTCAGCTTGTTATTCTAGGGGGTAATCACGACTCTGTCGCGACACTCAATGAATCAAAATCACTATTGGCATGTTTAAATACGACAGTTATTGCCAATGTTCATGCTGAAACACCACAAACCCCGATCATTCTTCGTCAAAAAGATAACATGCCAGGCGCATTACTTTGTGCGATCCCTTATCTACGCCCTAGAGATATGATAACGAGCCGAAGTGGGCAATCCAGTGCTGAAAAACAAAACGCGCTAAAAGAAGCGATTGCTGATTATTATCAAGTTCAATATCAAGCAGCTCTCGATTTACGTGAACAATTGAACGCCAAGATCCCTATTATTGCGACAGGTCACCTGACAACCATTGGTGCAAGCGTGAGCGATTCCGTACGAGAAATTTATATTGGTACTTTAGAAGCTTTTTCTGCAACCCTATTCCCTGAATTTGACTACATCGCTCTTGGTCATATTCATCGCCCTCAAGTGGTGAATAAATCAGGGCATATTCGTTACAGTGGTTCTCCAATTCCTTTAAGTTTTGATGAAAGTGGGCAACAAAAAAGTGTCTGCCTTATCGATTTTGAACAAGATAAATTAACTAACCTCACACTATTACCTATTCCTGAGTTTCAATTACTACGCACTATAAGTGGTTCATTAAAAGAGATAGCGATACAACTTGAGGATCTAAAAAAACAATACAATGAATTAGACACCACTATTTGGTTGGATATCGAAGTCTCAACTCAAGATTATCTCAGTGATATACAAGCTCGAATTCAAGAGCTAACTAACGATCCGCTTTTTGATGTGGTTTTATTAAGAAGAGCCAGAAAACAACGCCAAGTACTCACTCAAAATGAAAAAGAAACACTGACAGAATTAACAGTCTATGATGTTTTTGAAAGACGTTTAGAACAACATGAGTTTGATTCAGAAGAAACTAAAACGCGATTAACCACATTGTTTAAACAAGCAGTTGAAATGGCAGAACGAGAGGATAACGAAGCAAAATGAAAATCTTAAGTCTGCGCTTTAAAAATATTAACTCCTTAAAAGGTGAATGGAAAATTAACTTTAACCAAGAGCCTTTTGTTAGCAACGGATTATTTGCCATTACAGGCCCTACCGGTGCGGGAAAAACTACTCTGTTAGATGCCATTAGTTTGGCGCTTTATCATAGAACCCCACGATTAGATAAAGTAACACAATCACAAAATGAGCTAATGACACGCCATACTGCAGAATGTTTGGCAGAAGTTGAATTTGAAGTCAAAGGTGTGGCTTATCGTGCATTTTGGGAACAACGCCGTGCTAATTATAAAGAAGATGGCAATCTTCAAGCACCACAAGCCGAACTTGTTAAAATAAATATAGCAGGAGATGAAGACAAAATATTGGCAAGCAAAATAAGCCAAGTAAAAGAGATGATCATTAATATTACAGGACTTGATTTTGATCGTTTCACTAAATCTATGTTGCTTTCCCAAGGGCAATTTGCGGCTTTTTTAAATGCAGATGATAAATCTCGCGCAGAGTTACTCGAAGAACTCACTGGTACAGATATTTATCGCCATATATCCCAATCTATATTTAAACATTGGCGTGAAGAAGAACAAGCATTAAAAACACTAAAACAGAAAGCTGAAATGATGGCGTTATTAGATGAAAATGCTCGCCAAGCTTTATTAACTGAACAGACTAATCTTTTTGCCAAAGAGAGCCTCTTACAAAAAGAACAACAGGAATATCAAGTAGCAAAACAGTGGCAAGAAAAAGAAATTGAACTCAATAAAAATAAAGCGCTAGCGCAAACCGAGGTTAACTTAGCACAAGAAGCATTAGTTGCTGCCAAACCCGATATTCAACGTCTTGAAAATAGCGAACCTGCAGAAAAAATCCGTCCAATTTATGATGAAAAAAATCGCCTATTAAAAGAACAAGCCTATATTGCGTCACAACTCTCAGCACTAAAAGCAGAAAAACAGCTTATTGAACAACAAAGCCAACCAATTAATCAGCATTTAATCGAAGCACGTAACACATTTAAACAACACGATGAGAAGAAACAGCAAATATTACAACTTATTCGTGAAAAAGTGGCGCCATTAGATAATCAATTAGCTTTGCTACAACAAGATATTTCAGCAAAAACACAGCAAAAAAGTGCACTCGAAAAAACACAATCAGAATATCTGGAAAAAATTCAATCAACAGCACACCAATTAACAACATCACAAAAACAAGCCCGTGAATTAAATAATTATTTAAGCCAACATACGGCTTATGCTCAACTTGCTGAAAATCTACCTTTATGGCAACGCTATTTTGAGCAATATGATGAAGTCACAGAAAAATATCTTATTAGCAAAAAGAGTGAAAAAACAGAGCAAGAAAAAGAACACACTCTCAAACTCGCCTTAGAAAAAGCAACTAAAGCACTAGAGCAACAACAACACAGTCTTAATTTACAGCAACAGCAATTAAAGGCGTTGCAAACACAACTTGAGCAACAAAATAAAGCTGATGCAATTACAGATATCCCTCCTCGTTTACAGCAAATATCACAACAAAGAAATGCCCTTGCTAAACTGATGGGATTACAAGCTCAATTAGAGCGTGCTATAAAAGCTGAACATCAGCAGCAAAAAAGTTATTCAGAAAACCTGCAAAAAATAGCTATGCTCACTGAAAATATCAGTAAAAATAGCATCGTTTTAAAAGAAAAAGAGCAACATCATAAAGATTTAAATGATAATTATCTTTTAATACGAAAATTAGCGGAATATGAAGAAGAGAGACAACGCTTAGTTAAAGACACCCCATGTCCTGTTTGTGGTTCAACTGAACATCCTTATGTTGAAAAATATAAAGAAATTAAACCTGATGAAACAAAAACACGGTTAGATATTTTAACGCAACAAGTTCATGCATTAACAATAGAGTTAGTAGAACAAAAAACGCAGTGTACTAACTATCAAGCTCAAAACGAAAAGTTATGTCACGAACTTAAGCAACTCACACAAGATATTACGTCATTAACACAACAATGGCGTGATGTAGCGCAAACTTATGCATTACCGGATGTCGGCTGCGAAGAAACAGCTCTAATTCAATTAGATTCAGAACTTAAGAAAGAAGATAATTTACTGACGCAAAAACGAGTAAATTACCAAGCATTAGAAGCCAAAATTCAGCAAGAATACAAACTATTATCTGATAACAAAGAGCAATTTAATCAACAACAGCAAACTGTTCTTCATCAACAAAATGAATTTGCTCAGCAACAGAAAGAAGTTTCCAATAAACAACAACAAACAGCGCAATATCTTCAGCAACAAACTCAGTTAGCGCAGGATCTTCAATCCCTTGTTAAACAGCAAGGTTATGAATTAAAGGAGTTTGAAGATAAAATTCAATGGCTTACTTCACGTAAAGAAGAGAGCCAACAATATCAATCAACCTTAAAAACACATCACGAATTACAACAAACCATCCGCGAATTGCTATCAACGCAGGAAGAGAGAAAACGCTATTTATCTGAAATTCAAAAAGAACTTGATGCTGTTTTAGTCCATTTACAACAATTACACCAGCAACAAGCGCAGCTAAAAGCACAGCGCCAAGCTTTATTCGGGACACAAACCACCGAAGATGCACGTAATGAGTTGGATAAACGGAGTCTATCGTTACAAAAACAAATTGAGCAATATAGTGAAGAAAAAAACCGACTCGAAATCCGTTTAAATCAGCTTATTGGTCAATATCAGGAAAATGAAAAATCGTTACAACGGTTACAAACGTGTTCACAAGACATTATTGAACAATATCAATATGCGTTAAAAAATAGCCCGTTTGCTGACGAAAATGCATTTCTAACCTCTCTGTTATCCACCGAGGAAAGACACCGTTTACAAGAGCAACAAAAACAACGCCTTGATAAACTGTTGCAAGAAAAAACGCGTTTAGATACACAAGAAAATGCCTATCAACAACACTTATCACAACAACCAATCTTGATAACACAACAAAATTTTGAACAAATTACCGCTCAGTTATTACTGTTAGAAACACAACTTATTCAATTACAAGAAACGAAGTTTCGTATTCAAGAGCAACTACGAGCTGACGAGGAAAAACGTAAAGAGCAACAAAGCCTACTGACCCATATTGCTAAACAGCAAGCTCAATTTGATGACTGGAGTTATTTAAACGAATTAGTGGGATCTGCATCAGGAGATAAGTTTAGCCGTTTTGCCCAAGGCTTAACGCTTGATCATCTCATTTATTTGGCTAACCGTCGTTTAGAAAAGCTTCATGGGCGTTACTTCTTGCAACGCAAAACACCTGCAAGCCTTGAACTACAAATTGCAGACACATGGCAAGCAGATGCACTACGAGATACACGTACTCTCTCTGGTGGCGAAAGTTTCTTAGTCAGTTTATCACTCGCCTTAGCACTTTCAGATTTGGTCAGTAACAAAACTCAAATCGAATCACTCTTTCTAGATGAAGGCTTTGGCACATTAGATCCTGATACCTTAGATATTGCATTAGATGCGCTTGATAGCCTTAATGCATCCGGCAAAATTATTGGCGTAATTAGTCACGTAGAAGCCATGAAAGAGCGTATTCCGGTACAAATTAAAGTGAAGAAAGCCGGAGGGTTAGGTATTAGCCAACTTGATCCTAAGTTTAGATATGCAGACAAATAGAATATAAATCAATTAGTTAGAAACTAGGTCGAATATTTTGACGTAACTGATTAAATTTTTTATCTATCAATAAGTCACTACTAAGCCCTATAGTGTGTCCATAGATTAGCTCAAGCTAAAACACGCTTTAAGCGCTCAAATTTATCAAGGAGACAACCATGTCTAACGCATTTACTGATTTAATGAAAAAACGTAGAACAATTTATCATTTAGGTAATCAACTTCCAATTAGCGAAGACAGAGTCACTGCGATTATCAAAGAAGCGGTTAAAGAGAGTCCAACAGCATTTAACTCACAAACATCTCGTGTTGTTGTTCTGTTTGGTGAACAACATCAAAAACTGTGGGATATCGTTAAAAATACCCTGAAAAAATTAGTACCCGCAGAAGCATTTAGTGCAACTGAAGCAAAAATTAATAGCTTCGCCGCAGGTGCGGGTTCAATTTTGTATTTTGAAGATACTGATATCGTAAAAGGTCTGCAAGAGCAATTCCCACTGTATGCTGAGAACTTCCCCGTATGGTCAGAGCAAGCAAGTGGTATGGCACAACTTTCTGTTTGGACTGCATTAGCAGCAGAGAACGTAGGTGCTTCATTACAACACTACAATCCAATTATTGATGATGAAGTCCATGCAACTTGGGATCTGCCAAAAACATGGAAATTGAGAGCGCAAATGGTCTTTGGTTCAATTGAACAAGAGGCTGCTGAGAAGAATTATATGGAAGATGATGCACGCTTTAAAATCTTCAAATAAGTGTTAGAACAGACATCTGACAAAAGACCCTAAATAATACCCTCTTTTTACTTTCATTCCTTGCCCACAGCCACTGTGGGCTTTTTTTTACATACCTACAAAACACATGCCCACAAAACAAGAGTGGTGGCCTTATGCCACCACTCTTTTATGCTTTAATTAGTTTCAGATCGGTCTTTCGTTGTTTTTTCTGAACATCATAGAAATTTTCATGGGAACCGATATGCAAGAGATACAGTTCAACTTTGTTGGCTACCCATGAATAACCGAGTAAAACAGTCAACTCATTAAGCCTAAATTTGTGTACTCTGAGATAAGCAAGATCGCCTTTTTTCTGTTCTCCAATCAATGGATTATCAATTATTTGATCAATTTCATCTTCAATGATTTTCACATCTGATTCAGGCAACTTTTTCATTGCCTTTTCAAATCGAGCTGACTGATAAACATCAATCTCTTTTTGTGGTTCGGACATATCGAGAAACCTTTTTGTTTTCGACTTCCGCCTGTGCCAGTAACAATTCTTCGATAAAGCTATATGGCAGATCAGGGTTATCTTCAGCTATACGCCCTATTTTAGCCCAGTGTTCAATTTGTTTAGGAACACTTCTGCTTTTCGCTTCCGCATGAATTTTAGCATCAGACACAAAGTCTTCATCTAATCTTACGGAAATAGCCATTACTTACACTCCAAGCCTCACGGCAGTTATAATTTTAGAACTTGATAACATTAAAACGTTATAAGTTTAGATCTTTATAATGACGACCAAATGCAATCTTTTGTCGCTAAACAACACAATACACCACAAATTATTCCTTGTAAAGGCGTTGACTCTTATGTTTACTCCCCTACATTTGCAAATAAAAAACATAAAAAAAGAGCAAAGTGCGCAATGAATACAAAGGTAGGGATGGACCCTTTGTGTTCAACACTTTGCTCTCTTTATTTATTTACGCACCCCTTACCGAAGTAAAGGGTGCGATTTTCACAAGGCGTATGAAAATACGTTATTTACGTGTGATGTTATTCGCTTTTGGTTGAGCAATTGGAGACTGCTCAGCAAAGTATTTCACGACTGCATCAACATCTGGCACGCTGTAAACTGGATCTTTACCTTCTTTCAGTACAGAGAAGTTACTACCACCTGTTGCTAAGTATTCGTTAGCGACAACACGGTAAGATGCTTTCATATCCACTGGTTTACCGTCAATTTTCATTGATTCAACGATAACACGGTTACCATTAGATGCTTTGCTATCCCATGTGTACTGGAAGTTACCAGATACGGCTAACACTTGTGGACGTGAACGATCCCACTGTTGTTCTAACAGGCGCTTGATTTGCTCACCGGTTAATGTTTGCGTTAACAGTACGTTAGAGAATGGTTGTACAGTATAGATTGCGTTATAAGAAACGTCACCACCTGTCATATCAGCACGAATACCACCGCTGTTCATAAACGCGATTTGTGCGCCACCCATATCTTTTGGTTTAGCCGTATATAAATGTGCATCAGCAATAACTTGACCCAGTGCAGATTCACCCGCGTCGTTAGTTTGCTTAGTTAAATTACCTTCTAACTTACCGATAATACGGTTAGCTAATGGAGTAGCGATTTTTTCGTAAGCTTCTAACAGTTTAGTCACTGCTGGATCTTTTTCATATTTGCGGTTATCAACCCAAATATTACGAGCTTCTACATCAACAACATCTTTTGTTGTTTTATCTAATTTCAGGTCAATACGCGTTAACATTGCACCATTAGATTGTGCAGATGTCACTGATTTACCGTTGATAGTACAGTTGTAAGCTTGGTGAGTGTGACCCGTCACAACGAAGTCAATCGCTGGATCTAATTGATCAACAACACCCAGTACTTTACCCGTAATACCATTACATGCGTTGATATTTACTGGGCCACCATCACGACGCTGTGCTGCACCTTCGTGGATCAACACACCAATCGCTTGAACACCCTGTGCTTTTAACTGAGGTACTAATGCGTTGATGGTTTTTGCTTCGTTATGGAAACTTAAACCTTCAGTACCTTTAGGCGTTACGATTGCTGCAGTACCTTCTAGAGTGACACCAATAAAGGCTACAGGGATCCCGTTGAATTCTTTGATAACATATTCAGGAAATAACGTTTTACCTGTTTCATTAACCGTTACGTTTGCTGATAAGTATTGGAAATCAGCGCCTTTAAACTCAGTTGGACCTTGGCAACCCGTTACTGGGTGGCAACCACCGTTTTGTTTACGCAGTAACTCGCCCATGCCTTTATCAAATTCGTGGTTACCCACAGAAGTTGCTTCTAAGCCTGCTAATGATAATGCTTCGATTGAAGGCTCATCATGGAACATTGAAGATAACAGTGGGCTTGCTCCAACCATATCACCCGCCGCAACCACGATGTTGTTCGGGTTATCTTTCTTCATTTCTTTAATTAACGTAGCCATGTGCTCGATGCCACCAGGTTTGTTTGGACCTGGCGCTTTTAGTGCACCGTGGAAGTCGTTCATTGCGATAACACGCACATCAACAACATTAGCTTCGTCGTAGTTCTTTGCACAACCCGCTAATAAGACTGAGCTTACAGCAAGTGCAACGAGTTTATATTTATGATTCATTTAAAATTTATCCCTAAGATCAAAATTCACGTTTCGGACAATCAATTACTTCGAAATCTTTGCTATAACAGATATAGAATTCATCTCGATTAATTTGAATTTCTTTATCCTTCAGTGATGGATTGTGTTCTTTTAAGAATTTAATCAATGCACTGTTTGAAGGACGGCCTTCTGGTAATACTAACGCTTCATACAACTCTTTTTGTTTACCAAAAAATGCATCTGGTGTATCAAATGCACACACACCATGTTTTTCCCATTCACCTTGTAACAGATCGATACCCGGAGAATCACACAGATAAGGTTTGATAGCTGAGTATTCTAAAGGGGGTAAATCACCTTTACATAAACGAGGATGTTTGCGTATGTCTTTCCAATCACGGCAGTCTTCCCATGATTTACCATCACAGGTTTCAGCCCACAGCCCATGAACAATCCAACCAAATTTATTATCTGAGAAGCATTGGATTTCAAATTTATCGTACTCACGTTTTGCCCGATCTTTTTCATTATCGTTATTTAAACGTTTAATGTTATTACTTTTATAATCACAAAAAGCGGGTGAGTAGTTAATCGCTAACTTAAAGTAATCTGTCGATGCTGTGCTGTTTTGACCATAGCGATCATTAGCAGCAATGTAGTCGTAAGGTGCTGTTGGTGCATCAGGTACAATACAAGATACGCCTTCAACTAATTTAGCTTGAGGTTTTAATGGTTCTGTAATTTCAGGTGCTTGCGTTGCACATCCTGCTAGCACTAAAGCAAAAGCCGCAGGTAATAGCTTTATAAAGCGCATAAAATCCCCTTAAAGTGTCATAAATGCCACTCTTTTGGTTCAAAAAGGTAAGAAAAACCTGCCCTGAACGGGCAGGTTTGATAGCTTATTTCTTCTCAGTTAGATCAATTTTGTAAATTGCAAAACCGATTTCATCATTTTCCACAAAAGTCATTGGGTATTGAGCGAAATCTTTAATAAATGCAGCGGCTTTTTCACTTGGAGAAGTTTCAAAACGTACATCTAATACTTTATCCGTCTTAATAGGTAAGAATGACCAGTTGTTCGCGGCTTTAGTTACCACTTCACCGTTTTCTTTCGTTTGTTTTGCAATATAAGACGCTAAAATTGCACGGTTTTCATCTGGAGAGGCAAACGCAATATTCGCTTCACCTGTACCAGCAAACTTACCGCCGTATCCACGGTAGTTATTTGTTGCGATCAGGAATGTTGCTTTAGGATCGATTGGTTTGCCTTCATAAGTGACTTCTTTGATACGATTCGCATCTTTATTAACCACTTGGCAATCAACGTCATATTTAGCTGGTTGAGTTAAGTCAACTTTATAGTTCACACCGCTAATGGTGTCGAAGTTATAAGTACGGAAACCATCCCAGTTGATCAGTTCTTGTGGTTTAGTTGAGTTAGGATCAACTTGGTTCCACATACCCGCTGAACATTCTAACCACTCAACGACATCCGCACCGGTCGCTTTAACAACCACTAATGTGTTTGGATACAGATATAAGTCTGCAGCGTTACGGAATGTTAAGTCACCTTTTTCAACTTCTACGAAGTCTGCTGGTGCATTTTTACGACCACCCGCTTTAAATGGCGCAGCTGCACCTAATACTGGTAAACCGTCTAAGTTCGGATCACCTTGAATAAAGTGTTTGGTGTAATCAACTTGTGCATCATTAACGATTTGTACAGTTGGATCGCTTTGTACTAATGCTAAGAAGCTGTACATGTTGGCAGATGCTTTACCAATGTGTTTACCCACGAAATCACGGGTACCTTGGTGTGCTTTTTCAATGATTTGAGCTAGTTCAGCATCACGTTCAACTAATGCTTTTTTGTTTGCTTTATCAAAAATAGGACGTGCTTCACCTGTTGCTTCAGTCATCACCCATTTACCGCTGTCGTTATTGATAACCATATCAACGACACCTAAGTGATCACCCCATTGGCCAGGCATAACAGCAGGAACACCGTTTACCGTCCCTTTAGCAACATCAACACCTTTAATGCCTTCAAATTCTTTGCTTGGGAATACGCCATGAGCGTGACCAAACATAATTGCATTGATGCCTTCAACTTCACTTAAATAATAAACAGAGTTTTCAGCCATTGCTTTGTACGGCTCTGACGCAAAACCAGAGTGAGGAATAGCCACAATCAGGTCAGCACCCTCTTTTTTCATTTGAGGGACGAATTTTTTCGCTGTTTCTGTAATATCATTTACAACGACCTTACCATCCAGATTGGCTTTATCCCAGATTAAGATCTGTGGTGGTACGAAGCCGATATAACCAATCTTGATAGTGTGTTCTTTACCATCACGATCTTTTACTGGTGTATCAACAATGATATAAGGTGTGAAATAGTTTTTGCCTGTTTTCGCATCCATCACGTTGGCGTTGATGTAAGGGAATTTAGCACCAGCAATGGCTTTTTTCAGGTAATCTAAACCATAGTTAAATTCATGGTTACCAAAGTTACCGACTGTGTAGCCCATGGTGTTCATCAGCTGGTGAGCTGGATGAGATTCGCCTTTTTCTAAGCCTTTAGCTGCTTGATAGTCAGCCAGCGGGCTACCTTGGATCAAGTCGCCGTTATCAACTAGAATCGCATTGGTTGCTTCAGCTTTTGCTGCTTTAATTAAATTAGCAGTACGAACATAACCAAACTGTTCTGTTGGTTTGTCTTTGAAGTAGTCAAAGTCGATTAAGTTACTGTGAACATCAGACGTCTCCATAATACGAAGATCGACTGTCGCAGCATTCACGTTGAATGCGACAAACATTGCTAATGTTGAAATTTTCAACACATTCTTAACCATTACACACCCCTTATATATTGGTTAACAGGAGAGCGAAATCGCTCTCCTTTGGTTACTTCTGTCAAACGGTAATGCTTTTGTCAGGACTAGAAGTACAGACGCATACCCGTTTCGAAGATATATTGTTTTTTATCTTCATAAGCTGGGTTTTCGCTACGTGCATCATCATATGCCATTTCAGCGAATAAACGTAAATTGTTGTATTTAGATACTGCAAAACGTTTATCTACACCCACAGTATAGGTTTCTTTTTTGTAGTTGAACGTGTTTGCATCACCATCACGCAGGTAGTAACCGGCATACATACCGCTTTCGATACGATCCCAATGCCATTTTACGCCAATACCGTATAGATCTGCTTTCCAATCGCCTTTGACTGAATTCCATTTGTAATCTTTTTCAGGTGTCCCTTCTTTTAAAGTTAAACCTGAGTTTTTACCACGAGACTGACCGTAGTCTAAACCAATAGAGAACTCACGACCTGGGAAGAAATATTCTGCACCAAATGCTAAGATGCTATTTTCTGGTTTTTTATTACCAACAACGCTATCTGGGTATAAGTTTGGTTCACCAATTGCGGCAGAATAACCTGCATCAAACTCTAAACCGAAGGTTGATTTATAGAAACCAACGACTGAGTATGCATGACGAATATCCCCAACCTTACGATCACCACCTTTGCCATCGCCATCATTATCTTTACCATCTTTACCTGTTAAGGTGGCCGCTAATTTAAAGCCTTCATAACGGTTAGTTTCAACAAAAATAGTTTGTGGTAAACGGGTCATAAAGTTGTTTTTACCAACACCTTTACTTGAATAACCTACAGCACGACCTAATACATCGCTAAAGTAGAATACCCCTGTATTACCATAGCCATAGCTTGATTTTTTCACCCAATCGATTGGAATATAAGTACGACCAAACTGAATTTGACCATAATCACGATGAGAGAAACCAACATAGCCAACACGGTTATAGAGATCAAAGTTGGTATAAGAGTTTTCACTGTTTGTTTTTTGAGTGTCTGAGCCCCACTCTAATTTACCAAAAACTTTGATATCGTTAGTCAGTTCGTGTGAACCAAAGAAACCGATACGGCTACCGTCATCACGCATACGCATTTCGTGATCTTTGCTAGTCACTTGTGTTTTTAAACGGAACTGACCGTTTACATCAAAACGTGTACCTTTATCGTTATACACGTTTACTGCGTTTGCCGATCCAGAAAGAACCAACAACCCAACCAGTGCTGCTAGAGGCTTCAAGCTTTTCATGATTAAAATACCCATCTATTTTCTATAGTTTTATGATTTCCTTTTTAAGGTTAAAAATAATACCGCCGTCTATCATTAACCCTAAATTCAGTTCAAAGAGCCGCCGCCACGGATCTCAAACAAGAAAATCGCTTTTACAACTGATCATTTTTATAACGACTATTATTACTCTACTTATTTTCTTATAGGCTTTCATTTCCTTGACACAGAGATATTCACCAATAAGACACAAAAATAATATCCTCATTATATTTAAATAAGGGCATTGCTTTTATTTCTGTTAGGAAAAGAAATAGGTTGTTGAGTTTTCGTTGGCATGTTACTCAAAAAAAAGCCCTTCTTTCGTGATGCAGTCCACAATTACACCAATGTGCATTTTCATGGTTACATACCCAAGTGACAGGTATCACAATTAAAGGTAAAGATACGTGTTTTTTGAACTTAATCAACTTTTTAAAAATAGTACTTTTGAATTTTTCTTTTATATTTCATTTCTTTATAAGACTCTTTTTTTTGCTAATAAAAAATTTATCTCCTTATTTAATATATTTAAAAGGAAGTATTAATTTTAACCACTAAATAAATAACACTAAAGATTTAAATATTGTTCTTTCTAATTAATAATTTTTTATCTTTATATTTATTTCTTATTTAAATAAAAGCAAAATCACATTTAAATACAATTTAACTAGTGGTAACGCGTAACACTCACTCAAAAAAAGAATAATTAGCTACAAATATTAAAAAGAGAAGCACAAGAACATCATTCAATCACAATATCTAATCAATGCATAAAGGTGACAAAGAAACACTGAAAAACATTACAAATGTTAAACTATAACCCAAGTTAATATAAAAAGACCAATCGTGCTATTTTGACGATATTTAAAAAATAAATGTTCAATTTTGTGATCTAAGTCACCACGTTATTTGTGAAAAATCACTCTTTATATTTTCTTTATTTTGTGACAATTATCACAATAGAGCGTCAAGAAGATTTTTGTTTTGTAAATTAATGCAGAGATAAATCTGAAAGTGATTTCATATTGTAAACAAAAAATAGTGTAAAGATAAAATTACGTGATTAATATCACATAAAAAATTATGCTAAAAATCACGTTATTCCATTATTAATGCTCTTAGTTAATTTAACTTAAACAAGAATAAAAATCATTATCATTGAGTAATTTTACTGATTATTCGTTTCAGCTTTTCTCTTTTTTTATTAAATAACATTATGGATATTTTCTTTTAAGGGATATTACCTTTTAGATACCCTCAACATTCAGTATCATAATGCGGTAAATAATGATTAAGGGGAATGTCAAATGCTGTGGTTTAAAAATATTTTGGTCTATCGCTTAAATAAAGAGATAGCACTGTCAATGGATGAGTTAGAACAACAGCTTGCTTCATTGGCATTCACACCTTGCAGTAGCCAAGATATGACCAGAACAGGTTGGGTTTCACCGATGGGCGATCGTGGTGAAGCGCTTATCCATGTTGCAGGCAAACAAGTCATGATGTGTGCACGGAAAGAAGACAAAATCTTACCTGCGACAGTCATTAAACAAGCACTGCAAGACAAAGTTGAAAAACTTGAAGGTGAACAAGGTCGTAAACTGAAAAAAACAGAGAAAGCCACCTTAAAAGATGAAGTGATACATACCCTACTCCCTCGTGCATTTAGTAAATTCTCACAAACATTTATTTGGCTAGATTTAGAAAAACAACTCGTTATTGTTGATTCAGGCAGTGCAAAACGAGCTGAAGATAACTTAGCCTTGCTACGTAAAACATTAGGTTCATTACCCGTAGTACCACTGAATTTTAATGAATCTGTTGAATTAAAAATGACAGAGTGGGTACGCTCTGGAGAACTTCCAGCCGGTTTTACTTTGATGGATGAAGCGGAGCTAAAAGCAGTGCTAGAAGAAGGCGGTGTTATTCGTTGTAAAAAACAAGAACTAGTTTCTGACGAAATCGCGACACATATTGAAGCAGGAAAATTTGTCACCAAACTTTCTGTCGATTGGGAAGATCGCCTTCAATTTATGCTATGTGATGATGGCTCTATCAAACGTATTAAATTCAGTGAGACTTTACGTGAGCAAAATGATGATATTGATAAAGCCGATTTCGCCCAACGTTTTGATGCTGATTTTGTTTTAATGACGGGTGAATTAAGTGCACTGATTGAACGAGTCATTGAAGTGCTAGGTGGCGAAGCCGAATAATAACCTTTTCTCAAGAAAACAGCCTATCATTCACGATGTATAGGCTGTTTTTTTATCTAATAAAAATATAATTTATTTTTGAATTAAATAACGAATAGTTGGACCATCTTGTTGAATATCTAACACGGTATAACCATAGTTTTTCGCATCAAGTGGAATATTATTGATTGATTGAGGGCAATCACTCACCACTTCTAATATTTCGCCTTTTTTCAGTGATGGCATGGCTTCGAGTGTTGCCACCGCAGGATAAGGACAAGGTTCACCGACCATATCTAGACGATAATCAGGAATAATAGTGTCTTTCTGGCTCATGCAATTTCCTTATTAATCTGCGTTGAAATAGATTGTGCTTGTTGGGCTTTTTTACGGAAAAAGTGTTTTTCCCACCAAAGTAATAATGCAAATGACACACCAAGCATCAGATACGTCACACCTAATCCCCCCACAGGGCCAAAGGTATCAAGTAAATTAATTTTGTCATAATCCGTTGCGATCACTGAGGCAAAATCATCCCAATAATAAGCCAGTAATGTTGAACCGATTACGTTACCTAATCCAACCCACCAAAAGTGAATTTGACCTTCAACGGCACGATACATCCATCCTGTTTCACACCCACCAGCAAGTACAATACCGAAACCAAAGAGTAAGCCACCAATGACAGCATTCGGCCCTGCCCACATAATTTTCGGTGATGCACCTAATTGCACATAACTGAAGATCCCAATGGCACTGACTGCCATACCGATGATAATCGCTTTTGCCATATGGGTTCTGCCTGTTATCCATAAGTCACGGAAAGCAGAAGTAAAACAGATTTGCGCACGTTCAATTAAAATACCAAAACCAATACCGCCTAGCATCGCGAAACCTAGTTTTGGTGAATCAAAGAGAATAATTAAAGACCACGCAATCATGGCAAAAAAGATAATCATTCCCAATCTAAAACGACGTTTCGCACGTTGTTTATCTTGAGTAATGGGTGAAGCTTGGCTGACTTTTTGCAATTTTACTGGAATACGGAACAGAGGCATCAATGATAACTTGGCGCCAAAGTAAGAACCAACTGCCGTTGCAACCGCAAAAAACCAAGCATGTAAAGAGAACTGTGGAATACCCGTAAAGAAGGCGGCAAGGTTACAGCCCATTGCTAGACGAGCACCAAAACCCGCGATGATCCCACCTAGAACCGCTTGAAGAATGCGAATTTTATGTTGAGGATGGCGAAGTTTGACGTTGTTGGCCCAAAGAGCGGCCATAATACAACCGCCAAACATCCCGATAATCATCACACCGTCAATACGCGTTAATGGCGTACCTTCAAGACCAATGATTTTAAAATAACCCCATTCTTCAGGATGAGCACCAAACCATTGCATTACGTGACCGCCCCAACGAGTAAATTCCCCCGTGACAGCCCAAAAAGTGCCGGTTAAACCAAAATAGTAAGTTGATAAGATACCTGCCGCGATCACTGCTGGAAGGGGCTTCCAAAAACGGATCAGGTACTGGGATTTAAATTCTGACCAAGACATGTTTTTTCCTAGAACTTACCTCTACGAGAGACCCTCTCCACGCAGTAGGATTGGCTGCACATGTTACTCCGATAATTTTTTTATCAAAGAGTCAATATTCAGATAAATGAGAGAAATTTGCGTTATAACAAATTTTTTGTAACAGATAGGAGACTTATCCCACTTATAAATCGTCTGATCATTCAATCTATAAGTGGGAAAGAAGTGATTAGCAAATACGAGGTAATGGTTCGTTATAAGGTAAGTCAAGGATCCGGCTAGTCCCGAAAATTCCTGTTAATCGAATATAATTATCCTCGGTCACTTCACCGATAGTACAAGCGTCTTTACCTAAAGTATGTTGATGTAATGCTTCAAGTACTTGGGCTTCAGCTTCTGGGGATACCACTAAAACAATTTTTCCTTCGTTAGCAAAATTCAGTGCTTCAAGCCCTAATAATTCACAAACGCCACGAACAGATTGTTTCATTGGTAATTTATTTTCATGCACATTCATGCCACAACCACTGGCTTGAGCAAACTCATGTAAAATTGCAGTCACTCCGCCTCGTGTTGCATCACGTAATGCGCGAATACCTTTAATTTGACGTAGCGGCGCAATCATTGGCTCAAGAACAGCACAATCACTTTGTAGATCCGCTTCTAATCCTAAGTTTTCACGAAGATTCAGAATTGTTGCCCCGTGATCACCAATCGTACCGCTCACTAAGATCTTATCACCAGCTTTGATATTACTTGCAGCCCAATTAATTGTGGTTGGAATAACCCCAATACCCGCAGTATTAATAAAGATCTTATCTGCAGCACCACGAGGAACCACTTTTGTATCTCCGGTAACAATTTGTATTCCTGCTTGCGTTGCTGCTTTCGCCATCGCCATAACAAGGGTTTCGAGGGTTTCAAATGGAAGCCCTTCTTCAAGAATAAAACCACATGAAAGGTAACGAGGAACCGCACCACCAACAGAAAGATCGTTAGCCGTACCACAAACAGATAATTTACCAATATTTCCACCAGGGAAAATAATGGGATCGATGACATAGCTGTCTGTACTAAATGCAAGACGATCGCCAAGCGTAGTTAACTCATTTAACGCGATCCGTGCTTGATCTTCTTTTTCATTTAATAATGGATTATCGAACGCTTTTAAAAACAGGCCTTCGATCAGTTGTTGCATACCTTGCCCACCATTTCCTTGGGCTAAAGTGATTTCATCAGGTTGTTTCATATATTACCTTCACGGCGATACTGATAATAAGCCGCACATGCACCTTCTGATGATACCATCAAGGCACCCAATGCCGTTTCTGGTGTACAACTTTTACCAAAGAGTGGGCAATCGGAAGGTTTGCATCGTCCTGTTAACACATCGCCACAGCGAGATTGTGGATTATCTGCCACTTTCTGTGGTGCGGGTGTAAAACGTAATTCAGCATCAAACTCAGAATAAGCTGGTGTTAATTGAATACCTGACATTGGGATTTCACCCAATCCACGCCATTCACTGGTTTCTTTTAACATAAACACTTCACTAAGTGCTTTTTGAGCCAACTTATTACCTTCGTTTGGTACAATGCGACTATATTGATTTTCAATACTTAAAACATAATCTGCATTTTCTGCTTTTGCTTTAAGCTGTTTAATAACCATCAGTATAGCTTGCAATAAGTCTAACGGTTCAAATCCTGTCACCACAAAAGGCTTTTCAAATTCATCACATAGCGGTTGATATGGTGTACAGCCAATTACCATACTCACATGTCCCGGTGCAATAAAGCCATCAATGCGAACATCATCTTGCTCTAGTAGACAACGTAAAGTAGGTACGATAGTAATGTGCTGACAAAATAGAGAAAAGTTTTTAAGTCCGCGCAATTTCGCTTGTTGTAGCGTCATGGCAGTACTTGGCATTGTCGTTTCAAAACCTAAACCGAAGAAAACAACTTGTTTATCTGGGTTATCTTGTGCAATTTTGAGTGAATCGAGCGGCGAATAGACAATGCGAATATCACAACCACGACGACGCGCATCAAGCATCGAGCCATTACGTCCCGGTACTCGCATTGCATCACCAAAAGTACAGAAAATCACGTCAGGACGGGCTGCGATTTCTAAACATGCATCAATTCGCCCCATCGGTAATACACAAACAGGACAACCCGGTCCATGAACAAATTCAATTTCTTCTGGTAATAAGCGGTCTAGACCAAATTTAAAAATGGCATGAGTATGCCCACCACACACTTCCATAATTTGTAATGGACGTGTAATTGGCTGAGGCCATTGTGAAATAGTTTCACGAATTTGGGTCAGTAAAGCTTTCGCAAGTTCAGGATCACGAAATTCATCAACGTACTGCATCATCAGCCTCTTCGAGGGTCACACCATAAACATGCTGTAATGCATCAAGGGTATCTTGTGCTTCTTGTTCATCAAGAATACTCATGGCAAATCCCACATGAATAAGTACCCATTTGCCTAATAATTCACTAGGTTCGCCTTCACATACCATCGAAATATTAACAGCACGTTTGACGCCACTGACTTCAGCATAAGCGAGTTGGTGGACGTCTTCGCCCACCTCAACTATTTTAGCTGGAACACCTAGGCACATAAACGACTCTCCAACCAAGTTAACCACTCTTCCATGCCTTCACCTGTTGTTGCTGATAACGCAATGATTTCGATATTTGGGTTAACACGACGAGCTGATTCAATACAGGCTTGAACATCAATATTCAAATGGGGTACTAAATCAATTTTGTTGATAATCATTAAATCAGACGCAGCAAACATATGCGGATATTTCAGTGGCTTATCTTCACCTTCAGTGACAGAAAGAATAGCCACTTTATGCTTTTCACCCAGATCAAAACTGGCTGGGCACACTAAGTTACCCACATTTTCAATAAAGAGAACGCTGTTGTTTTGTAAGCCTAATTGGTGTGTCGCATCATGCACCATTTGAGCATCAAGGTGACAACCTTTACCTGTATTCACTTGGATCGCAGGTACACCGGTTTCACGGATACGATCCGCATCATTGGTGGTTTGCTGATCGCCTTCGATCACGGCGCAAGGAACACGTTGCGCTAACTGTTTTAACGTTTGTGTTAACAGTGTGGTTTTGCCAGAACCGGGGCTTGAAACGAGGTTTAATGCCAACACATTTTGTTGTTCAAAATGTTCGCGGTTATGAACAGCAATTCGGTTATTTTTATCTAACACGTCCATTTCAATTTTTAGCATACGCTTTTGGCTAATACCGGGAGCATGTGTCCCTGCTTCACCTTGGCCATAATGCATATTCTGATTTTCAATCACTGGGCTAAATTGCTCTTCATGCTCATGATCGTGCTGATGTTCGTGAGAGTGACTATGTGAATGGTCGTGGCTGTGTGAATGGTCGTGATCATGATGATGATGATCGTCATGTCCATGATGATGTTCATGGAAAACAGGTGTTTCGTTTAGCTGTGCATCGTTATGAAAATGGAGGTGAACATCACCACTGTTATGATAATAGTGATGATGAACAATGATAGGCTGACCATTGGTCTCGTAGTTATGCTTATGCTTTTGTTCAGACTTATCAATATATTTATGAACAGTATTCGCTGGAGTAGCATTGTGTTCATGATGGTGATCATGCCCATGATGGCCGTGATCATGATGATGACCGTGGTCGTGATGATCATGGTCATGAGAGTGATGATGGTGGTGCTCATGTGAATGAGGTTCTACACCTTCAATTCTGACATTGCCTTCACCACAACCGCAAGTGCTACACATATTCTGACTCCTGTACTATTCAATAAGAAGAATGTGACTCTGTGTCGCGTAAAATTTCTACTCTATGATCTTAACTGACCACGGAAGAGAGAACGACGACTTAAATCAACTTCTGCTACGGATTGTGTCTGAACAGGAAGAGAAAGAGCCATTTTTACACTATTTTCAACCAACTCAACAGCATGTTCCGCTGCTAAATGTCTATCAAGTGGCGACATTAATGAACAAGCAAGGTACTGCATTCCCTCGGCAAGCTCACCCACAACGAATTTTATCTGACCACATGGTAATTCTAACCCAATGCGATCACCTACTTTTCGGTGTGGCCATTCTTGTGAAGGCCCCGGGAAAACGACAAGCTCTAACATCCAAGGAGTAAGAACAGCACCAATCCACTGATTTTCAAATAAAGTAAAGCCTCCCGCTTTTACAGGAATGCCTTCACGATAAAAAGGAAGCCCTTTCATCTCTTTGTCAGCGATTTCACTAAAACGCGCTTCAAGTTGCTCAACAGGCGGTTCATCATATCCTATGATATCCCAGCTTAATTCATTCATGCTGTTACCTCTTTAGGTGTGACAGAAATGCCATATTCACGCAAAATATTCACGACATGTTCTAGTGCTATTTCCATTGATTTCTCACCAATGTCAGACAGCGACATGCTTGGCTCTAATGATGCAGGTTCAATTCCCACTAAAATCAGTTTACGTGGAAATTCATCTGTCATACGCAGTGCCATTAATACATCAGATAAACCTAGCTGATGAGGCGAGATCTTCTGTGTAAAAAGTGCTGGAACATCATCATCATGTAACACAAAAATACTGCCTGGTTCATGATTGCTTCTTACCGCATCGGCAACAATCAGGAGATCTCTTGCAGCGATATCTTGCAAGATTTCCATACCTGATGTGCCACCATCAATAACATCGACGTTCTCTGGTAAAGAGAAGCGCTCTTCGAGCGCTTCTACTATACGAACACCAATGCCTTCATCGCTTAGTAATAAATTACCAATGCCTAAGACGAGAGTTCGCATTATAATACCTTCACCTTACTGAGTTCTTTGCCTGTTAAATCAACCATATGCACAGCACACGCCATACATGGGTCAAAGGAGTGGATCGTTCTTACCACTTCTAATGGTTTTTTCGGATCAGCAACAGGTGTACCAACAAGAGATAACTCATAAGGACCCGGTTCATCATTAAAGTTACGAGGACCCGCATTCCATGTTGATGGAACAACTGCCTGATAGTTAGTGATTTTACCGTCTTTAAACACGATCCAGTGAGATAACATACCGCGAGAAGCTTCTTCAAAACCAACACCACGATACTCTTTGCCTGGTTCAAACTCTGGTTTAATAAAGGCAGTAGTATCACCACGACCAATATTATCAACCAATGATTGCCATAAGAAGTTTAGAGAATCTTGTAATACGCAAGCATGAACAGTACGTCCAATAATACGACCCCAAGTTGACTCTAACTGCTCATTAACCAGTGTTTCACCTGTTAATTTAGTATAGATTTCATTAACTTCGTTATAGTGTTTAACAGTCCCTTCATGCTTACCTGCTAAACCACATACTAACCATGCTAATGTTCCCACTTCGACAGGTTTACCATAGAATGTTGGTGATTTAACCCATGAGTATTTATTGTTTTCATCCCAACCAGTATATTTAGGACGAGTTAAACCTTCCCATGGTTTTAATGGTTCATCATCTTCATACCATGCGTGTTTACCACTTTCTTCAATACCCTCTTTCAAGTTTTCATCTTTCCAGTTTTTAATTGGACGATACGTTGAGAAATCAACGCCTTCCATATAACCACCAGATAATAAAAACTCGGTATTATTACCGTTGATTGGTAACTCAGGTACAGATAAATAGTAGTTCGCACCTTTACCAATTTTTAGCCACTCTGGGTAATAAGCAGCAAAAATTGCAGTATCGACTTTATAAACTTGTTCAATAAAATCGCCAAGATTATCGATAAAGTGCTTCACATACATTAAACGTTCTAAGTTAAGAACACTTGGTGCATCAAGGTTAATTGGGTTAGCAACACCACCCACAGCCAAGTTTTGAATATGAGGTGTTTTACCACCAAGAACCGCTACAATACGGTTTGCATCACGCTGACATTCAAGAGCTTGCAGATAGTGAGCAACAGCAATCAGGTTAACTTCTGGTGGTAATTTCATGGCTGAGTGACCCCAATAGCCATTAGCGAAAATACCTAACTGACCGCTGTCAACCAGATCTTGAATTTTCTTCTGAACTTTTCTGAATTCTTCAGCAGAGTTCAATTGCCACTTAGAAACACCTTTCAGCATTGCTGACGCTTTTTCAGGATCCGCTTGTAATGCCGAAGTAATATCAACCCAGTCCATCGCAGAAAGCTGATAGAAGTGAACGATATGGTCATGAAGAATATGAGAAGCCAAAATAATATTGCGGATATACTGCGCATTGACAGGAATATCCATACCTAAGGCATCTTCAACAGCACGTACTGAGGCAATTGCGTGAACTGTCGTACAAACACCACAAATACGTTGCACGATTATCCATGCATCACGAGGATCGCTTCCTTTTAGGATCTCCTCCATTCCGCGCCACATGGTACCGGAAGACCAAGCCTTAACAACTTTTCCGTTATCAATTTCACAATCGACGCGTAAATGCCCTTCAATACGGGTAATAGGATCAATAGTAATGCGTTGGCTCATGATTTAACCTCAGCCTTTTTTAATTGTATATTTGAATCTGTTTGTGCAGGTAAAACCGGCAATAAACGGATAATAAGAATGTAAGCGGTTACTTCAAATGCAACGAAACCAATAGAAATCAGCAATTCGCTTGCTGTTGGGAAATAGTGGTAACCATTGCCTGGATTGTAAGCAACTAAAGAGTAGTTCATACGCCACATTGCTGCGCCAATTAAGATAAATAAAGCACAAACAAACAGCATTCTTGGACTACGGCGGTTATTATTTAAATGCATCAAAATGAGAGGAATTAATAACAATACACTTTCAGCAATGAATAACCACGAGAACATATCTCCATTTCCGATATAGCTCAGTTTACCGTTCCAAATAATTTCACCCCAGCGACATACCAAGAATGCGATCAGTAACACTTCGATCACTTTTGTTAACTTGGTAAATAGCGGTGTTTCATCATCATTCATGGTACGGCTTGCTTTTAATAAAGAGCCTTCAAAAATAACGATAGTGAAACCAAGGAGGAAAGCCGTTAACAGAGAAAACAGCGGTAACATCTCATAAGATTGCCACAATGGATGTACTTTCCAACCCGCTGAAATCATTAATGATCCCATTGAAGATTGGTGCATGGTTGGCAGTAAAGCACCAAGACCAATAATAAAGAACATCGCTTTGTTAAGACGTTTTAACGACACTTTCCAGCCTAAACGTTCTAATAACGCAGGTAAGAATTCTAATGCCATCACCATAATGTAGATGGTCATACAGGTCGCTGTTTCAAACAACACGGAGTTAACGTTAAAGTATTGCGGCATAAAGAAGTGAGGCATGTTCCAATAACGACCGATATCAATAGCAATGGATAAACCACCTAATGAATAGCCGAACAAGCTCGCTAACAATGCAGGACGCACTAATGGGTGAAATTCCCCTTTATTAAAGACATAAACAGCCCATGCAAGTGCCCAACCACCACATGCAAAGCCTGTTCCTATCAATAAGTCAAAGGCAATCCAGATACCCCAAGGATATCCCCCATTCAGATCAGAGACGTCGCCCAGACCTAATACCAAACGCTTACCAATAAGAATAAAACCGAGCACAGCAAGCGGTAAAAATACTCTTACTGCGAGAGTAAATAACTTACCGCCAAGTGGACGAGGATCATGACTCGACATCGTTATCCTCCTTGTGGTGTTCCTGCTCTTGTTTTTTACTATTACGGTTAACCAAATAGGTGATCCCTGCAAGGGCTGCTATTGGTAATACCATGCCTTTATAAAGCGTATGTTGAATATGCTCAGAACGTGCACCCGTTGATAATGGTGCGACTTCTGGCATTCCTAAATTGTCGAAAGGAACAGCAGAAAGTACCATAACTTGCGTACCGCCACCTTCAAACTCACCATAGATATGATCTTGATATTCAGGAATTTTATGCAGATAAGTATCGCCACCACTAATGGTTTGACGTGGGTAATGATATTCTTCACCCGCTTTTTTCGCTAAACGACGTTTTGCTTCTTCAAGCAATTCTTCTCGTGTACCGAAAATAACCGCACCGGTTGGACACACTTCAACACAACCTGGTAATAAGCCTTTATCTAAACGCTCAACACCTTTTTGGTTACAAAGCTCACATTTATAGAGCTTACCAAATGGATCGTCATAGTCGTATTTTGGAATGTTATAAGGGCATCCCACCATACAGTAACGACAACCTGTACAGATATCCGCGTGATAATGGACAATACCGGTTTTTGGATCTTTGGTTAACGCAGAAACAGGACAAACAGAAACACAGTTTGCATCAACACAATGCATACATTGTTTCTTAATAAAGGCATAACCGTTTTCCAGTTGGTCTTTATTTTCACCAGTACCATCACGCCAAATTTGAATAATGTTATTTGTGTAAGGACTTAATTTGTCATTGTTTGACCAAATCGGATCACCATTAGCGTAAGTATCACCACGCTCCATTGGCTCCGGGTGATTAATTTCCTGACATTTTGTGACACATGCTTGACAGCCTACACACAGTGTAGAGTCATAGAGCATACCGAGAGACCCAGGAATTGGGGGACGGTTCTGCGCCGCAGCATGACTCACAGTGGGTGCCATTCCCGCAAGAAGAACCCCACCTGATGCCAGCTTAAAGAAATGACGCCTATTCACCGTTTATCCTCCTGTGAGGCTCCTGTGGCATTCTTGTCACGGCCTAATTGACGCACAGCCATCACACTGACACCCGCAACTGCACCCACGACAGCACCCAGTAAACCAGCCGCACCATAAGAGACACCGCCACCTTCTTTTGCATTAACATCAGGCACTTGTGCTTTTGGTGTTGGCTGATAAACGTTCGCTAATTGGAAAATACCTTTAGTAAAGCCAATCCCTTCTTCGTTACATCCGTAACAAGGGTGACCGATACCCACAGGCCAAATTCCACCACCGACATCACAGAATTCCAATGTTGGGCAGTTACCATAGGTTTCAGGGCCTTTACAGCCTAAATGGTATAAACACCAACCTTGACGATGACCTTCATCACCAAATTCTTTAGCAAAACGACCCGCATCAAAATGAGGGCGACGTTCACAGTTTTCGTGAATTAAACGCTCATAAGCAAAAAGCGGTCTGTTTTTGCTATCTAACTTAGGCAATTTGTTGAAAGTAATAATATGTGCAACAGTTGCTAAGAAGTTATGTGGATTTGGTGGACATCCTGGAATATTAATCACGGTTTTACCCGGTAAAATTGCTTCCAATGATTTAGCCCCTGTTGGGTTACCCCCAGTTGCTGGCACACCACCCCATGCAGAACATGAACCAATTGCAATAATCGCAGCAGCCCCTTCAGCGGCTTCTTTGATATGCTCAAGAATAGGTTTTCCTGCAACCATACAGTAAACACCGCCATCTTTGTCTGGGATTGAACCATCGACAACGAGAACGTACTTACCTTTATATTTCTCCATCGCATTGTGTTTATTTTCTTCAGCTTGATCACCAAAAGCTGAAGAAAGCACTTCATGATATTCAAGTGCGATAACATCAAGTACTAGGTTTTCCAGAGTCGGGTGAGTTGCACGTAATAAAGACTCCGTACACCCTGTACACTCCTGAGCACCAATCCAGATAACGGGTGGGCGTTCAGGTGACACCATTGCTTCTGACATTTCTGCGGCTGCTTTGCCGCTTAATCCCATGGTAGCTGACAACGCAGCACACAATTTCATAAAATCGCGTCGGTTAATACCATGATGGGAAAAAACATTATTCCCCAAGGCCATATATCTCTCCTGATATGATGATTTTTAATTGGAATAATTTTAAAACACCGCCTTTTTAACACTCCGACACAATAATGACTTGATCATTATCAAGCGATAATTCATTAAAAAATAAATTATTCCTTTATGTGAGTAAAAACGTTTCAGCAATATAAAGTTTAATGCTTACTTTTTATATATTTCGTCATTTTAAATTTATTTAAATACTATTTAATAATGATAAGAAGAATGGAAATAATTATCATTACCTCAAAAATACAGGGAGGAATAAAATTTAAACTCTTATTAATTAACAACTTACAAACAAGACAAAAAACAAACAATTTATAAGACAATATATTTAAAATAATACAAAATTAATAATTAATATTTTCCATTTTCTAAAATCATTTATTAAAAATAAGTTTTAATATATTTTTTAATTATAATGCCGACTCTTTTTTTCATATTATCAACCTTTATATTACATTATAAATAATGTTAAAAATTGCATTTCATAAACAAGAAATCATTACATTAATATATTTAATTTCAGCCTATTTTAATTACTAATTTATCCAATCTTCATTTGTTATTATTTTTCAATCATTATTACTCTGTTTACTTTTTAATCAAAAATTGACCTATTTTTCTTATCATTTTTCATATAGTTATATATATATTCGTTTTTGGAATAAGCTGATACCCTAGCGAAAAATCGCTATAAAATTCAATGTATATCGATATACGCTAACATTCAAAGATAAGATCATTAATAATTACTAATTAGTACATAATAGTAATCATTTCTTTAAGTTATTTTATAACATATCGAATTTATAACGAAATTAATGCAAATAAAATTTAATGTTAAATCCCTGTTGTTTTTATGAATAAAAAATACAATTTCTCGATAAATAATCCCTTAATGGAGCCTATTTCTTTTTTTTGTGAGAATAGATAAAAGAAGTGGTCATAAATCTAAAAGATTGAGAAATATTTTGTTAACTGTTTGTGTTTTTTAATCAAGCAAGATCTCGTGGCCAATGAGCGATAAATTGAGAATAGGCATCAAAATGCAAAATGATGCACAACAAACACACACTCAGCAGTCCTCGTCTTAGAAGCCTCAGTAACAGCAGATATAACAAGCAAAATAAAAAAGCCATAACACCGAAATGTTATGGCTTCTAAATTTATTAAAATAATAAAATGCTATGTGTAGTTCTCTGCCTTTCATGTTTTATTTTACTCACGGCTTATCAAAGATAAGTAGCGGTTTGAATAAGTAAATAAGATCTACTTACCAGAAATTAGAATGACTGAAAACAACGGTCTACCTGGTGCAATAAAAAAATAAGTATCCAAATGTGGATAACTTAGATAATAAATAAATTAGGCGTTATAACACGTTACAGAATATTTCAATTTGTAACGTGGGTGCATTATATCCAATAAGATTTTTTGCGCAAGTTTTTTTACACTTAAATCAAATTAAAATAAAGACATTATAAATCACAAGGTTATAGATAAATTTAACTTTAAAAAGTCGATATCAACAAATCTAAAAATGAAAAAAAATGAAGAGTTAATGAATATTAATGTTAGAGGAGTTCAAATAATGATATCTACTTAGCATTAATTGATTCAGCCAGCTATCTCACAATAAACTTAATTAACTATTTATTCTGTAACTTAATCTATCCATTATTAATATTATTTAATACTAAAGTTAAATTTTATTCTAACTCAATTTTATTAATAACATCGATAATCATTAAAAATGGTAAAAATATAAATGCTATATCGCCTATACAATAAAAAAGCACTTTATTCATCATTTCACAACGACAAATAAAGTGCTTTTAAAATAGCGTAATAATACTTAGATAAATAACTTATTTGCTAGATGTTAACCACCTGTAGAGACGGTTTCCATTCCCACTAGCCCAACTTTGAGATAACCCGCTTTTCTTAGCGAATCCATTGCAGCCATTAACGTTTCATAATCAACCGTTTTATCCGCTTGGAAAAAGATTGTTGTCTCTTTGTTTGCTTGTGTCATCGTATCTAACACATTAGCCATCGTTTCATGTGTGACCATCTCTTCACCAATGAAAATTTGTTTATCCGACTTAATCGTTAAATAAACAGGCTTTTCAGGGCGCGGTTGTGGTTTAGCACTTGAAGCGGGTAAATTTACTTTTATATCAACAGTAGCTAAAGGTGCCGCCACCATAAAGATAATGAGTAGAACCAACATGACATCAATAAAAGGCGTCACATTGATATCATGTAATTCATTATCATCACCTGAATCATCACCAAGACGCATTGCCATAATTCATTACCTTGCTTTGCTGTTTTCGATATCTAAATCACGGCTGACTAATGTCACCACACCCGTTGCGATATCACCGATTTCACCACGATAACCCGCGATCATACGAGCAAAAATGTTATAAATAATAACCGCAGGAATAGCGGCAATCAGACCAATCGCGGTTGCTAATAACGCTTCTGCAATTCCCGGCGCAACAACAGCAAGATTTGTCGTTTGAGAATGAGCAATACCGATAAAGCTATTCATGATCCCCCAAACCGTACCAAAAAGGCCGATAAAAGGAGAAATTGCACCGATTGTGGCTAAGTAACCATTACCGCGACCTAATTCACGGATAATTGCTGCAACGCGACGTTCCATACGCATTTCAACACGTTCTTTAATGCCTGATGCCACTTTACTTTCTTGAGAGTAAGTGCGCTCCAATTCTGCATCATTAAAGAAATCAGCAGTTGCACTCTTATTACCAAATTTTTTGCTAATTGCTAACGCATCGTTGAGTGATTTAGCTTCAACTAACTGAGCCGTCTCATTTCTTAAGCGACGACGCAGTGAGAGCAGGTAGCTACCTTTCGCGAAAAATAGTGCCCAAGTAACAATAGAGGCTAACAGTAAGCCAATCATGACACTTTTAACGACTAAATCGGCATTACGATACATGCCCATAACGGACAAATCTTCTGCAAATCCGCCACCTGCAACCATTTCAGGTTGTACTTCTGATGGTGTATTTTCTGTCGCTGAAGGTACATTCTCTGAATTCTCAGCCGTTATTACAGATGTATTTTCACCTTCAGGCTTAGCGGTTTCAGTACTTTCTGCTTTCGCTTCATTACCCGTTGTAGAGGCTGTAGCGGAAGTAGCTGTTGTCTGTGTAGTCGTTATCGGTGTAGAAGCTGTTGAAGAAACGGCAGCAGTAGTTGGCTGTTCAGTTGGTGTGGCAGGAGTCGTATCCGCAAAAGCAGAGCCTGTCAGACCGATTGCCAATAGAATAGAAGCTGTCAAATTACGCATCAGTTGGCCTTTTACTCTCTTTTTTATCTATTTATTTATTCAGCAATGACATTTTTACGTCATTACTTACCCAAAATCGTTTACTTACAATCATCCTGTTTGCCATCAGGAAAGAGAAAACGCTCAAATGATATCAAACATGAAGCATTTTGATAGTAATTATCATTACTATTTGGCGATTTTTTTTCCATTTGTCCATTTTTAAGACAAATTATCGTTCTTTCACGTAACGTGAAATTTTATCAACTACCCAGCAACTCTTTTGTACTTATCCAAAAAATGAATTAACTTGAGGTAAACACACCATCACTTAAAAGAAGGTATTAAGGATGACGCTAAAACAACAAGAAACCTCACTCCTCCTTTCTGGTCGAGCTAAAAAATATTCTCAAGGCGCAGTAAATCCAATTATACAACGAACATCATCTGTTATTTTTGATTCCGTTGCGCAAAAACGAGATGCAACAAAAAAACGTGCTGAAGGCGCACTTTTTTATGGTCGTAGAGGCACAACCACACACTTTGCTTTACAAGAAGCACTCACAGAATTAGAACAAGGTGCAGGATGCGCATTATTTCCTTCTGGTGCTGCAGCAATCACACAATCTATACTCGCGTTTATTGAACAAGGTGATCATATTCTTGTCACGGGTTCGGCTTACGATCCCACACAAAACTTTTGTGATCAGATCTTACGTAAATTCTCAGTCACAACGACTTATTTTGATCCTTTAGTCGGCAATGCGATCAGCCAATTACTACGCCCTGAAACAAAAATCGTTTTTCTTGAATCGCCAGGATCAATCACGATGGAAATTCAAGACCTACAAGGAATAGTCAATTCAGTTCGCCAATATAACCCTGAAATCATTATTATGATTGATAACACTTGGGCGTCGGGAATATTACTTAAACCATTAATGCTTGGTGTTGATATTTCTATTCAATCAGCAACAAAATACATTATTGGTCACTCTGATGGCATGTTAGGTTTTGCTGTTGCCAATGAACGTTGCTGGGCACAATTAAGCGAAAATGCCTATTTATTAGGACAATGTGTCGATCCTGATACTGCGTATATGACAGCAAGAGGCCTCAGAACATTACCCGTGAGAATGAAACAGCATGAACAGAGTGCATTGGAAGTCGCTCGTTGGCTAAAACAACATTCTTTAGTCGATAGTGTTTATCACCCTGCCTTATCTTCTTGCCTAGGTCATGAATATTTTCAACGTGATTTTTCAGGCAGTAACGGGTTATTTTCTTTTAGTTTAAAGAAAATCCTAACTGCTGAAGAATTTGCTCTTTTCTTAGATAATTTCTCATTATTTAAAATGGCATTTTCATGGGGTGGGTTCGAATCTTTAATTTTGGGTTATCAACCTAATGATATTAAAGCTATGCGCCAGTACGAAACACAACCCGAATTTTCAGGCACATTATTCCGTGTTCATATTGGATTAGAAAATGTAGACGATCTGATTGCAGATCTCGAATCCGCATTTTTACGTATTTCTTAATAAAGAATGAATTTTTTATTAAAAAAAATCTATCCCTGTGGCTTCACAGGGATTAAATCAAACTGTTGTCTTTATTTTGCGTTAGAATAGCGAACATAAAGTCTTTTTTAATGCGAGTTCGCTAATGGAAACATTAAAAGAGATAATTCACGCATTAATGCAACATGATTATATGGTGCTGGCTAATCCTAATGTGTTGTGGGTTATCTATATTGTTCTTTTTGTTATTATTATGCTGGAAAATGGGGTATTACCCGCAGCATTTTTACCCGGAGATACACTGCTTATTCTATGTGGTGCACTTATTGCGAAAGATGTTTTACATTTCTTTCCAACCATCATCGTATTAGGTACAGCTGCCAGTTTTGGGAGTTGGTTAGGCTTTTTACAAGGTCGATGGCTCAGTGACACAAAAGTAGTTAAACGCTGGATGGCACAACTACCTGAGCAATATCACCATAAAGCGAATGATCTTTTCCATCGTCAAGGTTTATATGCTTTATTGATTGGCCGTTTTATTGGTTTTGTTCGAACATTATTACCCACGTTAGCGGGATTATCCGAATTACAACAACGTCGCTTTCAAATATTTAACTGGTTAAGTGGCTTTCTATGGGTAGGTATTATTGTGTCACTAGGTTATGTGTTGAATTTAATTCCCTTTATTCAAAAGCATGAAACATTAGTGATGAATATTTTGATGACATTGCCAGTATTACTCTTAAGCGCAGGTTTAATTGGCTCTATCGTAATGTATATTCGCCATCGTAAAAATAGCACCAGTAATAAGTAATTCAAAAAAACGCCATTATTTTAAACATCATAATGGCGTTTTTTAATCATCTAACACTTGCAAAGTTCAGTTGTTCATTATCTTATCTCCTACTTATTAATATCTTAGTAAAAATCCGTTTATATTTATCACCATCATTTTTTTATCGTAATCTGTTTATCGTTAAAGCTTTATCGCTTTTGATGCGAGAAAAGTAGGAATATAATTATCAACCAAAAAACGTGCATAAGGCGCGAAGTCTTCAACAAAATCTTGCAATAAAAGCAACGGGATTGGGTGTTAAATAGACTTTCCAATTTCCTTGTTTTGCAGCGATAATTTCTTCATCACTTACAGGTTTAGACCACTGATTTTCCATTGCGGCTTGTTTATCCCAGTGTTCTTGGTTTAATGTTAAATAATGACTTTCCATATTACTCCTTATAAATTAACAACAATATGAACTGTTATGGTCATAAGAAAAGCCATTCCATTCTCATTTCCATAACCTTATAGTTATATTGGTGTCATGTTATTTTATCTAGATACAGTAAAACACTTTTTCATGATGATTTGTCATAACTGTATATTCAGAACAATAAATTAAGGTGGATACAAAATGCAAAACTTTACTTATTACTCACCGACTCGCCTCCATTTTGGTCAAGGCCAAATAGAAAAATTACGTTCTGAAATAGACAAAAATGAGCGTATCTTATTAACTTATGGTGGTGGTAGTATTAAACGCAATGGCGTATTAGACCAAATTTATACTGCACTTCCTGGCCATCAAATTCATGAATTTGGTGGTATTGAGCCGAATCCTTCCTATGAAACACTAATGAAAGCCGTTTCTTACGCCAGATACCACGGGATCACGCATTTATTAGCCGTCGGTGGTGGTTCCGTTATTGATGGTACAAAATTTATTGCAGCCGCTATCCCTTATAAAGGCGAGCCATGGGAAATTGTAACAAGTCGCGGTAAAGTCATTGAGAAAGCGATACCTTTAAGTTGTGTATTAACACTTCCTGCAACAGGTACTGAAACCAACAGTTTCTCTGTTATCAGCAGAAAACAGACAATGGATAAACAAAGCTTTGCCAGTCCTCATATTTACCCTCATTGTGCTATTTTAGATCCAACAACTACTTATTCTTTACCACCAAGACAAACAGCCAACGGGGTTGTTGATGCTTTTATTCATATCTTAGAGCAATATCTCACTTATCCAGTGAATGCTCGTGTACAAGATGAGTATGCCGAAGGCCTTTTACGTATTTTGATTGATCAAGGACCAAAAGCACTGACATCACCTACAGACTATGATATTCGTGCTAATATAATGTGGACGGCATCACAAGCGCTAAATGGTATTCTTGGTGTGGGTGTTCCTCAAGATTGGGCAACACATGCATTAGGTCACGAACTCACGGCTTTACACGGACTCGATCATGCGCAAACCCTCGCTATTGTTTTACCTGCATTATTAAATGAAAAACGCCAAGCTAAATACGGCAAATTAATTCAATATGCACAAAAAGTTTGGGGCATAAACCAAGGTTCTGACGCTTTTAAAATTGAAACTGCGATTAATGAAACTCGAAAATTCTTTGAATTAATGGGACTTAGAACTCGACTGGCTGATTTCAAAATCGGTGAAGAAGATATTCCCGCATTAGTGCGAAAATTGGAAGAGCATGGACAAGTTGCACTCGGTGAGCATCAAGATATCACATTAGAAGTCAGTCAACGTATTTATACAGCGGCACTCTAAGTACTTTATGCGACTCTGGAGGTAAAAATGGATAAACCTAAACTGATCAAATTATCTGATGGAAATACCATCCCACAACTTGGTCTTGGTGTGTGGAAAGCAGATAATCATCAAGTTGTTAAAGCTATTCATCACGCACTTGATACAGGCTATCGTCTTTTTGATACAGCAGCGATTTATCACAATGAGGAAGGTGTAGGTAAAGCGTTAAAACAGATCACCGTTCCTCGTGATGAACTTTTTATCACAACAAAATTATGGAATAACGATCAGTCTCATGCCCGTGGTGCTTTATTAGAAAGTCTCCAGCGTTTGCAACTTGATTATATTGATCTCTATTTAATGCATTGGCCGGCTCCTTCACGAGAACTTTATGTCGAAGCTTGGAAGCAAATGATTGTTCTGCAAAAAGAAGGATTAGTAAAAAGCATTGGTGTCTGTAATTTTAAAGAAGAACATCTGGAACGCATCATTACAGAAACCGGTGTCACTCCTGTTATTAATCAGATTGAAATTCATCCATTAATGCAACAAGCACCATTAAGAGCTTGGAATACTACTCATAATATTGTGACTGAATCTTGGAGCCCATTAGCACAAGGTGGTGAAGGTGTCTTTGATCAGCCTATTATTCAAAAACTGGCTAAAAAATACCATAAAACCCCAGCGCAAATTGTTTTACGCTGGCATTTAGACAGTGGACTTGTGGTTATTCCAAAATCAGTTACGCCTTCTCGTATTGAAGAAAACTTCCATATTTTTGATTTTAAATTAGAAAAAGAAGAAGTAGCTGAAATTACCGTTCTTGAACAGAAAAAACGTTTAGGTCCTGATCCTGATCTCTTTGTCGATATCTAATTTTTGTTCCTTAATTAAAAAGCCAATAGAATAGATTTTCTATTGGCTTTTCTATAAAAAAATATTCAGCCTTCTTTTTACTTCCATTTTATTTTTTGACCTCAATTTTTTACATATACCTAAATTAATTAATTCACGTTCACTTTCTGATATCTAAAACATCTATAAATAAGAGAATCTCATCATTATTTATTTTGGTGAGTTTAAAATGACAAAATTTAAAAGTGGACTAACCCCTCAGCTTTCTTCTATCACAAAGAAAGTTGCTTGGTTTAATATCTTTATTCAACTGGCTTTTCCTATCTCTGCAACGCTGCCAGCAAATGTGTTTGCTAATGGAAATAACCAAGAAAAACAAGCTATTAATTTATTAAAAAAACAGGAAACCTATCAAGTTAAAGCAGGTGATACACCAGAATCTATCGCCAAGCAATTTAATATAAAACTATTTAAACTTATTGAGGCTAATCCTGATTATGTCTCTTTAGTCGGCAAATTAAAAATAAAGGCAGGTATAACACTTAATATACCCAACGAATCTTTATTGACAAAAAAATGGTTAAATAATAACAATCAAGATATTCCTATCCCTTCGACTAACGAGCAAGAACTAGCTCAAATTATTGTCGATAATTCATCTTTATTAAATAAAGATACCGATGCGACGCAATATGCAATAAGCCGAATTTCAAGTAAAGCCAATCAACAAATAGAACAATGGTTAAATCAATTTGGTCATGCTCGAGTCTCACTTTCAACAGATAAAAAATTCACCTTGGAAGGAAGCTCTGCTGATCTTCTTATTCCACTCTATGATAGCGAGAAGAACTTAGTTTTCTCTCAAACCAGTTATCATCGTAAAGATTCTCGTAGCCAATTAAACCAAGGCATTGGTTATCGGCATTTTACTGATAAATTTATGGTTGGTCTTAATGCTTTTTATGACTACGATTTAAGTCGATATCACAGCCGTTTCGGTGTGGGTGCTGAAGTATGGCGAAACTATTTTAAATTAAGTGTAAATCATTACCACCGTCTATCTAACTGGCGTACTTCTGACGATGTTATGGATTATAACGAACGTCCAGCTAATGGTTGGGATATTCGTACAGAAGGCTACCTGCCTGCTTATCCACAACTAGGTGCAAAACTTATTTTTGAACAATATTACGGTAAAGAAGTCGGGTTATTTGGCAAAGATAATCGCCAAGAAAACCCCCACGCTTATACAGCTGGACTTACTTATACACCAGTGCCTTTAATTACCTTCGGTGCTGAACGTCGTTTTGGTTTAAACGATAATAGTGATAATAAATTTGATATAAATATCCAATATCGACTTGGGGAATCACTCTCTTCACAACTTAATCCAGATAATGTTAGAGCAACACGTTTAATGTCTGGAAGTCGCTATGATTTTGTAAATAGAAACAACGACATTGTTCTTGAATATAAAAAGAAAACCTTAGTATTCCTCTCTATTGCACCGACAATTAATGGTTACGCAAAAGAAGAAAAAGATTTAGGTGTGCAAGTGCACTCTAAATATCCCGTTAAACAAATTGAATGGTCTGCGAGTCGCTTAATTGCCAATGGAGGTAAGATTAATCATAATAATAATCTTAGTTACTCAATCATTCTTCCTCGTCATATCGCTGGTTCAGCAGAAAAAAACAGCTATACAATAAGCGCTGTTGCTATTGATGAACAAGGTAATCGTTCTGATCCAGTACAGAGTCAAGTCACGGTTGATCAATCTGCGATTAATACACAAAATAGCCAATTTACACCAAAAGCAACGCAACTACCTGCCGATAATCATTCTGCACAAAATCTGATCTTATCAATCCTCGATAACGATAAACTTCCCATTGATATCAATCTAAAAGAACTTTCATTAAATATTCAGTCTGATAATCCAGCTGGCAATAGCCAAGTTTCACATTTCAGTAGAATTGATGCAGGGAAATATCAAGTTACAGTCACCGCAGGAAGTACACCTGAAACAGTGACATTAACGCCAAAATTTAGAGACAACACCTTTAATCAGGCACAAGTGACTTTTATTGCTGATCCACATTCCGCTATTATTGCTAAAGGTGGATTAACCGTGATTAAAAACCACGCACCTGCTGATGGTAAAAGCCAAAATAAAATTCAAGCTATCGTAACTGATATTAATGCCAATAGAATTCCTAACTATCCAGTCTCTTTTACTGCGGATAATGGCGCAACAATTATTGGACAAGCAAATACTGATGCTGAAGGTAAAATCATTGTTCCAATTACCAATACACATATTGGTAAAAGCATAATTAATGCGAGTGTTAAAAACATTACCTATTCAACTAATGTTGATTTTATTGCTGATATTAATTCAGCAAAAATAAACACTTTCACTATTAACCCAAATAGTTCATTTGCCAATGGAACCGATGAAAAGTTAATTGCTTTCAATATCATAGATAAAAATAACAACCCTGTTCCCAATGCCAAAATTCAATTATCTGCTGATAATCAAGCTCAGCTTAAAAAAACTGAGTTACTGACGGACAGTCAAGGTAATGCATCAACAACTATGACCAGTCAAATAGCAGACACAGTCACTGTAATAGCACGGGTTAATAAAATAGACACGAAAAAGACAACGCAGTTTATTGCCGATCAATCCAACGGTAGAATTATTTCAGTGACACCATCGGCAGCCCCCTATATTGCTGATGGCAAAACAGCAGTAACATTTACCGCCGTTGTTGAAGATAAAAATCACAACATCTTACCGAATGCGAAAATAATTTGGTCTACTAATCGGGACCAACAGATTGTTCCTATTAATGAAGTTTCAACAACAGATAACCAAGGTGTTGCTCAAACGACAGTAACCAGTACTCAAGCCTTTGATGTTATTGTCACAGCCCGTATTGGTAATGAATCACTTGATGCATTACCGATTACTTTTATTGCGAATAACAAACAAGGTTTAATCACTTTAACCACGAATAAAACTGAATTAATTGCAGACAATAAAGAACAAGCAATACTCACCGCCGTGGTGAAAGATAAATTTGGTAATACATTACCAAACGTCACTGTTGAATGGCAATCTAGTGCCTCTACCACACTCGATAAACAAAAGAGTGTGACCGATAATCAAGGCCAAACAACCAATAAAATTCAAACCAAAAAAGCAGGTGCAACAGAGATTATTGCCACGCTTTCAAATAAAGAAAAAGCACAATTGACACTCACCGCTATTGCCGACCCGAATAGTGCCAATATTGTCTTAACAGCTGTAAATAACAAAACAGAAGCGATCGCAGATAATCACGATACAATTACCTTAATGGCGCATGTTACGGATGCTGAAAATAATCCATTAATAAAACAATCCGTATTCTGGTCTTCAACCCATAATGTGTTGAGTGAGAATATGGTAAAAACTGATGACAATGGGAATGTACAAATTGTAATAAAAGGAACTGAAGCACAACCGACAACTGTTACAGCAACTCTGGAAAATAGCCAAAGCGCTACAACAAATCTTCGTTTTATTGCCGGTCAAGTTAATACATCACAAAGTACATTTTTGATTGAACCTCAATCTATTATTGCCAATGGTCAATCACTTGCTACTGGCACAATAATCTTAAAAGATAAATTTGATAATCCAGTTCCGAAACAAAATAAATTTATTACTCTCTCTGGTGACAACAACACCATAAAATTTAGTGCACTCAAAGAAATCAATACTGGCATTTATCAGACAACCATCAGCGGTAAACAAGAAGGTATTAGTCTTATTCGTGCCCAATATACGAATGCAAGTAATACCTTTAATTTAACTCAACCTCTTGGTTTTATCGCTGATAAGCAAAATGCCATAATTAATGAGGTTAATGTTATCGCGCCTTTTGATGTCACCGCAAATGGGAAAGATAAAGTTGTTATCCGTGCAAAAATTGTTGATAAACAAGGTAATTCAAATATGGAAGGCGTTGCTGTGGGTTGGTTAACTTCTCTAGGCAAACTTTCATTACCTATCAGTAAAACCGATAAAAATGGGATTGCAGAAATTACCTTAAGTAGTACACAAGCAGGTATTGCTCAAGTTACAGCGATGCTTGATAGCCAACAATCTCTCGATGCAGACCATCTGATTAACTTTAATACTGATGTGATTTCTGCTGATAAATCTCAATTATCGCTTATCCCTAACACGATTATTTCTGAAACGGGGCATTCTCAAATCACGTTAACGTTAAAAGATAAATACGATAATTTATTAACAGGGCTAGAGAACAAAATCAGCGTTAACTACAGTACTGATTTAACCGCAACCACAACAGCATTTAATGAAATCTCAACTGGGGTTTATCAAGCTCAAGTTAGTGCATTAAAAGCAGGTCAAACAACGATCAGTACTAAAGTTAATTCGGTCACACTCACACAAACAGCGCAATTAACTGTTATGCCTAACAACCAGACAGCCAAAGTTGACAAATTTGTGATAAGTAATACACAACCTAATGCAGGCGATACTATCATTTATCACGCTTATATCAGTGATAAAAATAATAATCCTGTTAACAGTGGCGTTAGTGTGACATGGACAACGGATAAAGATAGCTTACTTGCTAAACCACTGACATTTACAGACAGCAAAGGTATTGCTGACGTTAAATTAACACGTAATCCTGCGGGTATAGCTAAAGTTAACGCCGTTTTAATTTCAGGTAGTTATTCTGCCCCTGATGTCAATTTTGTGGCAGATGATGTTGATGAAAATAGTTCAGAAATCAACTTAATACCGGCAACAATCATCGCCAATGGTACAGATAAAGCGTTACTCACTTTAACAATTAAAGATAAAGGCGGTAATATTCTGCCAGATCAGCAAGTTGAAGGGATCGCTAATAATCCAACGATTCAGTTTAGCCCAGCCAAACAAGTCTCTCCGGGTCATTATGAAATTGAAGCAACGGGGACTAAATCAGGTACAGCACAATTAAGTGTTAAAGTTAACGGTGTTGATTTCAAAAAACAAAAAACCTTACAACTTCATGCCGATGCAACAACTTGGCAAATCAAATCTGTCAATGTCGATAGAACAAGTATGATTGCTGGAGATAAGGGGGTTAATTATCAAGCAACCATAGTGGATGCTAATGACAATATATTGCCTAACGTTATTGTGTCATGGAAGTTACAAGGTTTAGCTGATGACTATGACTTTAGTACCTATACAGATACAAATGGTATCGCAAGAACAAAAGTCACCAGCACGGTTGCGGGTATATTGAAAATGAGTGCTTATCTTGATTTAAATAATCATAAGCAAATTCAGGATGTAACCGTAAATCCAACTAACATCGATGTCAATAAATCAACCTTTACGAGTAGCCGTCAATCAATAGGTGGAGATGATAAAGATAGCGCCCTACTCGCTGTAAATTTAATAGATAAATACGATAATACGATTGATGGTAAAACAGTTTCGATAAAAACAGTCAGTGGTAAGCCTAATTTTAGTGATAACCCACTAAATTCATTAGGAAATGGTAAATATCAAACCAATCTTACTTCAAATGTTAAAACAGATATTATCTTAACAGCTGAAGCGGAAGGATTAACCATTGCAAAACCATTAACCATAAAAGTCACTATCCCGAAACCTAATATTATTTTTGACAAACAAATCCAGCAAGAAACCTACGCTTCTACACCAATCAGCGCACTAGGTTATACAGGATTGCCTAATAATATTGACGTGATGTGGTCTAGCTCCGATCCGACTATTGCCTCTATTAATACGGCTACCGGTAGCATTTCGATGAAAAAAGCAGGTACTGCTGTTATCACACTACAAACATCAGGTAATAATCAATATCAACCTGCTCAAAGTAGTTATCCTTTGGTGATTGAGAAAGCGGATGTCGGACTAGTCGCCAAAGAATCTCAATTAAACTCAATTTGGAATGATAATATTCCGCAACAAGTGGTGATTTTATATACCAATAAAGATGCCACAAATAACCCTCCACCTAAACAATTTGTCAATTACAAACAAGCTATAATAGCAGTCGATGAACAAGGAAAAATTACACCAATAAAACCAGGCGATACAAGCATTACCGTATTATCTCAAGCAACAGAACAATTTAAGTCATCAAGTACAGTCATTGATTACACGCAAGATAAAGGCACAATAAATTATTATTTTAAAAATTCAGATGAAACATTAATTGTTGATGCATTGTCAAATGGCGTATTGACCGCTCAGGCACCGACTCCTCCACTGCCTACTGGTATTAATGCCATTTGGAGTAGTAGTAATCCAAGTGTTGTAGAAGTCACTCCGGAAGGTGCGATCACCCACTTAAGTGTAGGAAGAGCCACACTCACATTATCAATTAAAGATGATGCTTATTATCATGATAACCATAATAGTTATAATATTATGGTAAAACCTGCACCTTATATTACGATTGATTCAGTAAAATTTCAGTCTGCCGGTAGAGAGACGATTGCCTCAAATGCTAACAATTTATCTTGGCAACCTATTTACATCTCAGATAACCAATTTACTGTTAATTGGAGTGCCACAGAAACACCTCATGCTATTAACTTTGAACTGTATGATGATAAGAATAATTTGATCCAATTAGAGGAAAGACAAAATTATAAACCTAAAAACAATATAACTGATCCTGTTATTATCTCTCCACCTGAATCTTACATAAATAAGCCACAAAATTTGAAATTAAAAGTGATCACGTTTGATTTTAATGATAAACCTTATCCTAAAGAATATAACATTGCGGTTAAATCAATTTCTGCACAAACGGCTGAAAATTTAATTTCAATTAGTCTTAATTCTCAATTTTTATATACAGATAGTGGTAGTTCAGCATCATCTTGCCAAGACCAGTGGGGAACAAGCACCACACACTTTACGGTAATACCTAGAATAGAATTTAAGGGTGATACTAAAAATTTACTTTATCCAATCAAGTTAACTGCGAAAATAGATAATATAACGTTAAATCCATCGAACCTATCACAAGGAGTAATTAATCAAAATGTAGTTTATCCCAATGATTTTACCTTGAGTAAGACATCGGAGAATACTCATGAATTTAAGACAACATCATCACAATATGCTATTGATAAAGAATGCAAGGTTTCAGACTCAGGTTATGGTGTATTTAAACTAACCATAGATGTATATGGAAATAAACAAGAAATAACAAAGAACTTCAACTGGAGTGGCTTTAATGGTGCCCATTGATAAACAAATAAATTAAATTTAAAGCCACATTATTTAAAAATAATGTGGCTTTTTTTCCATGTAATTTTCTTTATTTTGAATAGTAATAGAAAAAATCCCGAATACGAGTTTCCTTATATTCGGGATTATGATGACAACAATAAATAAACTTAAGTGTTATTTATCTTTTTATGCATCTCTTGGACTGATATCACATCCGCTGTAGGATCTGCCGTTAATGACAGTGTTGTCGCAAATCCACCATTTAATGTCGTGTCATAATGGACTTTATACCTTAATGCACTACGACGAATAATCTTTGAATCTTCAATGGCTTGACGACCAGAAGTGGTATTCACAATATAGTCATATTCACCATTTTTAATTCTATCTTCAATATGCGGTCGCCCTTCATGCACTTTATTGACTAAACGTGGATTTATTCCTGCTTCACCTAATACAATAGCTGTACCATGTGTAGCATCTAATTCAAATCCACTTTTTAGTAATTTCGTCGCCAAATCAACAACACGCTTTTTATCACCCTCTCGCACAGAAAGAAGTGCTCTACCTTTTTTCTTCATGGTAGAACTGCTACCCAACATCGCTTTAGCAAAAGCTTGTGCAAAGGTTGTTCCAACGCCCATCACTTCACCTGTTGAACGCATTTCTGGCCCTAAAATCGGATCAACCCCTGCAAACTTATTGAAAGGTAAAACGACTTCTTTTACTGAGTAATAAGGGGGAATAACTTCTTTTGTTACACCCTGCTCTTCAAGGCTTTGGCCAATCATGACACGCGCAGCAACTTTGGCTAATGGCACCCCCGTAGCTTTTGACACAAAAGGCACAGTTCGAGCAGCGCGAGGATTGACTTCGATGAGATAAACATCATCACCTTTCACCGCAAATTGTGCATTCATTAACCCTTTTACACCTAACTCAAAAGCAAGTTCACGAACCTGTTTACGCATCACATCTTGAATTTCTTTACTTAGGGTATAAGCAGGCAATGAGCAAGCTGAGTCACCAGAGTGAACACCTGCTTGTTCGATATGCTCCATAATACCGCCAATCACGACTTGTTTGCCGTCACAAATCGCATCAATATCGACTTCAATCGCATCATCAAGAAAACGGTCTAATAAGACAGGGGCATCGTTTGACACACTGACAGCAGTTTGGAAATAGCGACGTAAATCAACTTCGTCATAAACAATTTCCATTGCGCGCCCACCAAGGACATAAGAAGGGCGAACTACCAGTGGATAACCAATCAATTGTGCTTTTTCTACCGCCTCTTCTAACGCTGTTACAGTAGCATTTTCAGGCTGTTTTAAGCCTAATTTATCAACGGCTTTTTGGAAGCGCTCACGATCTTCGGCTTTATCAATAGCATCTGGTGTTGTACCAATGACTGGCACACCTTCAGCTTCTAGCGCTCTTGCTAATTTCAGTGGGGTTTGCCCACCATATTGCACGATGACCCCTTTCGGTTTTTCGATACGTACAATTTCAAGCACATCTTCTAATGTGACAGGTTCAAAATAGAGTCTGTCAGAAGTGTCATAATCTGTTGAAACCGTTTCAGGGTTACAGTTCACCATGATGGTTTCGTAACCGTCCTCACGTAACGCAAGCGCCGCATGTACACAGCAATAATCAAATTCAATTCCTTGACCTATGCGGTTTGGCCCCCCACCTAAGATCATGACTTTAGGTTTGTTTTGATGGGGATTAGCCTCACACTCTTCTTCATAAGTCGAGTACATATAAGCTGTATCTGTCGCAAATTCTGCCGCACACGTATCAACACGTTTATAGACTGGATGTAGCTGATACTGTTCTCGTAATTGGCGAATAACGTGCTCTTTTACGTTAAGTATTTTTGCTAAACGCGCATCAGCGAAGCCTTTACGTTTTAGCTGACGTAAGAAATCAGCACTCAACCCTTTGATGCCTATTTCACCAACTTTTTCTTCAAGACGAACAATTTCTTCAATTTGAACTAAGAACCAACGATCAATATTAGTAAGGTTAAACACACCATCAACAGACAGCCCTGCTCGGAAAGCATCTGCGATATACCAAATTCGGTCAGAACCTGCATCTTTTAGCTCTCGACGAATTTTGGTTAATGCTTCAGGGTCGTCTAAATCAACTTTAGGATCAAAACCCGTCGCCCCAACTTCAAGGCCTCGTAACGCTTTTTGCATAGATTCTTGTAGCGTTCTACCGATTGCCATCACTTCACCGACAGATTTCATTTGCGTAGTTAATCTGTCATTGGTTCCTGCAAATTTTTCAAAGTTAAAGCGAGGGATTTTTGTCACAACATAATCAATAGAAGGCTCGAAAGAAGCAGGAGTTCTTCCGTCTGTGATGTCATTCATCAGCTCATCGAGGGTATAACCTACTGCTAATTTTGCGGCAACTTTAGCAATTGGAAAACCTGTTGCTTTGGACGCCAAGGCAGAAGAGCGTGACACACGAGGATTCATTTCAATAACAATCAAACGCCCTGTTTTAGGATCAACAGCAAACTGAACATTAGAGCCCCCCGTTTCAACACCTATCTCACGTAATACTGCCATCGAGGCGTTACGCATAATTTGATATTCTTTGTCGGTAAGTGTTTGTGCTGGCGCGACAGTAATGGAATCACCCGTATGAATTCCCATTGCATCGAAGTTTTCGATAGAGCAGACGATAATGCAGTTGTCGTTTTTATCACGCACGACTTCCATTTCGTACTCTTTCCAACCAATCAGTGATTCATCAATTAATAGTTCATTGGTTGGTGATAAATCTAAACCACGAATACAGATTTCTTCAAATTCTTCACGATTATAGGCAATACCGCCACCCGTTCCGCCCATCGTGAATGAAGGGCGAATAATACAAGGAAAACCAACTTGTTCAGCGACAGCAAAAGCTTCATCAAGGTTATGTGCAATACCTGAACGAGCAGTATCTAAGCCGATTTTTTTCATCGCTTTATCAAAGCGTTGCCTATCTTCTGCTTTATCAATCGCATCAGCTGTTGCCCCAATCATGGTGACACCAAACTCAGCTAAAACACCTTGGCGCTCCAATTCTAAAGCGCAGTTTAGTGCTGTCTGCCCACCCATTGTCGGTAATACCGCATCAGGGCGCTCTTTTTCAATAATTTTTCTCACAACTTGCCAGTGAATAGGCTCAATGTACGTTGCATCGGCCATTTCAGGATCGGTCATAATGGTTGCAGGATTTGAATTTACCAAAACAACTCGATATCCCTCTTCACGTAGAGCTTTACATGCTTGAGCGCCTGAATAATCAAACTCACACGCTTGTCCGATTACAATCGGTCCTGCACCTAAAATCAGGATTGTTTTGATATCTGTTCTTTTAGCCATTTTCTTTCGCTCCTGATTTATTTTGTTGTTACTGATTGCAGGTTTTGACGATATTGCGCGATTAGCTCGATAAAGTGATCAAAAAGAGGTGCGGCATCATGTGGTCCAGGGCTGGCTTCTGGATGGCCTTGGAAACTAAATGCTGGTTTATCTGTACGATGAATGCCTTGTAAAGAACCATCAAACAGAGATTTATGTGTTACACGTAAATTGGCGGGAAGAGATGTTTCATCAACAGCAAACCCATGATTTTGTGCTGTGATCATCACCGTATTTTTATCTAAATCTTTAACCGGATGGTTACCACCATGATGACCAAATTTCATTTTTACCGTTTTAGCACCGCTCGCTAATGCTAATAGCTGATGCCCTAAACAAATACCAAATACCGGAATATCAGTAGTTAAAAAGGTTTGAATGGCGTTAATGGCATACTCACAGGGCTCTGGATCCCCGGGGCCATTTGAAAGAAAAATACCATCAGGTGAAAGCGCTAAAACATCTTGCGCTGGCGTTTGTGCAGGCACAACAGTCACTCGACATCCACGATCAACTAACATGCGTAAAATATTACGTTTCACACCGAAATCATATGCCACAATATGCAATGGCAATTCAGCCGCCAATTTAGCCTCTGGTAATTCATTTTCTAACGTCCAACTGCCTTGAGTCCACTGATAAGGTTGTTTAACGGTTACTGTTTTGGCTAAATCCATGCCTTTTAAACCCGGAAATGATTTAGCCTTTTCGAGCGCAACATGGCTATCAAGGCGATCCCCGGCGATAATACAGCCATTTTGTGCGCCTTTTTCTCTCAATAAGCGCGTTAACTTACGTGTATCAATATCTGCAATTGCAACGATATTATGGCGTTTAAGATAATCAGATAACGTTTCTTGAGCACGATAATTGCTCATCACTAATGGCAAATCACGAATAATTAAGCCTTGAGCATGAATGGTTTCTGATTCTTCGTCTGAATGATTAACGCCAGTGTTGCCAATGTGGGGATAGGTGAGAGTAACAATTTGTTGGGAGTAAGACGGGTCGGTTAGTATCTCTTGATAACCAGTCATTGAAGTGTTAAAAACGACTTCACCGATGGCGGCGCCTTCTGCGCCAATCGACTTGCCGTGGAATTCGGTCCCATCTTCTAGAACCAGTATAGCTGATTTAATCAAAACGCCCTCCAGAGAATAATAAATCACATTTCATGCATATTAATTCAGATTTAAGACTCTAAATCAATGCCAAAAACATAAAATTGGGCAAATTTTTGGCAAATTGGGCGCATTCTAAAGATCGAATGGGCAGATGTCTAGAAAAAACACCTTTTTAATTAAAAAAATATCAATCATTAGCAATTTAATTAACCAAGTGACAATTAACACAACAAATCTTACAGATTTAACCGTTTGCTTACCAAGATAATTTAAAAATGAAATTTTAAAAGAAAATACGGCGTGATACGTTCTATTTTTAGAAAAAAAATAGAAAAAATAAGAGATAAATAACACAAATAAGAACAAACAGAATAAAAACAAAAAATCAAATAAAAAAAACTCACAATTAAACAAATAATTATGAGTTTTCATATGGTTAAAAATAATAAAAAATCACAATTCTTCTAAAGAAAGCACATCTTTCATATTATATAGACCTGATTTTTTACAACTTAACCAAATAGCCGCCCTTACCGCACCATTTGCAAATGTCATTCGGCTAGAAGCCTTGTGGCTTATCTCGACTCTTTCACCAATATCGGCAAAAATCGCAGTATGTTCACCCACAATATCCCCCGCACGAATAGTAGCAAAACCAATACTTTGAGGGTCACGCTCTCCCGTATGCCCTACTCGCTCATAAACGGCACACTCTTTAAGATCACGACCCAGTGCCTCTGCAATAGATCCCCCCATTGCTAATGCAGTACCTGATGGAGCATCAACCTTATGGCGATGGTGCGCTTCTACAATTTCAATATCACTGTAAGAACCCATCACTTTAGCGGCTTTTTCAAGTAACTTAAGCACCAGATTGACACCAACACTAAAGTTAGCAGCAAATACAATTGGGATAATTTTAGCTGCATTTTCAATCGCTTTTTTGCCTTCATCATCAAAGCCAGTCGTACCGATGATCATGCCTTTTTGTTGTTCTACACAAAATTCAATATGAGAAAGCGTTCCTTCGGGGCGTGTAAAATCAATTAATACATCAAATGCATTAGCTTGTGCTAATAAGTTATCAGTTACCGTGACACCGATATGACCAATGCCAGCCAATTCACCCGCATCTGAGCCAATTAATGAAGAATTTGTACGTTCAAAAGCAGCACCTAGCACAGTTCCTTCTTGTTGAGAAATTGCCTGAATTAATTGGCGCCCCATACGACCACCCGCACCAACAACAGCAAGACGAAGTTCTTTCGCAGACATAACTAAATTTCTCCTAAACAATACTTATGATCTCTATTTATTGTTTACAGATTAGCGAGGTCATCCACTTGATGCCAGCATTTAACGTTCAAGATAAGAAAAACACACAAAACCCTAGTGATTATCAGTAAAAGAGATGAATAGCATGATTATTCATTTAACTTAACTTTTAGCATAAAAAAAGCAGAGTTATTCACTCTGCTTTTTAAATTCACCATCACATTTAAGTGATATTATTCAATAACTTTATAATCGAGACGAAGCTCTTTAGGGACTTCAAAAACAATATTTTCTTCACGCCCTGATAATTCGACCACATCATCAGCACCGAAGGTTTTTAAACGTTCTAATACTTGTTGAACTAAAATATCAGGCGCTGAAGCGCCTGCTGTAACACCAACAATATTTGCATTAGCGACCCATGATTCATCAATATCTTCAAAGCTATCGATAAGATAAGAAGGCTTACCCGCTCGCTGTGCAAGCTCCGCTAAGCGATTTGAGTTTGATGAGTTTTTAGAGCCAACAACAAAAACAACGTCCGCTTTTTCAGCAAGCTCTCTTGCCGCTTCTTGACGATTGGTTGTTGCGTAACAGATATCATCCTTACGAGGCCCAATAATTTTAGGGAAGCGTGCATTTAAAGCATCGATCACTTCAGATGTATCATCTACAGAAAGTGTTGTTTGAGTCATAAAGCAAAGATTATCTTCATCTTTTACTTCTAATTTCCAAACATCAGCAGGCGACTCAACCAAATACATTCCCCCTTCAGGGTTACTGTATTGCCCCATGGTACCTTCAACTTCAGGGTGTCCTGCATGACCTATTAAAATTGCTTCTTTACCTTTACGGCTAGCTCTAGCCACTTCCATATGAACTTTAGTCACCAATGGGCAAGTTGCATCATAAAGCATTGTTAAATTACGTGAGCGAGCTTCTTGCCGAATAGCTTGAGAAACACCATGAGCCGAAAAAATTAAAATCGCGTTATCGGGTACTTCTGAAATTTCTTCAATAAAGATAGCACCACGTTCACGTAAGTCGTTAACGACATAGCGGTTATGAACAACCTCGTGGCGAACATAAATAGGCGCGCCATAGATTTCCAGAGCGCGATCAACAATGCTGATAGCTCGGTCAACACCAGCACAAAAGCCTCGTGGGTTAGCCAGCAGTATTTGCATGTGTTGTTTCCTCCTCCGGATTGATACAGACAACTTCAATATCAAATGTCACTTCTTCTGACGCTAACGGATGATTAAAGTCAACTGTTACGGAATCTTCAGTGACATCTCTTACAATGCCTGGCATTTCACTGCCATTCATTGCTGTAAATAGCATAATAGTGCCAGCCTCAGGCACACCAGACTCTGCAAAGTCAGAAGGCATAAAGTATTGGATCAAGTCAGGATTGTATTTACCAAAAAGATGCTCACCCGCAAGCGTAAAGGTTTTTTTATCTCCCGTAGATAATCCCAATAATTCAGCTTCTAAGGCTGGTGATAAACTTTCATCACCTAAACGAAAAAGAGCGGGTTTACCATGCGCTTGTGTAGATTCAGCAACAGAGCCATCTGCTAACTTTAAAGTGAAATTCAGCAACACTGCGCTGTCGTTGAGTACCTGCATAACCATACTAATACCTTCTTATTAAGCGTAACCCCCGCCATAAGGCAGGGGTTATTTTAGTTAACTTCTTATCTGATTACTTTTGCTGTTTTGTATCTTGTGGACTGACATTTTTATCAGGGAAAAAGCTCTCAATAATAATAAGTCCAGCACCGATACAAATCCCCATATCAGCAATATTAAAGGTAGGCCAATGCCAATCTCCGACATAAACATCAAGAAAGTCGATGACAAACCCATGGATCAGACGATCAGAAAGATTACCCAATGCTCCGCCAATAATGAGCGCATAAGCAACGTTACTTAGTTTGGCACTCGCTTTATTTTTATACATCATTACTAATAAAGTAATGCAGATTGCCAATGCAATCAGTGCAAAAAACCAACGTTGCCATCCCCCTTTATCTGCTAAAAAGCTAAAGGCTGCACCATAGTTATGGGCGTAAGTGAAGTTGAAAAAAGGCATCACAGCAACAGATTCATACAGACGAAATGTCTGCATGAAATACTGTTTCGTTCCTAAATCCAACACCACTACAGCGACGGCTAGCCATAGCCAGCGTAAACCTGTAGAGCAAAGTGTTTTCTTCATTAATTAAGCAAACTTACGTTCTTCACCGTTACCGGCTACGTTAGTAACACAGCGTCCGCATAATTCAGCGTGTTCCGCTACTTGACCGATATCTGTCGCATAATGCCAGCAACGAGGACATTTTTCGCCATCTGCTTTGTTAAAGGCGATTTTTAAACCCGCCATATCAGAAGCTAATGCCGTTTCTGGTGCTTTATTAATATCTACCACTTTCGCTTGAGACGTTAATAAAACAAAACGCAGTTCGTTACCTAACGCATTTAACTTATCGGCTAAAGCTTTATCTGCATACAGTGTTACTGATGCTTCTAAAGAGCCACGCAGTTGTTTATCTGTGCGAGCTTGCTCTAATACTTTGTTGACTTCACCACGAACAGCAAGTAATTCAGCCCAGTAGTCATCATTTAAGGTTTCTGACGCATCTAAGCCAAATAAATCGGTATACCATTCTTCCGTTAAGACATATTTTGCACGTTCACCTGGTAACTCATTCCAGATCTCATCTGCGGTAAACGACATAACGGGCGCCATCCAACGAACTAATGCTTCACAGATATGGAATAACGCAGTTTGGCAACTACGACGAGCAACACTATCGCTTTTCGCAGTGTACTGTCTGTCTTTGATGATATCTAAGTAGAAAGACCCCATTTCCACTGAACAGAACTGCATTAAGCGCTGAATAACATTATGGAAATCGTAATTTTCATAGTGTTTTAGAATATCAGCTTGTGCTGCTTTCGCACGGCCTACAGCCCAACGGTCAAGTGTTACCATCTCTTCTGGCTTAACTTGATGTTTAGCAGGATCAAAACCGTTTAAGTTAGCTAAGAAGAAGCGCGCAGTATTACGAATACGGCGATAAGTATCCGCAGAACGTTTTAAGATTTCATCAGATACGGCAATTTCACCAGTATAATCTGTTGAAGCAACCCATAGACGTAAGATATCAGCACCCAGTTTATCCATCACATCTTGTGGACTTACTGTGTTACCGATAGATTTAGACATTTTACGACCTTGTCCATCTACGGTAAAACCGTGTGTTAACACTTCACGATAAGGCGCTTTACCTTTGATTGCCGTCGAGATCATCAGTGACGACATAAACCAACCACGATGTTGGTCAGAGCCTTCTAAATACATATCAGCTGAATTGCCATGGTATTCTGGGCGAGCATCAACAACTGTTGAGTGTGTTGATCCTGAATCAAACCATACGTCCAGTGTATCTGGCGTTTTCATGTAATCGTCAGCGTCATCACCCAACACTTCACGGATATCTAAATCCCACCACGCTTGAATGCCACTCACTTCAACACGTTTTGCCACTTCTTCCATCAACTCTAAAGTACGTGGATGTGGCTCTTGTGTCTCTTTATGAACAAACAGAGACATTGGCGTACCCCAAGTACGTTGACGAGAAATACACCAATCAGGACGGTTTTCAACCATTGATTCAATACGTGCTTGACCCCAATCAGGGATCCATTTAACACTTTTGATCTCTTTTAATGATTGCTGACGTAAACCGTTTTTATCCATGCCAATAAACCATTGCGGTGTAGCACGGAAAATAACCGGCGTTTTATGTCTCCAACAGCAAGGATAACTGTGCTGCAACGCTTCGTGATGTAACAGAGCGCCTTTTTCTTTTAGCAATTCAACGATGACATCATTCGCTTTAAAAACAAAAACGCCATCTAATGTTGGATAAGTACCGGTTAAGTAACAACCATTTGGGCCAACTGGATTTGCGACTTCTAAACCGTATTTTTGACCAATAACGAAGTCATCAGGGCCGTGGCCTGGTGCAGTATGAACAGCACCTGTACCCGCCTCTAAAGTAACGTGATCACCTAAAATTGCAGGTACATCAAAGCCCATAAATGGATGATTAAATCGCAATAGCTCTAAATCAGCACCTTTACATTCGCCTAAAACAGTCCAGCTTGTTACGCCAATACGCTTCATTACACCTTCAACAAGGTCGGAGGCTAAAATCACACACTCGTCGTCAAAAGAGACTAAGGCATAATTAAATTCTGCATTTAAGGCGATAGCACGGTTAGCGGGTAACGTCCAAGGCGTTGTTGTCCAGATAACCAAAGAAATAGGCTTATCTGTTGTTGCATGGAATTTTGCAGCAACTGCGTTTGGATCAACGGCAGTGAAACGCACATCAATCGAAGGTGAAGTTTTATCGTAATATTCAACTTCGGCTTCTGCCAGTGATGAACCACATGCAGTACACCAGTGAACAGGTTTAGCCCCTTTTAACAGGTGACCATTTGCGATAATGCGCGCTAACGCACGGATAGTATTCGCTTCCGTTTTGTAGTCCATTGTAAGATAAGGCTTTTCCCAATCTCCTAGAACACCTAAACGAATAAAATCTTTTTTCTGTGCTTCAATTTGCTCGTAAGCGTATTTACGGCATTCCTCGCGGAATTGCGCTGCAGATATTTTCTCTCCTGGTTTACCTACGATTTGTTCAACTTTTAGTTCAATAGGTAATCCGTGACAATCCCATCCTGGAATATACGGAGAATCAAAGCCTGACAGCCCTTTGGATTTAATAATAATATCTTTGAGAATTTTGTTTACTGAGTGACCAATATGAATATTGCCGTTAGCGTATGGAGGGCCATCGTGCAAAATAAATGTTTTCTTACCACTTTTAGCCTGACGAATTGCTTGATACAAACCTTCTTTGTACCAACGTGATAACATCTCTGGCTCGCGCTTTGCTAAATCCCCGCGCATAGGGAACCCTGTTTCTGGTAAGTTCAGGGTATTTTTATAGTCACTCATTCGATTCTCAGTTCCAATTTTCCGCTAGTTTATGACTCCGACCGCTGCGATAAAAAATCCCTAGCAGTAGCCACATCATCTGCGATTTGCTGCTTTAATGCATCCAGTGATGCAAATCGCTGTTCATTACGTAATTTCTTTCGTAACACAACATCAATACGACGTCCATATAAATCCATATTAACGTCGATTAAATGAACTTCTAATTGTACGCCCTTCCCTTTTACAGTAGGACGACTTCCGATATTTGCCACACCAGGTAAAGGTGATTGATTATCTGATAAATAGACATCAACGGCATAAACGCCTTTAACGGGTGCAACTAAGCGTTTCATAGGAATATTGGCTGTCGGAAAACCAATGGTTCTACCCAATTCATTACCATGAACAACACGTCCACAGACACTATAAGGATGACCTAGTAGTGATTCAGCAAGAACTAAATCATCATTGAGTAACGCTTCTCTTACCGCAGTGCTACTGATACGTAATCCTTTATCGCAATAACTTTCTGTACTTGCGACTTCAAATCCATACCTTTCACCAGCTTGTTGTAAGAAGTGAAAATCACCTTCACGGTTTTTGCCAAAGCGAAAGTCATCGCCAATAGCAAGAAATTTCACCCCTAACTTATTCACCAATAGTGATGAAACAAATTCCTCTGGGGTTTGTGCCGCAAATTGTTTATCAAATTTGACACACAAAAGGTAGTCAATACCGCATTCAGCCAAATACTTTATCTTATCTCGTAAACGAGTCAGACGTGCTGGTGCTTTTTCTGGTAAAAAAAACTCAAGCGGTTGAGGCTCAAATGTCATCACAACCGTGGGTAACCCTCGCTGTGAGGCTTCTTGCTTCAAGTGTTTCAATAATGCCTGATGGCCTCGATGGACACCATCAAAATTCCCAATTGTCAGAACGCAACCATGATGTAGCGCTCTAATATTCTGTATACCGCGAATTAGCTCCATAACTGGCTCAATACCGTGGAAATTATTGGATTATACCTTGTCAAAGGCTTGAGAGTAACCCAATATATCAATGTTTATTGATGAGTAATATCTCGACAAGTCGATTCACTATTATTCTTAAATGTGACTACTCACATTAAACAAAAATGGACTATCACTCACTTCTTGGTTATAAAATCGCATAAAATCAACCGTAGATCCTATTAGAATCTATTATTTATTACTCATATACACGATTTTGATGATTTTTTCACTCAAAAGACTGTATTCTACCCGTCTTAACTGATAAAATCTTGCGCCATCACAACGAAACAAGTGTCGCGTACAACGACGCTAATTTTGTATAAATCCATTGACAAACTTAGGTTGAAAAGGCATATTCCTTCACCTTTGTATTTGTCCTCGCTAGAATATATTTGGGAGTTGGAACTTGGCTAATATCAAATCAGCTAAGAAACGTGCGGTTCAGTCTGAAAAGCGTCGTCAGCACAACGCAAGCCGTCGTTCTATGATGCGTACTTACATTAAAAAAGTATACGCAGCAGTTGCTTCAGGTGATAAAGAAGCAGCACAAAAAGCATTTAATGACATGCAACCAATTGTTGACCGTCAGGCAACTAAAGGCTTAATTCACAAGAATAAAGCTGCACGTCATAAAGCTAATCTGCAAGCACAAATCAAAGCAATGTAATATTGCTTTCTTGTGTTATAAAAAAACCGGCTCATGCCGGTTTTTTTGTTTTCTACTTTTTCACCGCAACCCATTTATGGATTTGCAACTCGCTTTTTATCTCCATTAAAAAGTTCTGAGAAATCAGTATTACAAACACGTTGAACCGCGGGATGTTGGATCATTCGCTCTGCAAAAATTGCGTAGTACTCTTCTTTTACCGTATCAAGCATCCCAATTTCTTCAATATTACTATGAGCAAAAGTTTCATCGGTATACAGCGAAGGCGCTACAAAGATAGCATTATAATTTAAGCCGAATGCTTTCATTAATGCCGCATCATCAAACTCACCCAATATTTCCACTTGAAGGTTTTTATTACGTATCCATGTTAATAAATGACGACCTAGCATATATCGACGTCCCGGAATGAGGAGTTTTCGCTCTTCTAAGCATTCAGGAAACGGTTTTTCGGGAAGAGGGTGGCTACAAAAAAAACTCATATTACATTCGCCAAGTTTTACAGAGAACAGACCTTCTTGTTGCGACGAATCCACAGGACAATCGGATAAGATCATATCCAGTTTATGCTGACTTAATTGCTCTAATAACAGTTCATGAGTAGATTCAAAACAACGCAGATGGATTTGCTCATTATCAATTACAGCCGTTTCTAATACGCGACTGACTAATTGTTTTGATAATGCATCCGCAACACCGACATCAAACAGTAAATTCGATTCGCGACTGTAGTTGACGATATCCAGCATTTCTTGGCTGAGCATAAACATTTTATCGGCATAACGAAAAATGAGCTGACCCAATTCTGAAGGAACAACCCCCCTTCCTTGGCGTTTAAATAACTTGCCACCCAATCTTTCTTCTAATGCTTTAATTTGCCCTGTAATTGTCTGAGGTGTCAGATACAACGCTTGCGCCGCACCGACAACAGAGCCTTCTTTACACACATGCCAAAAATAATAAAGATGATTAAAATTGAGATGTGACACCCGCATAGTTATCTTCCTTTCAACTTCTGTGTTTCAAACACAGACTATGTAATAACGCATTAGTTTGCGATTGGCTTTCCTTGCATCCAATCCTCATAAAAACACCTACGGCACAATACACTGTATTGCACCGTAGGTTTAAATATTATAGCTCGGTATTTATTGTGTTGAGAAACTCAAATCCGTAATAAGTTTCCTTATATTGATTTCGTTTTTAACTTCGGTAAAACAGAACGAAGTAACAAATATCCCACAACAGCGGCTACTGTTGAACCCACTAAAATACCAAGCTTAGAGTAGGTATTATAAGCTTCATCCGCGCCATCAAATGCTAATCCAGCAATAAAGATAGACATAGTAAAACCGATACCACATAGCACAGATACTGCAAATATTTGTTTAAGGTTAATCGCATCTGGTAATTTTGCAATGCCTAGTTTTACCGAAACCCAACTAAAGAGGAAAATTCCAATCGGCTTACCTAAAAATAGACCTAACGCAATACCCAACGGTAAAGCTGATAATATGCCATCAAAGGTTACGCCATTTAAAGAAACCCCTGCGTTACTAAATGCAAATAGCGGTAAAATAAAATAGGCAACCCAAGGATGTAATACATGCTCTAATTCTTCAGAAGGAGAATCACCTTCTTTATTTCTTAACGGGATGAGAAATCCAACAATCACACCAGCAATCGTTGCATGAATACCTGATTTTAAAATACACACCCACAAGATGAACCCAAGAATTAAATAAGCAGCCGTATTACCCACTTTACGCCAGTTCATTATGCCCAGAGTAATCACTATCAAACCAGCCAAAGCGAGAGGAATTAGCGCAATACTCTTTGAATAAAAGAGCGCAATAATCACAATAACGCCTAAGTCATCAATGATAGCTAATGCTAATAAGAATACTTTTAACTCAACAGGGACACGCTTGCCAAGTAACGCCATAACACCTAAAGCAAAAGCAATATCTGTTGCTGCTGGAATTGCCCATCCTTGCTGTCCAATGGCATCAGTATGATTAAACATCAAATAAACCAATGCCGGTGCTAACATTCCCCCCATTGCAGCTATTGCTGGGAAAATGGCTCTATCACGTTGAGCCAAAGAACCTTCTTTTAATTCGCGTTTAACTTCCAGTCCTACCACTAAGAAAAAGATCGCCATTAATGCATCATTTACCCAAAGCAATAATGGCTTATCAAGTTCGAACGCGCCGAATTTGATCATAATAGGAATAGATAAAAACTCATTATACAAAGCACTTAGAGGTGTATTCGCCATAATCAATGCGATAATAGCAGCAATAATCAGAAGAATACCGCCTGACGCCTCTAATCTCAAAAATTGTCTAATAATTGCCGTCATAATATTAACCTCGAAATCACTAATCTTGTTAATAATATGCTAATTATGAATTCGTAAAAAACAGATTATTTATGGATAATAACTCGAATTATTCGAACTGAAAAAGAAATAGTAAGAAAAATAAGATGAATAGTATCAATTCATCAACATAATTTTTCAATAAAACAAAAACAACAAGAATTAAGAATACTAAAAATAAGACATTGAATATAAATGACATTTTTTGTAATTAAGTAAAAACAAGTATCTTTTTTGATAAATCATACCAATTGATAAAATAGATCAAACATATCAATTTTTATTACTGAATAAAGAAAACTTCTATTCTTCACCTTTGAACCAGCTCAGAAGATAAAAAGAAGTAGTCGCATATTTACTGTTTGACTATTGTGCTATTGTTTTATTAAAAATTACCCTTTTTTTATTAAGGTTTCTATCAATATGTCGATTACTGTTTTTATTGCTGTTTTATTTGCTGCTATCTTTCATGCATGTTGGAATGCATTAGTTAAAGTAGGCAATGATCGATTTCTAGGGATCTCGCTACTGACTTTTTTTTCTGGTGTTGTAACATTACCCGCCCTATTTTGGGTTGGACTCCCTGATGTTGGTGCATGGAAATGGCTTGCTCTTTCTGTTTTATTTCATGTGGGTTACACACTCTCTTTAAGCCGTTGTTATACCTTGGCTGATTTTAATCAGGTCTATCCTATCTCTCGAGGTAGTGCGCCATTAATGACCGCTTTTCTTGGATTTTTTCTCTTTCATGAAACACTACCAATCGCTGGCTTACTAGGCATTTTACTTATCATTTTGGGTATTATCCTTATCTCACGCAGTAGGAAAATAGCTGCATTTAACTTACGTAAAGATGCACTCTTTTTTGCTCTGCTGACCGCATTATTTACCGCAAGTTATACTTTATCTGATGGGAATGGCTCTCGTGTAGGTGAAACACCATTTGCTTATATTTTATGGCTCTTCTTTTTAAATGGCATCGCAATGTATTTACTTGCTTGGCTCCGTTATCGCCAGCATTTAAAAACCAAAATAAAGGATTATTGGAAACCCGCATTTTTAGGTGGGCTTATGCAATTGGTAAGCTATGGAATTGTGATATGGGCAATGAGTCATGCATCTATCGTACTTGTGGCTGCTTTAAGAGAAACCAGTGTATTATTTGCCATGATCTTATCTGTCTATCTGTTAAAAGAGCAATTTAACCGTAAACAACTATTGGCGTGTTTAGTGATTTTAGCGGGTATTGTTGCTATCAAAATGGGATAATATTAAACATCATTAAATAAAAAGGCCTGATGATAGGATTTATCATCAGACCTTTTTGAAGGTGATAGGAAAAATTATTTGGTTAAATCATCAAAGAATTTTTTCACACCATCTAAGAAACTTTTAGAACGAGGGGTATTTTTTTCACCACTCTTTCCGCCGAATGATTCACCCAATTGTTGTATTAACTCTTTTTGTTTCTCATTGAGTTTAACAGGTGTTTCAACCACAACACGGCACATCAAATCACCAATACTACTACTACGTACTGATTTAACACCTTTACCTTTCATGCGGAACATTTTACCAGTTTGTGTTTCTGCTGGAATTTTAAGTTTCACACGGCCATCAAGTGTTGGGACTTCAATCTCACCACCTAAAGCAGCAATGGCGAAGTTAATAGGGACTTCACAGTAAAGATTATTGCCATCACGTTCAAAAATATGATGTTGGCGAACATGAACCTGTACGTATAAATCACCTGCAGGTGCACCGTTTTCACCAGCTTCACCTTCACCACTTAAGCGAATACGGTCGCCAGTATCAACACCGGCCGGAATTTTGACAGACAGTGTTTTAGAGCGTTCGACACGACCATCACCATGACATTTAGAGCAAGGCTCTTTAATCACTTTACCGCGACCATGACAAGTTGGGCATGCTTGCTGTACAGTGAAGAAACCTTGACGTAAATGAACCTGACCAGCGCCATGACAAGTAGAACAGGTTTCTGCTGATGTACCTTCTTTAGCACCGCTACCATGACATTTGTCACATGTTTCTAGTGTAGGTATACGAATTTCTTTAGTAACACCACGAACCGCTTCTTCAAGGGTTAGATCCATGTTGTATTGTAAGTCAGAACCACGCGCTGCGCGTTGTTGACGGCGACCACCACCAAAAATATCGCCAAATACATCGCCAAAGATGTCACCGAAGTCAGCTCCGCCACCGAAGCCACCGCCGCCTTGCCCACCAAATCCACCTTGTTCAAATGCAGCATGACCATATTGATCATAAGCAGCACGCTTTTGAGCATCACTTAAGATCTCATAGGCTTCTTTGATTTCTTTAAATTTTATTTCTGACTCTTTATCACCTTGATTTCGGTCTGGGTGATATTTCATTGCTAAACGCTTATATGCACGTTTAATTTCTTTTTCATCGGCGTTTTTGCTTAAACCGAGAACTTCGTAAAAATCTCTTTTTGCCATTCTAGATTACCCTTGACATAAGCACACGGGCGTTGAGTTTCCTCGACGCCCGTGTTCGGTATCAGTAACTATTCACAGTGAGTTACCGTGGCCCGTTAAGGGCATTATTTCTTGTCTTTGCCGTCAACTTCTTCAAATTCTGCATCGACAACATCATCATCTTTCTTCGCACTTGCATCCGCATCTGCGGCATTACCTGCTGCGCCTGCTTGAGCTTGTTGTTGTGCGATTTCTAGCAGTTTTTCAGAAGCTTCAACTAATGCTTTAATTTTTGCTTCAATAGCGTCTTTATCTTCGCCTTTAGAAGCAATTTCTAGCTCGCTTACCGCTTTTTCGATAGCTTCTTTATCATTCGCTGGTAATTTATCACCCGCTTCTTCAATTTGTTTACGTGTACCGTGAACTAATTGGTCTGCTTGGTTACGAGTCTGTACTAATTCTTCAAACTTACGGTCAGCTTCTGCGTTTGCTTCTGCATCACGAACCATTTTTTGGATTTCATCTTCATTTAAACCAGAAGATGCTTTGATTGTGATGTTTTGCTCACGACCACTATTTTTATCTTTCGCTGATACATGCAAGATACCATCAGCATCGATATCAAAAGTCACTTCGATTTGTGGCATACCGCGTGGCGCAGCCTGAATACCATCTAAGTTAAATTGACCCAGTGATTTGTTATCACTAGCACGTTTACGTTCACCTTGTAATACGTGAATAGTTACAGCAGATTGGTTATCTTCTGCGGTAGAGAACACTTGGCTATGTTTAGTTGGGATTGTGGTATTTTTCGCAATCAGGGAAGTCATTACACCACCCATTGTTTCGATACCTAAAGACAGTGGAGTTACGTCAAGTAACAGAACGTCTTTAACATCACCCGCTAATACACCGCCTTGAACAGCAGCACCCATTGCAACCGCTTCATCAGGGTTAACGTCTTTACGTGGCTCTTTACCAAAGAAATCAGCAACAGTTTTCTGAACCATTGGCATACGAGTTTGACCGCCAACCAGAATAACGTCGTTAACTTCACTTACTTTCAGGCCAGCATCTTCTAATGCTACACGTACTGGTTCCATTGAACGTTTAACTAAATCTTCAACTAAAGATTCTAGTTTTGCACGAGTTACTTTGATATTTAAGTGTTTAGGGCCTGTTGCATCCGCTGTGACATATGGCAAGTTAACATCTGTTTGTTGTGCAGAAGATAATTCGATTTTCGCTTTTTCTGCTGCTTCTTTCAGACGTTGCATTGCTAATGGATCATTGCGCAGATCAATGCCTTGTTCTTTCTTAAATTCATCAACTAAGTAGTTTATTAAACGGCTATCGAAGTCTTCACCACCTAAGTGGGTATCACCATTGGTTGACAGAACCTCATAGGTTTTTTCGCCATCAACTTCATCGATTTCGATGATAGAGATATCGAATGTACCACCACCTAAGTCATAAACTGCGATAGTACGGTTACCCACTTCACGATCTAAGCCATAAGCCAGAGCAGCCGCTGTTGGTTCGTTAATAATACGTTTAACTTCAAGACCTGCGATACGGCCCGCATCTTTAGTTGCTTGACGTTGAGCATCGTTAAAGTAAGCAGGAACGGTAATTACTGCCTCAGTAACTGCTTCACCTAAATAGTCTTCTGCTGTTTTCTTCATTTTTTTCAGGACTTCAGCAGAAACTTGTGGTGGAGCCATTTTTTCGTTACGCGCTTCAATCCAAGCATCACCGTTATCAGCTTTTACGATTTTGTAAGGCATGATAGCAACGTCACGCTGAACTTCAGCATCTTCAAAACGACGACCAATTAAACGCTTGATGGCAAATAAAGTATTTTGTGGATTAGTGACAGCCTGACGTTTTGCAGGTTGACCAACTAAGATTTCACCATCTTGTGCATAAGCAACGATTGAAGGCGTTGTGCGATCACCTTCAGCGTTTTCAATAACCCGGGCATTTTTGCCGTCCATTACAGCAACACAAGAGTTAGTTGTACCCAGGTCAATACCAATAATTTTACCCATTTAAACGCCTCCAAAGAGAATTCTTTATCAATTTGACTACCAATCTATATGCGGATGAATATTCATTTTTCAAGTCACAAATTAATAGACTTAACAACATCATCTCAAAGCGGATATAAAATCAACGCAACTCAATAGTGGTAATTGCAGTTGAAAAGAAGATGGGGTCATAAATACATTCATCAAGGGGAATTATGAAAAAAAATGCAAAAAATGCGAAAAATTTGTGTTTGATAATAAGGAGGGAATTAAAAATTATTATTTTTCAATAGGTTATATTAAATGCAAATAATACTATGACTTATCTGAAATTATTTTTAAGATCAGCCTTTAAAAAGGCTTGTAATTATTTGAAAAACAAGGTTTTTCAACTTCAACAATAAAAATATCAAATAAATATAAGGTTACTTTTGTGTTATTCCAACTTAGCTAGCACGTTTCCTAGTCAGAAGTTGACGACAAAAATAACCTCTTAAATTATTTACGCTGAAGTAGAACGGCGGGCTGATTTAGGCCTAAACGCAGCAACTATAGCTTCATTAGTTTCGACATAAGGGCCATCAAGCAATTGAATACAGTACGGCACACTGGCAAAAATACCGCTAACAATCACATTACCCTCGTTATCTTTTAATCCTTCTAACGTTTCTGCAATGGCTTTAGGTTGGCCTGGTAGATTTAGAATTAACGCTTGATTACGGATAACACCAACTTGGCGAGATAAAATAGCGGTAGGTACAAACTTCAAACTAATTTGACGCATCTGCTCACCAAAACCTGGCATTTCTCTATCGGCAATTGCTAATGTGGCATCAGGCGTAACATCACGGCGAGCAGGTCCCGTTCCCCCTGTTGTTAACACTAAATGACAACCAGCTTCATCAACTAGCTCACACAATGTTTGCTCAATCATAAGTTGTTCATCAGGAATTAAGCGGGATTCGATATGAAAAGGCGTTATTAATGCAGCTTTTAGCCAAGCTTCTAAAGCGGGTAAGCCTTTATCTTCATAAATCCCACTGGATGCGCGATCAGAAACAGAAACTAACCCTATGCGTAATTCGTTCATATCAAACCTCAATTAATCAATCACCGTCTAACTTGCGCGCAGATATTACCATGAGAACACAAGAGTATTAAAAAGAATCTCAATATATTACTGATATTTAATATTTGATTATTGAGAATAAATAATAAAGAAATGATAACAATCTATTTTTATTCGGCTTTAACTAAAATAAAAAAGGGAGCATAAGCTCCCTCTCTTTCATCTTGAATAATATTAATTATATATTACTCATCAATATATTTAGCAATATAAGAAGCTGCTAATTTTTTCGCTTCAGCTAATTGTGCTGCATTTAATGCACGAGCAGTACGTTTTAGCATAGCTTCATCACCATCACCATTTTCAACAGCAACAGCGAACCATGCGTAAGCTTCTTTCAAATCACGTTTAACGCCTTTACCGTAGTAATAGTTTAAAGCTAGATTGTTTTGTGCCAAACCATTACCTTGAATAGCTGATTTTCTATACCATTCAACCGCTTTACGTGCATCTTTAGCAACACCGTCGCCTTCATCGTACATTACGCCTAAGTTATTTTGCGCATCACGATTACCTTGATTTGCTGCTTTGGTATACCAGAAAACAGCTTTAGTGCCGTTACGCTCTACACCTTCACCGTCATCATAAGAGACAGCAAGATTATATTGCGCATCAGAGTGGCCTTGCTCTGCTGCTTTTGTATACCAGACAACCGCTTTTTCATGATCTTGCGCTACACCGATACCTTCATCATAAGAGATACCGAGATTGTATTGTGCATCACTATCACCTTGCTCACCGGCTTTAGTATACCAATACACGGCTTTCTCGTGGTCTTGTTCTACACCATCACCATCATCGTAAGAAACAGCAAGATTATATTGGGCTAAAGAGACACCTTGAACAGCCGCTTTGTTATACCAATAGACTGCTTTTTCTGCATCACGATCAATATCATCACTCATGTCATACATAAGTGCTAAATTTAACTGTGCTTCAGCGTGACCTTGCTCAGCAGCTTTGATATACCATTCCAGCGCTTTTTGTGCATCTTGTTCAACACCTTCTCCGTTCTCATATTTTACGCCCAATTGATACTGGGATGCAGCGTTTCCACCTTCAGCACTTTTTTCAATTGCAGGTAAAGAGAAAGCGGTTTTGCTCTCTGCCATTGCAGCGCTACCGAAAAATAACGATGCAAGTACCGTTGCCAAGACAATCTTTTTCATAATTCACCAATAATAAATAGAGTATTTTAATAATATATTTTTATAATTATTACTGGATAAATAATATATTCCAATCAATTTAATCTGAAAACTGATTTAAGTATTATTTTTAATCGAAAAAAAATGAAATAGCCAACTACTAAAATGGGATGTTGGTATTAAAAAAAGAATTTAACTGTGGATTATAATAAATTTTCGATTTTTTAGTCTAATTCACCCCATAATGTAATAAATTATGGATGAGGATTTAATAAAGAAAAGCACTAAAAATTAGGCCCATACATTATGGTATGGGCTCAAGATTAACACATCAAATAATGACAATTTACCGTTTTGTCATCGTTAATGTTCAGGTTAAATGCTGGGTGATAATTGGCAATAGAGTCAAATCTTGGGCTTCAGGTAAAAACGTTCCCTTCATAGAAGAGAGCTGGTTTTGATTAAACTGAGCCATCTCATGAATAATGGATACTAATGCTTCGTCAGTTAGCACAGGCTTTCTTTGTTCAATCTGATAAGAAGCACGCGGTTCTTTATATTTATTTTTTATTCTTACAATAAAAGTATTATCCAGAGAACAAAGAATTTCATCATTATCATCACGAGAAGAGGACATCATTTCATCTTTATTCAGCCCAGTAATAAAGAGAGTATTATTCCCCTGACTATCATCAATCGTAATTTCACTATGATGTTTGTTAATCAGATAGATATCGTTACCTTCACCTCCGTTTAAATAATCATTGCCTGTATCTGAGATAAGAACATCATTCCCTTTCCCGCCAAAAAGTTTATCGTTCCCTTCATTAGCAAATAAAATATGATGTCCGCCTTCTACAATGAGGGTATCGTTCCCCTTACCGCCAGCAATAACAGAACACCCTTGATTTTTATTGATCACAATATCATTACCCGCTAACAGATCGATAACAGGCAATAACATGATATTTGGAATTGATTTATGTTTAAGCAAATTAGATAAAAAGGCTTGTTTTTGTAATTCTGGGGATAAATAGACATCAAACTTATCCATCACAATTTTATTTAAGACTATATTTTCAGGGATAATAATACTATCATTGGATTGAGTTATAGATAGTTTTTCCTTCACAATAGGTGTTAACAACTGATTGCTGCTGTCTCTATCTGGTAAAATAAACATTTTACCGTCTTTATCGATAACCCTAATTTTGATACCAGAACGCAAAATTGATCCTAGCCCCTGCTGAGATACGCTCATATCAAGCCGACAATGTCCATCAGGGTTATAGCGATGAGATATAGCACCATTTTCAAACTTAAGATCATAACCACTTACATCAGGTAAAATAAAAGTAGAGACATTATCAATATTCTCATCGAGATTATTTTTGTTCGGCATCACTTCAACATATTCATCTTTGTCTTGAGCTATAAACGTTTTTAATTGATAAACATCAACGCCTGCCGTTAGCCTAATTCGAGAATGATTATTAATTGCTAGATAAGTATTATCGTTACTATCACCTTCAATGCTGAGTTCTAATGCGCTGCCGTCAGAAAGCCCACTGTATTCTAATTCTGGCAATATATCATGCTTAACAGCCAGAGTGTGTGAGCGAACATTAAACTTTCGTTCGTCGTTATTTATGTATATATATTCATATTTATCATGAAGATTTGAATAGGACTCTATATAGCTAAAATAAAATAAGGGATCACTTTTATTCACCAAATTATTATTGAAATTTAACACAAACCCATCATTAGTAATAAAACAATAATTTTTTAATAACTCATAACCAGTATCATTTGTAAATATATCCTTTAAAGTAACGGATGTTAAAGGAAGAGGCGTTTGTATTTTATCTTTATTATCAACAAATCCATTATCTAATATAACAACGATATCAACCCCTACTCGTTTTATTGATTTTATATCTTTAAAATTATGTTCTAATTTAATAATATTTTGCTCAACTATATTTGATTTATTTTCCACTTTATCTTTATCTTTTCTATTCTCTTCATCAATTATAATTGATATATTTTTTTTATCTTTATAGAAATTATTTAAACGTGAAATAATATAAATATCGTTACCTTCGCCTCCATTAGCAACTCCCTCTGATAATTTAATAATATCGTTGCCTTTTAATCCTAATATGCGATCATTACCTGAAACGCCATCAATATAATTATCTTCGTCATTTCCTACCAATATATCGTTACCATTAGCACTGCCAATAGCATTTTCAAAACTATCTAAATAAGCAATAACTCTATCTGTCTGAAGAGAAACATTAGGCATAGAATCACTAATTATAAAGGGTGATGTCATCCCTGTATTTTCATTAAAATAATGAATTTTTGAAGGTTTAAATCCGATACTATTAGGCTGATTTTCAGCGCCACAAAACTTTACATAATTATCACGTAAATTTATATTATAACCCGTGTATAGCGGTGATTCATTAACGATATGCAATGTATCGATACCCTCTCGGCCATAAAAACGACTGGCATGCTCAGGTGCATGGGTAACAAAGAGATTAAAGTTATCATTCTTATTACCACCACTTAATCTTTTTACACCATTAAAAATATCAAATGTATTGATTGCATTTTTTGGTGCTGAAATAATATCATTTCCGTTATTCGTATTAAAATAAAAAACACCATCACCATCACCATCACCAAAATAATTATATATCGACTGTACATCATTAACATTAAGTAATCCTAAATCAAGATTTAGTTTATCAAGATTAATATTATCTTTCGTATTTCTCATTAATGTTAAATATTCATTGGTTTCTAAATCGACATTATATTTATATAATTCATCAACATAAAAATCCAAATCAAAGATAATTTTCTCATTTGTTGGAATGGGATATTCAGGTTCATAATATTTATAATTTGTTTTAACTGATACCAGAGCATCATTTTTAGAAGCTATATTTTCGGCCTCTTCTTTGTTATAGAGTTTACTTAAATGATTAGAAATAATTGAAATAAGACCATTGTTGATAATCCCTGTGGGATCTTGGGAAAATATAGTTTTTACTTTATAGTAATATCTTTCTTGATAATGGTACTCTTCATTAGTATAAAAATAATAACTTTTTGGATTAGATTTAATTAATTTTTCATGAAAATTTTTACTTACCTCATCGGTTCTATTACGAAAATAATCTTTGGTATCAAGTAATGTCATTTCATTTTTTTTAGATGGCGTTAAATCACCACATAAAACAACCGATAACCCATTATTTATCTCTTCACCGATAGTAAAGTTAACTCTTTTTTTAGCTTCTTCAATTACCCTTACTGCATTATAGATAGCTAAAAAAGTGGTAATTGCAGCACCAATCACAATACCGATCGGCCCCGCGGCTGTACTACCTGCTAAAATTGCGATTGAAACACCAATAGTGACTAATGCCGAAACAATGGCAAGCGTGCCATTAACAATATAGTCAATTTTTTTTCTCGTATCAGTTTCGGAAGCGATCTGACTAAAATTGTCATACGCATTATAAATATCAAAACCCACTGAAAGAATATTTAACGCAATTCCTATGCGAGTACTTATTTTCCCGACATATTCGGCTGTATTTGCCCTATGTCTCAACATTCCTTTTGCAACAACAATTTCAATAATTTCAGAAAACCCATTGTATGCCATTTCGGACCACATCATGGCTAAATTCTTTACCATCTCTTTGTGTTCAAGTGGTGTTAATTTTCCACTTTCAATAGATTCAACCATTTTCATGGTTGAAATCATTGTTTGCCATACACCAAAACCAATATTTGCATAACCAATTTTGGATATAATTCTCATATGACGAGGAATTTTCAAAGAGGGATTTCGTAGTTCATGCCAATAATTAAAATCAAATTCACTATTATTAAGTTCAATAATTTTAGTTAACCTTTCTTTTGCTGCAATATAATCGATACGAGAAACATCTACAGAAAGAATATTTTTAATATTCTTTTCTTTATTTTTCAAAAGTTTTCGAAGTAAAGAGACTATTTGTTTATCATCATCGCTACCAGAAGCAGACAAAAAGAAATCATTTAATTTATCAGCATCAAATCTTAATTTATTTTGCCAATCAGAAGTTTCATGTAGATCGACACTTATAATAGATTTTCCTTCTACTTGACACCCTAGGTGAGACAAAAGATCTTTATTGATATTTATACCATTTATTTCAATAAAATTTTGTTTATTGATACTTGTAATAATATTATTTTTCAATACATTCATTTTGTTAAATAATTCAGCAGGAATAATACCATCACCATCAACACGATAAATTGTACCTGAAAAAAGTTTTTCGCTTGAATTGTCTAATGTAATATTATTTTTCACATTATCTACTTGATGTAGAAAACTGAACAAATCTGAAGTTATTTGTTCTTTATTATTACCAGTTATACTGATATCACCAAGCTCAGCAATAAAAACATGAAAAATAAATCCGTCATCTTCCGTAGAAGCTATATTTAAATTGATTTTTAAGCCATCAATTTCTAACAGATAATGACCAACAGGTAATTGAGTGATTTTATTATTAAGCTCCCCATCGATTATTCTGGTCATATAACTACTCATTTCTTTTTTATTATAAATATCATTGATCAATGAGTTAAAAACAGATAAGTATTCTGCTTGCTCTTGATTCAATTTATTTAAAGATGATTTTTTATATAAAACCTCTAATAAACGAATATGTTCCATTAACGTATCATGACTCATTTCTTTATTTAATCCACTATATAAAAGTGTTAACAAAGAACTTATTTTATTATTATATTCAAAAGGTAGTCGTAAAATAGATGTTTGATATTTATTTTTATTTTGTGGAGATTGAAGTAGTTTTTTCTTTAACGCTAAAATAACATTTTTATAGTTTTGCTTATCATTTTCAGCTCGTAATACTTTATAAAAAACATCATGAATCGAGTCTCCTTGAAAATTAGCTTCTTGAGTTAAATAAAATTTCATTCTTTCAATAGTGTGAATAAAATCATCATAACTCTCTTGGCTAGAGACTATTCGCAATAGTTTTCCATCTAATGAGTTAAAATCACAAGAAAAAAATTCCATCAATAGTGATTTTGAAGCATTAGATAATATATTTATACAGCTAGGCATATCATTAATAGCCTCAACGAGTATTTTTATATTGATAGTTTTTTCATTTAACGAATTATTTGAATAATAATGATGACTAAAGCTTTCCAACCACTCTTCACGACTGATTTTATTATTTACATATTGGTTATATTTTTTGTTTGAAAGTGGATCATTAATAATTTCATTAAGTATACCGATATAATCTTTTTTTGCCCCAAATATTGATGATAACTCTTGAGCATAGCGATATTCAGCATATTCTGGTGTTAATTTCTTATTGATAATTTTATCAATAAAGTTACTCTCAACGGTTGTGTCTATAAATTCGTTGTTAATTTTATTGACTGTATCAAGTAGCTGTTTATCAGAAATTACAGTTTCCAAAGTTTCAGTAGCGGTACTTCTATGAGTATCAACAGCAAATCCTTTTAAATTTGCATCATAAAGATCAAATATGGGTTCACTTTTGACTAAAATATCCGTCGCTTCTAATACGATATAGAGTTTATTATTTTCTTTTTTTTGTGAAATCACACGATAATGTTTGCCTGGAGCAACCATAACTTGATCGGTAAATCTATCACTAATACCAGTCAGCGTTCTAGCATTATGCGTTCCTACGATAGATATAAAAACGTTACTTTCATTTTTCTTTATCTTTTGGGGATTTCTATTAGCCCTCAGAACACCGCTAGTTGTGATAACCGATCCAGCTTCAATATTTTTTGCATAACTGGATAAATTTTCCACATAAATAGATTTATAAATTGATCCTTTTATTTCAGGTAATTCTAATATTATATTAAATACATTATTTAGTCGGGTTGCATCTGTACGGTTTAGATAGTTTTTTGGATCAGAAAAAATGTAATCAAATAATTTATACCCTCCTCTTTTAAACCAGTCTAAATCTTTTTTATAATAATGGATTTTCTTTTTTAAGCTTATCGACAGTTTATTATAAACACCATCACCATCCATATAATTTTTAACAGCCTCCGCATGTTGGTAAGCCGATTTTAATAATACTATTTCTCTGTTTACTTGTTCTGAACTTGTATAAATAATATTTTCAAAATTATTATTTTTTATTAACTCAAACACTCGATTAAAATATTTATTATTAGCGTCATCCAATGATGATTGATAATTACTTTTATAGCTCACTGAAAATATTTTATCTAGTTCTTCGCTATTTTTTATAAAATTTTCAGATTTTTTTCTTCTTTTAGAAAAATAATCTTGTCCTGTACCATCATTCCATTTCTCATTTAGAGGTGATATAAATCCATTATTTATTACTAACTGCTGAAAATCTGAAAATTCTTTTACATTACGAATAATAATAGTATTGTTTTCATTGATAATGAAAAAATCTTTTAAAGTATTATTATCACTATTTAATACTTTATTTAATAATTCATCTGGAACGAAAAAGGTTGCTGGAAAATTATCAGTTATTACTGAAAAATAATTAGCATCATCTGCGCCATGATGGATCATCTCTTTTCCTTTTCCTCTTTGTAAAGAGGTATTAATTTTATCTTTTACTTTCTTAACATGAGCACTGATAAGACCTAACTGTTCACCTTCATAGCGGTCATAGAGATCTTTATTATTATAATATTCTTGGTAGGTAGGTGATAATTTTTCGTAATCAACACTACTTTTCCATTCTTCCCAAGATACAGGTTTTTTGACTATTGTCGTTTCGCCGAGATCATTATAAGAATACATCACTGTAAACAAATCATAATCTGCAATCATTGGTTTTTTGGATATTGGGTCACCTAATACATGGATAGGCACTAATTTCTCATTATCATAATAATTAACTGTATAAAAAATTTCTCCATCCTGATTATATTTAGATAGATAGAAATCATAGTCACGATTATCTACATTACATGTAACCTTAATAGTGTCGGTTAATAATTCAGGAAGTTGTAAAATATTATTGTGATGTAATTCTCTAATACGCTCAGATGAAAGTATGAGTGGTATCGCGATAGCATACCCTTTGTCAAGAGCTCCCTGAATCGCTAGATTATATTTGGCTACATCATTTCTGGCGGATAACTTAGCAAAAGATTGGTCAACAGGAATAAATCCTGCCATAGGCCCCCAATCAGCACTTTTTCCTTTAATTAAAAGCCCTTTACTGCTGTATTGTTTAGATTTTATTAATGATGTTGATCGAACATCTATTGGTCTAACACCAACAATCACATTTTCACTATTTGCAATTTGCCTGAATGTTTTTTGATCATTATCCGGCATGCCAATAACTGGAGCAGGCTCTTTTTTAATCGGTAATAAAATCAGGTTTCTTGATTGATAACTAGAAAACTTTCTGGTTGGATCTTGTTGGCGATATCTAGCATCGGAAAAACGATTATATTCCTCTCGTTGACTAAAACTAAATTCTTTAACCTCATGACCAAACGATTTTAAATTTCTATTGATAAAGAGATTATTTTCATCTGTAATTTGATGATCATAAGCAATATAAATATTCGCTTTAAAATTTAATTCACCAATTTTATTAACAACTGATATTAGATCGTTATTAGATGAACTTAAGACAATCCCTTCTGGAAAATAACCTTTTTTATTTAATGATTGGTATAAATCAATCACTTGTTCACCACTTCGGTTATGCCCATGCAGTAGAATTGAATCCGTATCTACGTTATATCTTGCTTTCAAATACTCAAACGCTTTTTTACCTGCATCAACGTCTGTAGAACCATCAACAATAAAGAGATCGTATCCAGCTCTATGATATTCTTGAGAAAAGTTTAAATAATGGCTATTTAAATCATTATCATCCGTTAGAAGCAAAACAACTTTTCGACTTGTAACAATTTTTGTATCAGCAAAAGAATAATAACCGTTTACCTCTGCGGTATTAATTGTTAATAAGCTACCCTCTACTTTTTTACTGTTAATTATCGATTCTTTATATTTAACATTATAACTAAAATCTATATTTTCATGTGAATTAGTATTAACACCTCGGTAATTAATAATATTACCACCAACTATATTATCTAGTGCTTTATTATTTATCTTTATTTTCGAGAGACTTTTAACATTAATATCAAGAACTTTATCAAACAAAAAACTATTTTTAATATTTTTTTCTAAACTGTATATCTTCCCTGCATTTATCTCTTTCGAGTTAAAAAAATCATTAATATAAGATATGAATTTCTTTTTAGATGAAAATTCGACCAATCCAAAATTCGGATCATAAAAACCAAAGTTATTATTATTTTTATCTAAATTAGCCCAAGCAGTAATAACATGATTTGATGTATATAATTGCAAATAGCAACCATCTGAATTAAGTTTTTTATTCGTCAGTTTATTAATAACATAATCTAATGAACGTTTATTATTATCACTCAAGCCTTCCGTAGTTGAAATTCTATGATGATTTTTACTTAATTCGTTAAGACTCGCAATAAGTTCCTGACTAGGATGCTTAAATTTATATTTATCATAAACATCATGATTTATAACTGATTGTGCCAGCATTAAATTATTAATAAGGCTTTCAACTCTTCCGATATCGCCTGTATGCTCTAAATGTTTTGCAACTAATATTAATATTGATAATGCTTCACAACGCCCTTCGCTTCCATCTTTTAAATTAAGTAATATTTGTTGCTGAGGAAAAAAAGAGTGTGTTGCTTTTTTATCTATACCATTATTTTGATTAATTCTATCAAACAGTCGAGTAAAATTTTTATTCTGCTTGGTTTTTAATCCTGATTGATAAGTTCTTAGATCAATTTCTCTAACTATTGCACCTAGTTGTTTCTTTGTAAGACTATATTTATTTAATTCAATATATTCTAAAATTTCTTTAGTTGTCATTTCTTGAGAATAATTATGAATGACCGTTTTTATATCATCTTTGTAGCCTAATAAAAAGTTTTTATCGCGTCTAAATTCCGGATATAAAATTGATAATTTTTTATAAATTTCATTGGAATAAACAACATTAATAAAATATTCTTTAGTTTTATTATCATTTTTTATTTCACAAATTATTGGTTCATCAACATCCAATTCAGAAATTATAATATCCATATTTTCATTTCTATCATTTCCGTGATTTGTTGATGTGTTGGTATAAACGGTATCAGTTTGTGTTCTTCTAATCTCTTTATTGACAACATTATAAATAGGTGTGTTTAATTTATTTGCCAGCCCCTCTACATGTATAATTCCATCTTTAAAATTATAAAGTTTATCTTTATCTGCAATAACTAGAACTCCCTCTCCTATAATTGTATTTTCTGTAATTATATGATGGAAATCTTTAATAGAAAGGTTTTTGCTGATAAATTCATTATGAACTCCATTAATACTACTTTCACCCGTGGCAATGATAGAAATATTATTTTTCGCACAGGTTTCCACTAACTTCCTCAAATTATCATTATCTTTTAATAAATTTGAAATTCGAGTGTTGTTTTTTATTCCTTGAAGATAATTATTTAAATCAACTTGATAGATTTTCGGTATTAAGTCTATAATTATTTTTTTAACATTGCTCATTATTATTGTTGGATTATCTAAAATAAATTCTATATTTATTTTATTATTTTCAAATAAAATAAAGCCCACACCTGTTTTTTTTATATTATCTAGAACTGTTCTTTTAATTGTACTTTCTGAAATAGTATTATTAAAATAAGGATATTCATCATTATAGGTAAGCACTTGATTTTCTGTAGTCGAAACGAAATTACTCAGTTCATCGAATTCCAATTGTAATACTCTATTAACATAATTATTATTAATAAATTTCTCAGAAAATATCTCTTGATTAGATTTTGAATGTCCGTCTCTATATTTATCAATCTCTTTATCTATAATTGATAATAATGCTTTAACGCCTTTGTTATTATTAAATAAAATTAACTCATTATAATCTATTCTTAAGTTTAATTGATTATTACCATCAAAATAAATCCTATTTCTTAGTTGATTAATATCTATATCATTTATTATTTCTTTTAAGTTATGATCATTATTATCAAATACTATTGTATAATCGTAATTTGCTACACCTTGTGGCCTACTTATTTTCTCAATTAAATACTTATGCGTTATTATTCTATCATAAACAAATTTACTCGCGTTAAGATTGCCATTATTAACACCATTTACCATGGCTTGATAGAGCTTTGTAGCAATAATGCTATTTTTTTCAGCTATAGCAATTATTTTATTTTTTTCACTTTGCAGTCCGCCAGAAAAAAGGCGCTTCTCTATATCGCTCTTTATTTCTATTAATTTATTATTTACCAGATTATCTTTATATTGATTCGTGAATATCGATATTGCATTAAGTAATTCTAAGCTAGACTTTAATTTTTCAAAATAGATATTAGAATCTAATTTATTTATTAAATTTTTTATTTTTTCAAAATCAAGTTTAATTATACCTTTAAAATTTGATGAAGAATTACCAATGATACTAATATAATCATTGCGATTAAACTCAATATAACCAACCACCCTTTTATCTGCCCATACAGGGTTAAATTCTATCGGTGTAATCGCTATATTATTATTTGTTTTCTTTAAAATAATTTTACTGGCATTTTGATGCTCAATTATTTTATTTATATTTTCTTTTATTAAAAAAAGCCCATCTTCAACAATCGGTTCTGCAACACTTATTTCTATTAATTTATTATTGTGCTTTATTTGTACTATTAATATCCCATTTTCATCATAATGCATTACTCTCCCTATACTATCTTTAGAAAATTCTAATGAAAAATCGATCGTTTTTAGCTTTTCTGCAATACCTTTATTTCTAAATATCTCTCTACGTTTAGATGATTTTTCATTACTAAACAATGGATTATATTTTTTACTACTCACTTCTACAAATTCATCAAAACCATAACATGATATGTTCCCTTGTTCATAAAGCCCATAGATCTTTTGCTTTTCTTTAATTATCTTTTTCAAATCTTCGATATTATCAAACTCAAAAATACCGAATCGAGGTTCAAAAAAAGTAACCTTGTAATTTCCATCTGAGTATTTTTTATAAGTAATTGCTGTTTGATGTTGTTTATATTCGATAAATATATATCTATTATCATTTCCAGTAAGCAACCCATCTATTTTTTTGAAAAAGACTTCTTCACTTAAAAGAGTTCTTTCTTTATTAATTGGTGATAATCCGACATCGCTCAGTACACTAGAATAAGGAACTTCACCATTTAAATCATTATATAAATATTTTTGTCCTTTAATTCTTTCTTGCTGATAATTATGTGCAATAATAATATTCTTCGTTTCTTCTGTTAATTGCATTAAATTATATTCATATATATTTCTTTGTAATACTTCATAGAAGCCACCTACTTTGTCTGCACTAGGCTTATTTTTATATAATTCGGCAGATTTTTTTAACCATTTCAGGTAATTTTCAGCACTCTCTACACCGGCATTTCTAACTTCTATTAAATACCTTAAGCTCAATCCATAACAAAACCCCCCCATCACATCTTCTAGCAATTGACCAGTATGACTACTCGCCGCTACATTTATTCGTTCTAACATATTTTTTAATGGTGAAATAAAATCTTTTCCTTGTGCAAATATGACACCACTTTTATTTTTTTTCTCAATGATCCATTTATTATTTTTCTGATACATTAATATTTCAGATTTATTTTTAATTTTATAATTATTTTCAGAAATGATAGAAGTCGCTTTCTCAATATTATCTGTGTAGATATGAACGAGCGTTTCAGTATTAGCTTTTTTATTTTTTACTATAAAAACTTGTTTATAATTGTATGATTCAACTAATTTTATAGAGAGATTTTCATTAATCTTCACAATCTTATTTAACTTTATATTATTAATAATTTGTTTACTTAAAAACTTTTCATTTACGTCCCATTTTTCTATATTCCTGGCCAATTGAGTAAATTCTTTTTTCTTATATACATTTATATTAACTTGTATACTTTCATCTAAATGAGTTATATTGTCAAATAAATAATTTAACAAAAATTTTCTATTTTTAAATGAACGCTTCTTTCTATTAAAGCTGATAATTTCATATTTATTTTTTTCATTATCAATATAAATATAGAATCTCGCTCCTGAAAAATCAAGATCATAAATACTGTATTCATTGCTTGTAAAAAATGTTTCCAATTTTTTTTTGTTCATCGTTACTTTATTAACAATTTGTTTTTTTTGTTGTATTTCTATATCGTTAATAAAAGATTCTATATTTTTATCTATTTTATTCTTAATAGATTTCATTTTTCTTGTTTCTTTATTTCTATCATAAATAGCAAAAGATTCTTCTATTTTAGATAAATATTCTTTTGCAATATATTCATTCTTATAAATAGTAAGGATCAAATATTTTCTTAATAGCAAATTTCTAATATCATGGTAATTTATTAACTTATCTGGTATATTAATTTTAATATATTCTTCTATTCTTTTAGAAAGGCTATCAATCTTAATATTTAAAATCGTTGTTTCATGCTTATTCATAATAATATTCCTTTATCCATAAGTAAAATACAAATTATTTTATAAAATTAGGATCTATAATTATATTTTGTCATAATAAGTTGATTTTAACTTTTATAAATTCGCTTTTTTAAGTAGGATGCTATTTATATTTAATAAAAATACGTATAGATAATTAATATAAATAACTTTTTACTATTTAAGTGATTTTTGAGAGTAATAACATTCACATGAGCAACTATTATAAAATAACTATTGCTGGTAGAAATAAATAAAAGATTTAATTTATATGAAGAGAATTGTATTTCGCTTAAAAAAACCCTATGTGAAGTACATAGGGTTTGTCTGTGCTCTGAAAGTCTCACCTAAACGGAGAATAAGCACTACCATCATTTATGAGAGTTTAATCGCAGATTATAATAAATCAGCAATCATTTTCTCTAATTTTTCCTGATCAACAGCAAATTTGCGGATACCGTCTGATAACTTATCAACCGCCATTGGATCAGCATTGTGTTCCCAATAAAATTGAGCTTCAGTGATAGCTTCTGGACGCGCTTTCACTTCGCCTTTATAGGATAATTTATGTTCAACTTCACCTTCAGCTTCTGATAATTCTTTTAACAGCGCTGGAGCAATAGTTAAACGGTCACAACCAGCTAATTCTAAAATTTCACCTATATTACGGAAACTTGCGCCCATAACTACAGTGTTATAACCGTGTTGTTTGTAATAGTTATAGATTTCAGTAACAGAAATTACACCTGGATCTTCAGCTGGAGCAAATTCTTTTTTATCAGTATTGGCTTTATACCAATCCATGATACGACCAACAAATGGAGAAATCAGGTAAACACCGGCTTCAGCACATGCACGCGCTTGAGCAAAAGAGAACAGTAAAGTCAGGTTACAGTTGATACCTTCTTTTTCTAATTGCTCTGCGGCACGGATACCCTGCCAAGTAGATGCTAATTTGATAAGAATACGGTCGTTACTGATACCCGCATCATTGTAAAGTTTAATTAAATGGCGTGCTTTTTCAATACACGCTTGAGTGTCGTAAGAAAGACGTGCATCAACTTCTGTTGAAATACGACCAGGGATCAGTTTTAAAATTTCTAAACCGATATTTACTGCCAGTTTGTCGCAAGCATCAACGATTTGTTGTTCACGAGAATCACTTTGTGAACGCGCCCATTCAATCGCTTCATCAATTAATTTACGATATTCAGGAATTTGAGCTGCATTTAAAATTAAAGATGGGTTGGTAGTTGCGTCTTGTGGCTGATACAGTTTCATTGCTGCAATGTCACCAGTATCAGCAACAACAGTTGTCAGCTTACGCAAAGAAGTCAATTTGTTGGTCATTTTGTTTATCTCATCTACTAGGTAAATCTGTTTGCAGTCACCTGCGGATATCTATTGATAATAACATGGACAGCTCACACTACAAGACGCTTAGATTCATACAAAGCAATTATTTGAATGCCAAACGTTTTCGCAAAATAAAAGCGGAAAAAAACAGAAGAAAACCACAGGCTGAATCGTTTAAATTATCAGATTTCATGGCAAATAAGAGAAACCATTGTTTTTTCCTATTACTATAATTTAATCTTTAATCAAAAGAATTTGCTATATTTGGTCAATATTAAAATAACGTATCGAGGGAATTATGCTAATCACTATTTCACCAGCAAAAACACTGGATTTCGAATCGCCTTTAGCTACAACGCACTTCACACAACCTGAATTGCTAAAATATTCCCAACAACTTATCGAAGAATGTCGAAAATTATCATCAAGCGATATCGCGAGCTTAATGAAAATAAGTGATAAACTCGCAGGGTTAAATGCCGCTCGTTTTGGTGAATGGCAACCTAATTTCACACTAGAAAATGCACGCCAAGCTATTTTGGCATTTAAAGGTGATGTTTATACTGGAATGCAAGCTGAACTTTTTTCTGAAGATGATTTTCAATTTGCACAACAACATTTACGCATGCTTTCTGGCTTATATGGCGTACTGCGTCCTCTTGATTTAATGCAACCTTATCGCCTTGAAATGGGAATAAAGCTAAAAAATAAAAAAGGTAGTGATTTATACCAATTTTGGGGAAACACTATTACAGAAACGTTAAACAAAGCGCTTGAAGAGCAAGGTGATAATGTTTTAATCAATTTAGCGTCTGATGAATATTTTAAATCAGTTAATCCCAAAAAACTTAATGCTGAAATTATTAAACCTGTTTTCCTTGACGAAAAAAATGGCAAATATAAAGTTATCAGCTTCTACGCTAAAAAAGCCCGTGGATTAATGAGCCGCTTTATTATTCAAGAAAAACTGACTAATAAAGCACAACTGAAAGAGTTTGACCTTGAAGGTTATCAGTTTAATTCTACAGAATCAGAAGGTAATACCTTAGTCTTTAAACGTGCAGAATCACTGGCAAAATAAAAATATTAACTATTAGCAATCAATAAAAACAGCACTAAAATCAGTGCTGTTTTTATATATTGAAACTCACAAATGTTTTTGCACTAATGATAGAGGAGACCATGTAGGTGATGAAATAAATTCACTACCTTGCATTATAGCCAATTGTTGCTGATTAAATTGTGCCATTTCTTGAATAATTGAAGCAAGAGATTGTGTTGAAAGTACACTCTGTTTCTCAATAATAGAAATCGTTTTATCTGCTTCATCGTGTTGCATTTTTACAGTTAAAACAAACTGATTATCCTGCGTTTTATACTGCATATCATCACCGACTTGAGAAACAATAAGTTTGTCGTGTTTTGATAACCCTGAAATAAAAAGGTGGCTACTGTTCCCCTCATCATAAATAGTCACTTTACCATGACGCTTTTTCACAATATAAACATTGTTACCTGCAGCACCATTTAAATAGTCATCACCAAATTCAGATATTAATAAATCATTTCCACTTCCAGCATTGAGATTATCATTTCCCTCTCCCGCAATTAAAATATGATGTCCATGATTAACAACAATATGATCATCTCCTTTTCCTCCATCAATAACCGAACTACATTTATTATGATTGACGACGATATCATCACCTTCCATTAATTCAATAATAGGTAAGTACTCAATTGATTGGGTACTTGATTTCTGTTGAGTCATTAAAATAGGTCTTAATACAGAGTAAAGTGAATTAAACAAATATGCTGACAAGGTTTCTTTATTCAAAATAAGCGATTCAGGGATCATAACTACATCATTCTCTTTACTTATCACCAAATTTAAATCTGCAATAGGCATAAGTAGATGCTGTGCATTTTCATCTGTAGGGAGAGTAAAAACGATATTGTCTTTATCGACAAAGCGAATTTTCATACCTGAATCCAAGATAGATTTTAAATGTGATTTTTCAATAACAAGCTTTAAATGTGCATCAGGATTATAACGATGCGATAGTACTCCTTGATTAAATATTAAATCAAAACCACTAATATCAGACAAAAAGAAATCACTCACACTATTTAGTAACATTCCATCAACATTATTAGAAAGTGAAAGATTAATGTGATCATTCTTATCTTTTGCTAAATAAGTTTTAATTTGATAACTATCTTGACCAGAGCTTAATTTAATCGATGAATTAGGCGTAATATTCAAATAATGATTATTCTTTTCATTACCATGAATATCAAATCGTAATTGTTCACCAAAAGAAAAACCACTGTATTGTAACTGAGGTAATAACGTTATTATCTTATTGTAATCAGAATATGAAATAGACAAAGAGTGGTTATTATCATCGATATAAAGATTATGAATAATTTCTTTATTCTGATTGTATTTATCTAAATAACTAAATGTATATAGCACATTATCTTCACTAGTTTTATTTTCATTTGCAGTTAATAAAAAACCATCTAGTGTGGTTAAAGTATATCTATGTGCTAATGTAGCATTTTCACTATAAACATTTTTTAATATTATAGAGTGATAAATTAATTCATTATTTTCATTTCCATCATTTACTTTTATATCAAAAACAATATCTTTTCCTCGACGAAAAATATTAGCAATTTCATCAAAACGATAGTTTAATCGCACAATGCTAGCCTCGATATGGTTCACTTCATTAATGATCGTTTCAAAATGAACACTATAATTTTTTTCTAAAGAAGACCTTAAAATAACATAACTATCATTTCCTTCACCACCTTCAGCATATCCCTCTTGTAAAACTAAGATATCATTTCCCCCTAATCCATATAATAAATCAGCCCCCCCCACGCCATCTAAATAATTAGCCTCTTGATTACCATAAATAATATCATCACCAATCTCACTGCCAATAACATTCTCAATACTATCTAGATAGGCTATTACTTTTTGATCTTGTAAGACAATATTTGGCATAGAATCAATTAATTGCTTTGAATACAAACGCCCATTATCTTGATAAAGAAACAACTTTGAATGAAAATTTTGACTGTTAGTCTGTTCTTCTGATTGCCTAAATTTAACGTAGTTATGAGATAAATTAATCTCATGTCCTGTATATTTATTTGTTGTTTTTACGATACGAAGTGTATCACTTCCTCCTCTACCATAAAAACGACTAGCATAAAATGGAGACTTTGAGGTAAATAAATTAAATATATCTTCTTTATTTCCCCCACTTAATCTCTTCGTTCCATTATAGATATCAAAGATATTTTTAGTATTTGAAGGGGAGGAAATAATATCATTACCATTATGTGTATTGAAATGAAACACTTCATTTTCATTCCAACCTGATGAATAGTATTTTTTATTCTGATTTGATTTTATTAAATCACCTATTAATTTATTTTCACCAAGTAATAATATACTATTTTCTCTCGTTGTTTTCATTTTTCTAATAAAATCACTATCAATAACATCATCAAAAATAGGTGAATTATCATCAGAAATAATATCTAAAGTATAACGCTTTAATTCTTTGACATAAAAATCAACATCAAAAATAAGTATTTCATTCGTAGTAATGGCTTCTTTAGGTAGATAGTATTTATATTCTGTTTTTTCTGCACGTAAATGATAAGAGAGTGCAGAAATTTTCTCTGCTTCTTCTTGAGTTATATTTTGAGATATCCGTTGAGCAACGTATTCTCCCAAGGGATTTAAAATTGAATCTAATGTTTTTCCCATTAAATTTGGCATGACTTTATAATAATAACATTCTTGATAAATCTGTTTTTCATTTGTATAAAAATAACGACTCTGTTGATTTTGTTTTTTTACCTCATTAAGATAATTAACTGCATTTTTATCAATCATCTCTTCTAATTGTGATTCTGTTTCTAAATAAACAATTTCATTTTTTTTATCTGGTAGTAGATCCCCCATTAAAAAAGCATAAAAACCATTAATTAGCTCTTCTAATGGTGTAAAATGTATTTTTATTTTTGCTTCTTCAATGAGTCTTGCCGCATTATAAATCGAAGTTGCGAGCGCAATAACGGCACCTGCCACGATACCAATAGGGCCAGCAATCGTTGAACCTGCAAGCATCGCAATAGATACACCTAATGTAACCAGGCCTGAAACCACAGCAAAAGAGCCATTAACGATATAATCAATTCGCCTTTTTTCATTATTCTCATCAGAAATACGACTAAAATTATCGTAGGCGTTATAAATATCAAATCCGATAGAAAGCACATTAAGTCCAATCCCGACTCTTGTACTTATTTTACTTACATATTCCAACGGATTATGACGATATTTTAATAATCCTTTTGCTAATGTAATTTCAATCAATTCGGAAAGACCATTGTAAGCCATTTCAGACCACATTATCGCAAGATTATTAATAACCTCTTTTCGTTCTTTCGTCGTTAATAGCGGATTATTAAGTTGTTCCGCAAGCATAAATGTTGAATTAATGGACTGCCACATACCAAATGTAATATTTGCATAACCAATCTTGCTAATTATTCGCATGTGGCGAGGAATGTTTAATGATGCTTTTCTTAAAACATCCCAATCTTGTTCTTGATACTCTTTATGACCTAATTCATTAATTTTAATTAACCTTTCTGAAGCAGACAAATAATCAATTCTATTCGTATCACCAGAGAGTAAATATTTAATTTTATCTTTTTTATTATTTAATAAGTAACGAAATAAAGAAATGAGGGATTTATCTTTTTCACCCCCAGAAAAAGAGAAAAAATAATCATTAATAAGATAAGGATCAAAGGTAATTTTTGACTCCCATTTATTGACTGTATTAAGATCAATAGAATCGATACTTATTCCATTAATTTTTGCACCCACATTAATCAATAGTTGTTTATCAATAGAAAGATTATTTATTGTTATCGTTTCTTTATTAAGTAATTGTTGATTTTTTACGTTTAGAAATTCTAACGGATTTAAATCATTTGCTTTCGCTAAGGCCTTAGCGGGAGATAAAGAATCAGGTATCATCTTATGATGAACCATCGTAATAATATTTTGAAATGAATTTATTATTTTCTTATAATTTTTAAAAATAGAAATATTATCTAATAATGCTCGAGATAGAATACCTTTTTTATTCTCATCAAAAAATGAAGCTAGCAAATTTTCTGAAAAAAAACTTAGATTTTTTATCAATGCAGGATTGTCATAAATTGAATGAATAATCTTAATAGCTTGACTTGCCTTTTCAATTAAGGTGTTATGCCCTTTTGTTACTAAATCTAATGAATGCCATTGTTCAAATGATATTTCACCCAGTAAATATTGATTAAATTTATTGCTCATCAATGGATCATATATTACTTGTGTTAGTTTATTTTCCAATTTATTTTTATCTGTAGTATTAAAAGCAATAGATAATTCATCTGCATATTGATGAATTGCTTTTTTTATTGAAACATTCCCTTTGATAATTTTATTACTGATACGCTTCAGTTGTTTTCTATGATGTTCTACATTAATAGAATCTACTTTATTAATAAGAGAACCAAGTTGATAGATATTAAGATCATAGCGATTTAATTTAATATAATCTAAAATATCATATAATCTTACTTGTTCTGAGAAATCAGAAATAACTGTTTTAATATTTTGATTATAACCTAATTTAAACTCTTTATTATCTCGATAATCAGGATATAAGTAAGAAACCATTTGATATATTTCTTTTCTAACATCATTATTTTCAGTGCTTATTTTTTCTTTATTTGAAATAACTAAAAAATTATCATCATCTGCTTCAGCAATAATCACATTAGATGCTATTGAACTTTCAAGTAATGGTTTATCAATATACTGTCTCTCAATAATGGGTTTAACAATAATATGATTACTTAAAAGAGAAATTTTATTATCAATGATCTGATAGATCGGCATATTTAATCGCTGAGCAATACCTTCAACAAAAAAATCACCAAATTGATAACTTAATAGTTTTTCTTTTTTTGCAAAAATAATAGTTTTTTCATTAAAGAATTTATTTTCATTAATAATATTTTGTAATGTATCGACATCATTTTTTTGTTTAATAAAAGTATGATGGAAAAGTGTATTATCTTCACTTCCTGTTGCAATTACTCTTATTTTATTTTTTAAACAATAATCAAGAAAAGTACTTATCTCTGGATTATCATTTAAATAAACAGTTAAATCTTCGCTTTTTACACCATTATAAAAATAAATAATAATATCATCTTGATATAAGGAGTTGATACTATCAACAATAACATTGTCAATATTTTTATTACTAAAGAATGTATTATCAGAAAATAAAAATTTAAAATTATCTTTATTATCATCAAAGAGCAGATAGCTACAATCTATCTCATTTCTATTTTTAGAAAGTGAATATTCAAATATATCAATAGGATTATCTTTATCAATATAAAAATTATCAGGATGATAACTATAATTATGTTCCCTATAGTCATTATTAAAATAATTTTCTAACTGACTAATTTCATGCATTATCATTCTATTAATAAATTGATTATTTCTAAAGAGCTCGAAATAGAGTTCACTATAACATCCAACTTTATCACCTTTATATATGTCTATTTCTGTCTCAATCAAATTTAGTAACTTGTTAACATATATATCACTTCTATACTCTGATAATTTTTTATAACTTTCTTTTAAATGTAATTTATTTTCATCCTTTATTAAAATTGTATTCTTTAGCTCAGGTATATTAATACCCTCCACTATTTCATTAACATATTGAGAGCTATTGTGGAACTCTATAGTGTAATCATAACCCTCAACCCCAATATTTCTCTTTTTATCTACTGGTAAATAGGGACTTTCAATAATTTGATTATAAATAAAATTACTTATACCATAATTACCATCACTAATTTCGTTTACCATTAATTGATAAAATTTTGCAGCTACTAAGCTATTCTTTTCAGCTAATTGTATAAGTTTTTCTTTCCCATAATTTAATCTGTCGTAAAATAGTTTATTTTCTAACTTATTTTTTACTTTATTTAAAATTTCAATAAGTGATATGCTTTTATTATTACTATTAAAAAGATTAATTTTATTGATTAGAGAGAAACTGGCTATTAACTTATCAAAATAAATATTTCCTTCTATTAATATATCTATTAAAGAAATAATTTCTTTCAATTCTTTAGCATTTTTTTCTTTAACAATATGACTGTTTATTTCTATTAAATATCGATAGTAAATATCATTAAATTCAACATACCCATTTTGTTTCTGGATTATTTTAAAATTGTTTAATTCAGCCACAACAATATCAATACTATTATTATTATTCTTATTTAAAATAATCTTACTCGCCTGACTATTTTCAAGAATATCATCAACATAACTCTTAACTAAATAAATGCCTTCATCAACATATGTGTCTTTTATAATAACATCAATTAAAATATTCTCTTTTTTAAGTTCTAGAATAAGATCTCCCTGTTCACTATAATAAACAACTCGCCCTGTAATATTATCTTTAAATGGTAATGCAAAACCTATTTTTTTTATATTTTTAGCAATTCCTTTATTAATTTCTATATTATTGTAATCCCAAACACTTCGGTAATTTGAAATCTCACTTTTTGTATATTCATCAAAAATAATATATCTTTTATTATCAACATCATGTGAACCATAAAAATCCATTTTCTTCTCTAATGCTTCGTTTATAGATCTAACATCAGAGTATTCTAATAACTCACTATTAGAATCAAATAAAGAAAATTTATAATTATTATCAGAATATCTTTTATAGGAAATCGCAATAGCATGATCTTTGAAGGCAATAATAGCATAATAATCATTGTCGCTATTCATAACACCTTCTATATGTTTATGAATATTATCTTTATCAAACACTATTTTTTTAACATGTGATTTTTTTAATCCTCGATTTTCTAATATCTGACTATATTCAAGTGGCTTAAATGTATCAAAAACAAAATATTGTGATTTTTCACCTAATCTCTCCATTTGAAAGTGTTGAGAAAATATAATACTTTTAATTTCTTTAATTAGATTTAATATTTCATATTCTTTTATACTATTAAATAAAATATAATTCAGTTTATCGTCTATAAATTCTTTTTCACTCTGATAAGAAGATATATTTTCTTTTAACCAGAATAAGTACTTATTTCCTCCTTCTAAACCGCTGTTTCTAACTTCAACTAAATAATTTAAACTCAATCCATAACATAATCCTGCTAAACTATGAATGTGACTAAAATCATAATTAGTTTCCGTTGAAGCAATAAGATTAACTCGACTCATCACTCTTTCTAAAGGCTTTAATAGATCGGTATATTGTGAAAACTTTTTCACAATATTATTTTTTATTTTAGTAATAAACCAACCAGTACCGACTTTATAGAGCAAATGTTCTCCATTATCTGTTATCTGATCGTATTTAGATTTTGCAACTGTAAATGCTTCTTCTATATCATCGACATAAATATGTAATACCTTTTCTGTATTTTCTATTTTATCTCTGATAATAAAAATATTTTTATATGAATAGCTTTCACTTAATTCAATAGAAGTGAATTCATTAACATTTATTTGTTTTCTTTTCTTAAGATTATTAATTATTTCCCTAATAATATCTTTATTATTTACCTTCCAATTTTTAATATTATTAAAGTAGCTAACATACTCTTTTCTATTATAAAAACGATAGTATAAAAAATTATTATTATTTTTATCAATTATAATATCATAAACTTTATTTATTAACTCACTCTTGTTGTAAAAAAAAGTAGCATATCCATCAAAGTTAATTATTTTAAATTTATTGTTTTCATTATCTATTTGTATAAACATATTATTATCTTTAAAATCCAGATAATAATCACCAGATAAATTATTCTGAATTAATAATCTAAATCGTTCTTTGTGTATTTTATTAGGTTCTTTGCTTGTTATTCTAGTACTATTTGAAAACAAATTTTCTATACTTGAATTAATTTCTTCTTTAATAAAATCAATACCTTTTGTAAAATCATTTTTATGATAGAGTGAAAAATTATTATCTATTTTTTCTAAAAATTCATTTGCAGCATATTCATTTTTGGAAATAAAAATAGAAATATAATTCTCAATTAATACTCTTTTTACAGATTGTACATTAAAAAAAAGTTCTGAATTATTTTCTTTTATATGATTTTCAATTTTTGATACGATTTTATTTATATTATCTTGGAAGATTATTTCTTTGAATCCATTCATATTTAATTTCCTGAGCTCTAATTAATTTACTTACTGGAAATAAAATATATAAATATTTTTTATATTTTTTAATATGCTGATTTTCCTATTTTTAAATAAAAAAAGCCCAACATTTTGTTGAGCTCTTTAATTAAATACACATTTAATTATTTAAGTTAATTGTTATTTAGGTGCTCTTTCAAGTAAGAATGCGCGTAATTGAGAAAAATCGGCAGGTAAGAAATGTGATAACAATTCTTTATCAGCCCGTTCTTCAAGCTCTTTAGGAAGCGGTAATTCACAGCCTAAAATACGCTCTACACTTTCTTTAAACTTCGCAGGGTGTGCAGTTCCTAAAAATAAACCATATTCACCCTCTTGAAGCTCATCACGTAATAAACGATAAGCAACAGCTGCATGTGGCTCTGAAATATAACCTTTTTTTGCAAGCTCACGCACAGTTTCTTCTGTTATTTCATCACTCACTGAACCATGAGCAAGATCGGAAAGATCCCAACCTTTACGACGATACAATTCTTCGATACGTGGCCAGTTATTGGGTTGGCTAACATCCATTGCATTCGAAAGTGTTGCTACAGTACGGTGAGGTTCCCATTTACCGTTATCTAAATAACGAGGAACCGTGTCATTCACGTTGGTTGCTGCAATAAAACGCTTAATAGGTAATCCCATCGATTTGGCCAATAAGCCGGCGGTTAAATCACCAAAGTTACCACTTGGAACTGAAATCACTAGCTGATCATGCTTTTCAGCAGGGATTTGTGCAACCGCTTCAAAGTAATAACAAATTTGAGCAAGCAATCGGCTGATATTTATGGAGTTTGCTGAGTTCAAATACATTGTTTTCTTTAAGAACTCATCATCAAAAGCTTGTTTCACTAATGATTGGCAAGCATCAAAATCATCTTTAATTGCGACAGTGTGAATATTTTCACCTAATGTACAGAATAGCTTTTCCTGTAACGGGCTAATTTTGCCTTCAGGATAAAGAATAACAACTTGTACATTTTCTAATTTATAGAAAGCATGAGCTACAGCTGCACCTGTATCACCTGATGTTGCCGTTAAAATAGTAACAGGTTGATTGCCAGCAACTTCTGACAACATTTGTGCCATAAAGCGACCACCAAAGTCTTTAAATGCGAGTGTCGGGCCATGGAAAAGCTCTAAACAACTGACATCTTCTTCAACTTGAGTTACTGGTGCAGGAAAGGCAAATGCAGTGCTAATACGTTTTGCTAATACATCAGCTGGAATTTCATCACCAATAAAGGCTGTTAAAATACGGCTACTACGTGTTGCAAAATCAAGTGCTAATAATTCATCAATTTCAGCTTTAGAAAACGAAGGTAAGTCTTGTGGAAAAAAGAGCCCTTGTTGTTTACCCAAACCTTGTTTTACTGCTTGAGCAAAACTGACTTGCTCTTGATTATCTTTCAAATTATATAATTTCATGACTTACCCTATCTGTCTTGCGCCACGCGTATCTATACGGCAGATATGTACAAAGCCTTCACTGTTTTGTACGTAGTTTTGTTTCAGCCATTCGGCCATATCTTGTGCGATTTCTAATGAATCACTAATCGTAAAAATGGTAGGCCCTGAGCCTGAAATGCCACAAGCCAATGCACCTTTCTTCTGTGAAGCCTCTCTCGCTTTTTCAAATCCTGGAAGGAGTCGGGTGCGATAAGGCTCAGCAATCACATCTTGCATCAAACTAGCGGCTAGCCCTGATTGCTGAGTATGGCAAGCATGAATAAAACCAGATAAATAACGACCGTGGTTAATGATGTCTGCTTTGGAGTATTGTTTTGGTAAAATTGCTCTAGCTTCTGCCGTAGAAACTTTAATCCCTGGATATGCCATAACCCAATACCAATCATCAAAAGTTTGTACAGGCTGACAAATAGTGCCATTTTGTTCCAAAATCAGTTGTAACCCACCTAAATAACAAGGTGCAACATTATCATAGTGCACACTGCCTGAAATACGTCCTTCAAGCTCTCCCATCATCAGCAGCAATTGTCTTTCATCAAAAGGCTTTTGGGCAAATTCATTAAGTGCAACCAATGCCGCAACAACAGAACAAGCACTTGATCCTAGACCAGAGCCAATCGGCATATTTTTTTCAAGCGTCATTGCGACTGGAAGTTCTTTTCCTAGTTTTTCACAAAATAGCTGCCAACATTGATACACGATATTTTGTTTAGGATCTGAAGGTAATTTGCTAACAAAGTGCCCTTTACTTTTAAGTGTAAATGCCGAAGCCGTTTCAACAGTGACACAATCGCCCAGTAATTGCCCATCAATAGGTGAAACGGCCGCGCCAAGAACATCAAATCCGACACTCACATTACCTATTGATGCCGGTGCATAAACTTTAACCACGCTTAAACTCCCAATTTCCATGATAAGGTACGTAATACATCTGCAAACACTCCAGCAGCAGTAACATCATTACCCGCACCATATCCACGTAACACTAATGGAATTGGCTGATAGTAGCGAGTGTAAAAGGCTAAAGCATTTTCACCATTTTTCACTTTAAACAGAGGATCATTTGCATCAACTGCCATTATCTTAACTTGGCATTGACCTTCATTGATGATGCCAACATAACGTAAGACCTTACCTGCTTTTTGTGCTTCTTCGACCTTAGCATCAAATTCAACATCAACTTGAGGTAAGCGGTCTAAGAAACTTGCGACATCACCTGAGTTATCAAATGAAACCGGCAGTACAGGCTCTACATCGATATCACTTAGTTCTAATTTATACCCCGCTTCACGCGCTAAAATAAGTAGTTTACGCGCAACATCCATACCGGAAAGATCATCACGAGGATCAGGCTCTGTAAAACCTTTCTCTTTTGCTGAAAAAGTCGCTTCAGATAAGCTTTTACCTTCATCTAATTGACCAAAAATGTAAGATAATGACCCTGAAAGAATACCATTAAATTGAACTAACTCGTCGCCTGCGTTTAGTAAGTTTTGCAAGTTTTCAATAACCGGTAAACCTGCGCCTACGTTAGTGTCATACAAGAACTTACGGCGTGAAGCTTCCGCAGCTTGCCGAATTTGATGGTAATAATCCATCGACAGCGTATTCGCTTTTTTGTTTGGTGTAACCACGTTAAAGCCATTTTGTAAGAAATTTGCGTATTGTTGCGCAATTTCTTCGTTTGATGTGCAATCAACGATCACTGGATTTAAGAAGTGGTACTCTTTTTCTAAACGAATAAGCTGGCTAAAGCTAAAAGGCTCTTTGGCTTCTTTTAAGGCATGTTGCCAATTATCTAAATCGATACCTTGCATATCTGTCAGCATGGCTCTTGAATTAGCAATACCACAGACACGAAGATCGATATGCTTATTTTTCAACCATGCTTGTTGGCGATGGATTTGTTCGATTAATGCACTACCAACACCACCAACACCAACAATAAAGACCTCAACAATTTGATTTGTGTTGAAAAGCATTTGATGACATAAACGCACAGCATTAGTTGCTGAATCATTAGCAATAACAGCTGAAATTGAGCGTTCTGAAGAACCTTGAGCAATAGCAACGATATTAATATTGCCACGAGTTAATGCAGAGAAAAATCGCGCTGAGATCCCTTTTAAAGTACGCATACCATCACCTACAACGGAGATGATAGCGACGTTTTCCATGATGTCTAACGGGTCAAGTACACCATCTTTTAATTCTAAATAGAATTCATCTGATAATGCTTTTTGCGCTCTAATCAGTTCTTTTTGTGGTACACAAAAGCTGATGCTGTATTCAGAAGAAGATTGTGTAATCAGAACAACAGAAATGCCTGCTCTCGACATTACAGAGAACACGCGAGCCGCCATCCCCACCATACCTTTCATACCAGGACCTGACACATTGATCATCGCCATATTATTAAGGTTGGTGATCCCTTTAACGGGTGTACTCTCATCTTTTTGACCATCACCAATTAATGTACCAGGAGCATCTGGGTTGCCTGTATTTTTGATTAAACAAGGAATTTGGAATTGAGCGATTGGAGCAATAGTGCGAGGATGAAGTACTTTAGCACCGAAGTAAGAGAGTTCCATTGCCTCTTGATATGACATGCCCTTTAATAAACGAGCATCAGGTACTAAACGTGGATCACAGGTATAAACACCGTCAACATCTGTCCAAATTTCACAACACTCCGCACGTAAACAAGCCGCTAACACAGCAGCAGAGTAGTCTGAACCATTACGGCCTAATACCACGAGTTCATTTTTTTCATTACCTGCTGTAAAACCTGCCATTAAAATTATATCGTCTTTTGCGATATTGAGTTCTAAGATGCGGCGAGTAGACTCAGGAATATCAACTGTCGATTCTAAATAATGACCTTGTGCGAGTAAATTTTTGACAGGATCGATCACGGTGACATTATAACCACGAGCCTGTAAAACGGCTCCCATAATGGCGATAGAAAGCTTTTCACCGCGACAAATCATCGCTGCATTGATGCTATCAGGACATTGACCTAATAAAGATATCCCATGAAGAATATGTTTGATCTCTGCAAATTCACGCTCAACTTTATCTTTTAAGCGCTCATAATCAAAACCAGGTTGTTTTTCTCTTAAACCTTGTAATAAGTTGGCAAAAATTTGCTCGGCTTCTCGTACTTGAGTGAGAGGATCTTCACCTTCTGCCGTTTTTTCAATCATTGCAACCAAGTAGTTAGTTATCTTGGCCGGTGCTGATAGTACAAGAGCGACTTGTCCCTGCTCTCTTTTTTTCTCAGCGATATCAGCAACATTCAGCACACGCTCTGCATTGGCAACTGAAGTTCCTCCAAATTTTAACACTCGCATACAGCTCTCCTGATTTTTCACCCCAAAAAAAAACCCGCATTTCTCAATGCGGGCTTTTTCGATTTTCGTTTTTTATATGCGCCAGCCCGCCCCGCGATATAAGATCTCGGTGGTGGTGGTAATAATTGTCATGTTAGCTTGGCTGTAAATGCGCATAACTATCCTGTCTGTCTCAAAATTAGTTTGACTATATACTGGTTAAAGCAAAGCGAGAGAGATGTCAAACTTTTTCTCTTTTTTTACTAAAAAACAAATTAGACTTAAATGAAATTTATTCGAATTTTACCCCTATTGTAGTATATAAATTACTATCACAAAGGGATAAGTAAAGAAAATAAGGCTACTATCTTAGAGTTATTTGGGCATTTGTACTTTTATAAGGAATAAGGTATTTTATGCTACTTTAATTTGTGTAACAAAACTGGCAAAAAAAATAAACCTCACTATATTTAACATATATTTTTCTTTTACATTACATAAATCAAATTATATAGTTAACTATTGAAATCAAGGTTAAGCTGTTATCTTGATTTTGATATGTGTCAACAAAAGTTAGCTTTTTAGATGGTATTTAATACAACTGGTGTTATATTGCTGTTAATAGACTATGGGCGTTTTGCATTCTGATTTTAACGTCCATTATCGATTAATTTTGCAAGTTTTGTAATAACGTGATGGTTATTTATCGAATTTCAATCTGGGTCTAGTTTTTACGTGCTAATAACAAAAATGAATAACCACACAAGCGCACACAGAAGTTAAACACAGATTTCCTTTTTCTATTTTTGGTAATTTTAGGTAGCAAATATGCAAACCCCGCACATTCTGATTGTTGAAGACGAAGTTGTTACTCGTAATACCCTGAAAAGCATATTCGAAGCTGAAGGGTATATCGTACACGAAGCCACTGATGGCAATGAAATGCACAATGTTCTATCTGATCATGATATTAATCTGGTCATTATGGATATTAACCTTCCTGGTAAAAATGGGCTGCTACTTGCTCGTGAATTACGTGAACAGGCAAGTGTTGCATTAATGTTCCTAACGGGTCGTGATAATGAAGTTGATAAAATCTTAGGCCTAGAAATTGGTGCCGATGATTACATTACTAAACCATTTAACCCTCGTGAATTAACGATTCGTGCACGTAACTTACTGTCACGTACCATGAATTTAGTTAATGGCACAGAAGAACGCCGTTTAGTCGAGAGCTATAAATTCAATGGTTGGGAGCTTGATATTAACAGTCGCTCACTAATCAGCCCTGCTGGTGAACAATATAAATTACCACGCAGTGAATTTCGTGCGATGCTACATTTCTGCGAGAATCCAGGAAAAATCCAAACTCGCGCAGAATTACTGAAGAAAATGACAGGTCGTGAACTGAAACCTCATGATCGTACTGTTGACGTAACTATCCGTCGTATTCGTAAGCATTTTGAGTCAACACCTGATACACCAGAAATCATTGCAACAATTCATGGTGAAGGCTATCGCTTTTGTGGTGATTTAGACGAGTGATTTGATACAATATCAATCAATTAACTAACAAAAAACCCCTGAATGATATTCAGGGGTTTTCTTTTATCTAAAAATGGATTAATAAAATAACAAAAGGTTAAAATTGATCTCAGCAACTATTTTGAAAAAAATATAACTTGTTTTTAAAAAAAATTTTAAACCTTATTCGTATTAATTTTATTAATCATTAATTCCTCTAGCAAATAAGAATCACTCTTTCCATGGCATAATAGGTACTGCACTAATCGCATTTTTTGGTGAGCCATCAATCACCTTATCGGAATAAGTTAAGTAAATCAGTGCATGACGCTCTTTATCATAAAAACGCACAACTTGAAGCTTTTTAAATACTAGCGATGTTCTTTTCTGGAAAACAACATCACCTCGGTTTTTTCCTTTAATAACCTTTTCGCTTAGTTCAATAGGCCCAACTTGCTGACAAGATATCGCCGCATCAGCAGTATCTTCAGCAAGGCCTAGACTTCCTGAGATCCCACCTGTTTTTGCACGACTTAAATAACAAGTCACATTTTTAACTTCAGGATCATCAAATGCTTCAATCACAATTTTATGGTTAGCACCAAAAAACTTGAATACCGTATCGACGTAACCAATTTCTTCCGCTTTTGCCATCAAAGAAAAAGGGAGTAAGATAGACACTGCTAGCATCTTTTTGAAATTTAACATATTTACCTTGTTCCATTGAAAAGATGAGAGAATAGTTTCGTCTAGAATAAAACAATCTATTACTAACTGATAGAAGAATTTGTGTACATTAGTCGATGAAAAAGACTATATTTTACGATTGCCTAACAATATAACTTGTTATAGATGTTCAGGCTATTTACCATCTACAGCAATAAACAAACGAATATGACTAAGGGAGATGTATGGATCAAACCAACATCATACGTGATTTGCTCACTTGGCTTGATAGTAACCTCGATAAACCATTATCCCTCGATAATGTCGCAACCAAAGCGGGTTACTCCAAGTGGCATCTACAACGCATGTTTAAAGAAGTTACAGGACAAGCGATTGGTTCTTATATTCGTTCAAGGCGTCTATCTCGCGCGGCTGTTGCATTACGTTTAACGAGTCGCCCCATTTTAGACATTGCTTTGCAATATCGTTTTGATTCCCAACAGACGTTTACCCGTGCTTTTAAAAAGCAATTTAATAGAACTCCAGCACTTTATCGTCGCACTGATGAATGGTGCGCAGTGGGAATTTGTCCGCCTATTACTTTAGATCCTCAAAAATTACCAAAATGGGAATTTGTACAATTACCTGAGAAAAAACTTATTGGTATTGAGCAAACATGTAGCCATACACTTGAGCAATGGGCTGAAGCTTGTTCCGATATGCGCCAAACATTCTGGCGTTATTATATGAGCAAAATAAATGCGGTCCCTCACCAAGTTTATGGTCTTCATCATGCACAACATAGTGATGAACATGAAGATGAGCAACGTGTGCTTTATACCACTGCAGTTGAGCCTGACTATGCAACATTTATTGAGGATGATGCAGCCCATGAAGTCTCATTAGCAGGAGGTGATTACATTCGCTTTGATTTCGAAGGTGAGGCAAAACGAGGGGCAATGCAGGAGTTTTTATTCCTGATTTATGGTGTTTGTTTACCGAAAATGGGATTAACTCGCCGTAAAGGTTATGACGTCGAAAAATACTATCTTAAAAATGTGCGTTACAGCAATGAGATGGTGACTGAACCACAAGATCATATTGAACGATTTGAATATTACATCCCCATTAAACGTGAAGATGTAATGGCATAAGAAAAAGCTCTCTTGATAGTTGCGTCAAAGAGAGCTTTTACTTTTTAGCGTTGAACTTCATCTAATGCTGTATCAGTAAGATGACTCACATCACCCGCCGTTTCAATCACCCAACCATTAGCAAGCCAAGGGCTATTTTGATAATCAACACGTGAAATTGAGCAATTACGCAGTCTTAAACGGCGTTCTGCATATGCAGGTAATCCCAATACTGTGCTCAATAAGCACCCTAAAGCAATACCATGACTCACTAAGAGTGGACGGCTATTTTCGGGTAAATCAAGACATTGATTTAGTGCAGCCTGCATACGACTTGCTAATTCTGTCATTGATTCTCCTTGGGGAATTCGTCCATCAGGTGTACCATCAATCAAACTCTTGCGCCAAACCTCTTCTTGTGTCTTTAATGTTGCGATCTCTCGCTGTTCAAGAACGCCCATATTGAGTTCACGTAAACGTGGGTCAGTTATCACTTCACAGCCACAAGCTTGTGCAATGATTTCTGCCGTTTGACGAGTACGACCAAGATCGCTTGAGATAATGTGGGTAATGCCTGCTGATTTTACTTTTTCAGCAACTTGCTGTGCTTGACGCACACCATTCGCTGTTAGCGGGCTATCAGATTGCCCTTGAATACGTCTCGCCACGTTCCATTCAGTTTCACCGTGGCGAACAAGATAGACCTGTAACATACATTTTTTCCGTTATACTGCTCTAATTTTTCAAAGGATGATTAATTCATTATGTATCATGTCATTGCAGCCACTACGAATCCAGCAAAAATCAACGCGATAAAACTCGCTTTTGAGCAAGTGTTCGGTAAAGATACCTTTGATATTGAAGATATTAATGTCGATAGTCGTGTTCCACAGCAACCTATCGGAAATACAGAAACGAGAACTGGCGCACGCCAACGTGTGATGGCTGCTCGTCAAGTTCGCCCTGAAGCTGATTTTTGGGTTGGCGTCGAAGCCGGTATTGAAGATGATATGACCTTTGCTTGGATTGTTGTCGAACATGGACAAATTCGTGGGGAATCACGCTCAGCAAGTCTTATGTTACCCGAACAGATCTTAAAGGGGATCCGTGAAGGTCGTGAGCTTGGCGATGAAATGGCTTTCTTAACAAAAATTGACAATATTAAACAGCGTGGCGGTGCGATTGGTTATTTTACCGATGGCTTACTCAGTCGCACCTCTGTGTATCAACAAGCATTAGTTCTGGCATTAGTACCTGTCACTCACGATATTTATAAAGAACTCAATCAAAAAGAAGATTAATTATTAATCTGATGTGTTTTTTTAGGTAGAAAAGAAAGCAAAAAGCCATTTAATTATTTGATTAAATGGCTTTTTATCTTTCTAGCTCACATTATTATAATGCAACTATTTTTTCGTCATTAGCTCTTTTTCAAGCCATAACTTCACTTCATGTGGTGCTGTTTTTAAGCTATTAGAGCCTCTAGTGATGGTGGCAATACCAACGCCTAACTCTTCTTTTAACTCACGCTGACTTAAATCCCCTCGCATTAACTCTTGCACAATGCGAACTCGTGTTGCCAAAGCACTACGTTCATCAGGTGTCATTAAAAGTTGTAAAATAGGAAAGTGCACATCTTGCTCAAATGCATGTTGTAATAACTCAACAAATCTTAGCCAGTGCTCATTCTCTTCAGGTGATAATGCAGGATCTTGCATCGTGAAAACCTCTTTTGCCACACTCATTAACTAGTACAAACTATATCATACTTTGCTAATGTACCAAGAGGCTCCCACGACAAATCGCCTTTTTATCCCTTAATAACGACTATTCCACTCATTTTCAGTCAAAACCGGCTGCTGTTCACCGGCAAAATAGCTATAGAAAACAGCAAAAGAGAGCACATTTTTGACATAGCCTCGTGTTTCAGCAAAAGGAATACTTTCAACAAACGCAATCGCATCTAGTTGGCCATTTGCATCAGATAACCAACGATCAACACGTGCAGGTCCTGCATTATACGCAGCACTTGCTAAAATACGATTTTGGTTAAAACGTTGATAAACAGAATCAAGGTAAGCCGTACCAATCTCAATATTTTTCACAGGATTGGTTAACTGTGCGCTACTTACATACCCCGTAATACCTGCTTGTTTTACCGTAAATTCTGCTGTTTTTGGCATTACCTGCATTAAACCTGTTGCACCCGCTGAAGAGCGTGCTTGTGGGTTCCACGCACTTTCTTGACGGGCTATCGCCATCGCATAATTACGGTCTATCGATTTATCTTTCGTGTATTGCTCAAACTCATTTTTCCAGGCAAGAGGAAAACGTTCTTCTAAGTGATCCCACATTTTTCCTGTAATGGTGGCTTGCACGGCTAAATCAGCCCATTTTTGTTCAAATGCATAACGTGCTAATTCAGACTGTATTTGTGCGGGTTGCGAAGCAACATAGTTTGCCCACTCTGAGCGCGCTAAGTTGTCCATTTGCCAATACATTAATTCACGAACACGTTGTACTTCTGGCTGATTAGAGATACTTGATGAAACACTTGGTGCCTTATCTATCACCATCACATAAGGCTTACCTAATTTGGTCGCGGCAACCATTGGGTAAAAACCACGATTTTGCGTCAGCGCTTCTAAAATAGCTTGAGCTTCGCTATTTTTACCTTGAGATTGCAATACCATTGCACGCCAATAACGCCACTCTTCCTTATTTTTACTTTCAGGAGAAAGTCTTTCTAACCACAATGCCAATTCAGCTGGTTGGTTTTGGCTTAATGCTAGGCGTACACGACGTTCACGCAGTGTATCTGATGCAGTATCTTGAATAACGCTATCACGCCATTTCACCTGCTCAGGTGTGGCATAAGGCATATATTGCCATGCCACAGTATCACGCATTAACTGGCGTTCACTCGCCGTCATTTTTTGGGCATGTGCAATATTATCCAGTTGCGCTCTAGCCGCATCTGCATCTTTTCTTGCCCAACGTGAAAATGCCGATTGTATGATAGAACGAGTGAAATCGGTTGGTGAAAGCGCGGTTGCATAGCGCCCAACTAAGTTTGGATAGTCTTGTAATTCAACCAAGGCATCGTTAATGGTTTGATAATTTTCTGGAAGGCGTCTTGCTAAATAAGCCGCCAGCCCTGTATTACCATTTTTAATCGCTAAATGAATTCGTTCTAATACTAATTCTGGTGTTAATTGATTCGCTTTTTGCCATTCATCAAAAAGAGGATCGCAACTTGATGGCATTGAAGTACCATTTAGCCATGCTTCTTTAGCCCCAATCCATGCTGTTTGAATATCACCTGTTGCCCATTTTGCATAATAGTAATTACATCTTGCTGCTTTAGGATTAGGTGGATTTGGACTAAAAGTCAGTAAATTTTGCCATTCTTGGCGCTTCGCTAATTCATTCACAAACAGCGATGGAAGCGCTCTTGCAGGAGGGAGTGTCGGGTATTTTTCAGCAAATTCAGAAACAACCGCCGGTGCCACAATATCAAGATTATCTGTGATTTGACGATATTCTAAATAGGGGTAAAGTGGGTAATCTTGCAATGTAGGCAGTAGTTTTTCGACTTCATCTGTTTTTTTTAGATCCCACGCTGCTTTAATTTCTTGATAACGAGCACGTTGTTCACTTAATGAGTCAGCATGTGCCCATGCAGAAAAGCACAATGCCCCTATTGCGAATGTTAACGACCACTTTTGCTTCACCACGTTATTTCTCCCACCTCAAATAAAACCACCAAAGAGTGAATACATTAGCTAATATGATAATCATTAACAATGTAAGTTCCCCTCTTTAACAGAAATTTTCTTCACTTTCAGAAGAAGCACGAAAGGTTGAGAAAAACCTCTCTTTTGACTAAGGTTTTCTTTTATAAATCGGGTATACTGGCGACTTTCATCATTTTCGGGTCTTTGGCAAATTACTGACATTGACTTTGCTATTGTTCATTTAGGTGCTCTAAAAACGCGGCTTAATTACAAAAAATTTGTTTTTATCGCGAAAAATGGCACCTCAGAGAAAATCTCTTTTATAATCAAAGGGTAATTATAGTGGCTCAATACGTTTATAGTATGTTGCGTGTCGGGAAAATTGTCCCACCAAAGCGACATATCCTTAAAAACATTTCACTCAGCTTCTTCCCGGGCGCGAAAATTGGTGTGCTTGGTCTAAATGGTGCAGGTAAATCAACATTACTACGCATCATGGCAGGTATTGATACTGATATCGAAGGTGAAGCACGTCCACAACCAGGCATTAAAATTGGTTACTTACCACAAGAACCAAAATTAAACCCTGAACATACCGTACGTGAAGCCGTTGAAGAAGCCGTTAGCGAACTGAAAAACGCATTAAACCGCCTTGATGAAGTTTATGCGGCTTATGCCGATCCTGATGCTGATTTCGATAAATTAGCAAAAGAACAAGGTCAGTTAGAAGCGATTATTCAATCTCATGATGGTCATAACCTTGAAAACCAATTAGAGCGTGCAGCAGAAGCGCTGCGTTTACCTGAGTGGGACGCTAAAATTGAGAAACTTTCAGGGGGTGAACGCCGCCGTGTCGCTATCTGTCGTCTTCTGTTAGAAAAACCAGATATGCTGTTATTAGATGAACCTACTAACCACTTAGACGCAGAATCTGTAGCATGGTTAGAACGCTTCTTACACGATTATGAAGGTACTGTTGTGGCAATCACGCACGACCGTTACTTCCTAGATAACGTAGCGGGTTGGATCTTAGAACTTGACCGTGGTGAAGGTATTCCATGGGAAGGTAACTACTCTTCATGGTTAGAGCAAAAAGACGCACGTCTGGAACAAGAAGCCGCAACTGAAGCAGCTCGCCATAAATCAATTCAGAAAGAACTTGAGTGGATCCGCCAAAATCCTAAAGGCCGCCAAGCAAAAGGTAAGGCTCGTCTGGCTCGCTTTGAAGAACTTAATAGCGTTGATTATCAAAAACGTAATGAAACCAGCGAACTCTTTATTCCACCTGGACCACGTTTAGGGGATAAAGTGTTAGAAATTAATAATCTAACAAAATCTTATGGTGATCGCGTTCTGATTGATAATTTAAGCTTCTCTATTCCTAAAGGGGCTATTGTTGGTATTATCGGCCCTAACGGTGCGGGTAAATCAACGCTATTTCGTATGATCTCCGGCCAAGAACAACCCGATTCAGGTACTTTAGTACTAGGTGATACTGTTAAGTTAGCCTCTGTTGATCAGTTCCGCGACAGCATGGATGACAGTAAAACGGTTTGGGAAGAAGTTTCCGGTGGCCAAGATATTATGCGTATTGGTAACTTTGAAATTCCAAGCCGTGCCTATGTGGGTCGCTTTAACTTTAAAGGCGTTGACCAAGGTAAACGTGTTGGCGAACTTTCTGGTGGTGAGCGTGGTCGTTTACACCTAGCTAAACTGCTACAAGTTGGCGGTAACATGTTACTGCTCGATGAACCAACCAACGACCTCGATGTTGAAACTTTACGTGCATTAGAAAATGCCCTGTTAGAGTTCCCAGGTTGTGCCATGGTTATTTCCCATGACCGTTGGTTCCTTGACCGTATTGCCACACATATCATCGATTACCAAGATGAAGGTAAAGTGGAATTCTTCGAAGGTAACTTTACCGAATATGAAGAATATAAAAAGCGTACATTAGGTAACGATGCTATTCAGCCTCGTCGCATGAAGTACAAACGTATGAGCAAATAATCGCATTTATTTACTCTATTCGATAACAAAAAAGCAGAGATTATTCTCTGCTTTTTTCTATTTTATTAGTTTAAAATTTAATAACTAATTGTAGAACAGTAATAATTAACTCTCTTGCCTATAATCAAAACCTAAAGGTACGGTAAACGAAATATTTCCATTGACTAAACGATAGCTTTCAGGTGCTGGAAATGGCGAAGCGCGTTTAATGGTATTTAAAGCCTCTTTATCAAGAATACGATTACCTGAGGATGTTTCCACTTTCGCATCCAATAACTCACCTTTTGCATTTAACATAATAGAAACTTGTGTCACGCCTGTTGCTTTAAAACGCAATGCTGTTCGTGGATAGCGTTTATAGGTATTAATATGGCTATGAACCAAACTTTCCCACCCTATTTGTCCACTCACAGAAGAGGAAGATAAACTATTAAATTGAGCACTACTGCTTGTATTAGAGCCAGAAGCTGGCGCACTCGTTATATCTGATGGAGCTTCTGAGACAGGAAGATCATCAGGTACTTTTACCGCAACAGGTTTTGGTTTAACCACTGGCTTTACTTTTGGCTTTTCAGGAAGGCGTTCATAAGTACCTTGTTCAACCACAGGCATTTTTGGCAGATCCAATACTTCTTTAATTGGCTCTGGTTCGGTTTCTGCTGGCTCAGGAACAGACATCACTTTTTCAGGCCCAACCGGAACGTCTTTTGTTTCTGTCTGAGCCAATTGATAGATACCAAGATCCATTGTCATTGCGGGTGGTAAAACACCATAACGTTCCTCTTTAGAAGTTATCCAGCCAATAGCAACAACAACTAGCGTTACATGAAATAAAATACTGGCAGTTAATCCACCAATAGAAAACGACCAACGGCGTGGGAAAGTCGCCGACATACTACTCATAATTCTTGCCTCTGATTTTCTTTCTGATGAATTATAGGCATAATACAAACACAAATGATATTGCTTATTATTAATAATACAATAAAAAATTAGCTTGATAATTATCATAACTTGTTCGCTTGAGAAGCAGTAAGAGCTTATTATTTCACTCTTTTTTAAACACCAGAGATTATGGCTAGCAATAAATCATTGGCACAAAAAATTAGTTGTGCCTATCAATCAACCTATGGACAACTTGTGCGTTTTTTCCACAAACGTACGGGTAATTACCATGATGCAGATGATTTGTCTCAAGATGTGTTTACACTATGGCTAAACAGAAAAGAACAAACACCTGTACAAGAACAGCGTGCTTTTCTGTTTAAAATAGCGAACCACGTTTTGATTGACCATTGGAGAAAAAATCAAAAGCAGAAAGATATCTATCAGGATGATTATGAATTAGATGATGCAGCTCAGAATTATACTACTGAGCTTGATCCGGGATACGTCCTTGAGCATCAACAACGTTTAGATCTACTTAGTGAAGCAATTGCCACGTTGCCCCCACGCCGCCGAGAAGCATTTGTTCTTTATCGTTTTGATGGTTTATCACAAAGCGAAATTGCAGAGCAGATGGATATTTCAATCAGTATGGTGGAAAAACATATTGCAGCAGCCCTATTATATTGCAAAAGATATGTCGATGCAGGACAGGAGAAATGCACGAATGATGAGTAAGCCGGAAAAAAATATACCGGAAACTAAACCTCACACAGATGAGGGAGCAGATCTTCTTTTTTTAGAAACGGATGATGAATTACTCAGTGGATCACCTGATGAGCAAGCAGCTCTTTGGTTTACCCGACAACACAGTCAAAGGATAACCCCAAAACAACGCCAAGCGTTTAAAGTGTGGATAGAAAATGATGTAAACCGGCAAGCATATCAGGACATTGCAGGTATCTGGCGCCAATGCGATACATTACCACGACCAACAATAACCACGGTTGAAAAGAAAAAACACTCTCCTTGGCGCCCGATGATCCACACCACGGCTGCGCTTTGTTTACTCACCGTTTTATATCTCCCTTATAGTCATTTACCCGCATTACTGATGGATAATATGACGCTTGCAACCAGCAATTCACCAAAAGAAATGACCTTAGCTGATGGCTCTAAAGTCTATTTAGATAGAAATACACAGGTCAGAGTGGCTTACGTACAAAAAGAAAGACGATTATGGCTAGATAAAGGACAAGCCTATTTCAAAGTAAAATCAAATCCGTATCGTCCTTTTTATGTTCATGCTGATAGCCAATTAATTAAAGTTGTTGGTACTGAATTTGAAGTGAGTCACTATGATAACAATCAAGTTAACGTTGCTGTCCATGAAGGGGTTGTCGAAGTAAAAGCCACACCCAAATCTTCTCCAGCCTATTTGTATGCAGGCTCTCAAGCCACCAGCACATTAGCCAGTGACAGTTTGGTTATCTCTTCGGTCAATATTGATTCCGTGGGAAGCTGGCGTTTTGGTCAACTGCATTTCTTTGAACGCCCATTGAATGAAGTAATAACCAAACTCAAACCTTATCTTGATATCAATGTTCAAATTTCCTCACCCGACATTGCCAAAATGAAAGTCTCAGGGATCGCTAACATTAATGATGCCGAAGAGTTTATTACCGCAATTCCACTTATATTGCCGGTTAATGTTGTTTTTACCGATAAAAATAATGCGTTAATTATCAACAAGTAAAAAGAAATATGAAAAATATTCTTTTTTACAGGTGAGGATAATTCTCATTTCACCCTCTTCCTTAGTAACAACAATTATTAAGTTAGTGAATGGGATTGGTGAAATGAAAATGAATAACAAAAAAGGGGCCCTTAAGAGGTCTCTGTTAGCGTTGCTAATAAGTACCACTATTGCTGCACCTTGTGCTTATGCATCTACCGTTTCTGTGTCTTTACCAGAACAGTCTTTGGCTGATTCATTAAGCGCTATTGCAAAACAGGGACAAGTCCAAATTTTATTTGATGCAAGTTCGGTCAAAAACCTACGTGCTCCAGCACTTTCGGGTCAATTTGAAACCCACACCGCATTACAAAAAGTCTTAATTGGGAGTGGGTTAGAAATTATTCCACAAGGCAGTGGATTTGTTATTCGTCCTCTCGCCACGACTAACGCGATTGTTATTCCGGAAGTTAAAGTCACGGGTGTTGGTAGCAGTTATCACCCAGCTACTGATGTGGTTTCAGCCCCACAATACATTACTTCAGAAGAGATAAAACAGCGTAATACGGGTGATGGTAACATCACTGATTTACTCAAAAGTAACCCTGCTGTTCAATTCTCCAATAATGACAGCACATCAATGAATCAAGGTGAAATTAAACCTTCACGTATTTCTATTCACGGCTCTAGTAGTTATCAAAACTCTTACAAACTTGATGGTGTCAGTTTTAACAACGACTTTGACCCAGCCAACTCAGGTAATGGTGAAACCAACACGCGTGTTAGTAGTGATGAACAAGGGATGTACCTTGATAGTCGCTTAATTGATAGTGTTACTGTTTACGATAACAATATTCCGGTGGAATTTGGTGGATTTACAGGCGGTACCGTTGATGTACAGAGTCGTCGTTGGTCTGGCGAAACCCATGCTAATGCCTATTACCGTACGACTCGTTCAAGCTGGAACAATATTTTTACTGATCCAAAACTGAATTTTGATACAGCCAATAATGATGTCAGTAATCCAGCCCGATTCCAGAAAAAATACGATAAACAAAACTTTGGTGGTTGGTTTGAAACAGGATTAACTGAGCATACCGGTTTAATATTCTCTGCATCTCGCCGTGAGTCAACCATTCCTATGATGATCAGTAGTGCTGGTGGCTTTATCCATACACCTGACTATCAATTAGAACAAGTTGAACAAAACGCAAGTTATCGCGACCAAACTCGTACCTCAGATAATTATTTTATTAAATACTCTTGGGATATTTCAGATACTCAATCTCTTGATTTATCAAGTAATATTGCGCGTTATAAAAGCTATCTATTCTCAGGTTCAGTCTATAACTCAGGCTATGATAATGAGCATAATGGTTTAAGTTTTACTGCACTTTATAAACATAAATTAGATCTTGGTACTTTAGAATTAACAACGGGTTATCAAAAATTAGAAGATAAACGAACGAATGATCAAAATTACTTTATCCGTTTAGATGATGCAATTACTGGTTGGTCAACACCAACAAGTTATAACAGTGGTGGTCAGGGTGATCTAAAGAGTAATCAAGAAACTGTAAGTACTAAAGCAATAATGCGTTTTAACTCTTATGACTTAGGTTCAACCATTCACCAACCTACAACCGGTTTTGAAGTTGCAAGAACCAAAGGCTCTTATATCAGAGATAAAGATTTTTATAGTTACTTCTATACGGGAATGACTGATCCTGATACAAACGAGTGGAGTGGCGGACGTTCAAATACAACACGCTTCCAATCAGGGAGCCATAGTGCAACCTATACAAATTATGCAATCTATCTTGATGACAATATTCAATATAAACGCTTAACCCTGCGTCCTGGTATTCGTTTAGATAGAGATGATTTTGTTCAAAGAAACAATATTTCACCGCGTTTAAGTGGGACTTATGATATTTGGGGCACAGGTAATACCCTCTTGATTGGTGGTGTAAACCGTTACTACGGTCGCTCCATGTTAACGTATGCATTGTATGGGGCACAGAATGCAGGCTTGCAACACTGCTACTTCGAGTGTGAATCATCTAATGCCAGATGGTATAACCGTACTGATTTTGACGGCCTAGATTCGTTAAAAACACCGTACAACGATGAATTCACTTTAGGTTTACAACAAGAAATCGCCTCAACCACTTGGCGTTTACAATACGTTCATCGTAACGGTCGTGATGAAGTGCGTAGTGATACAAAATATCCTGATAGCACCGATTACGAAAAAATGAATATTCGTGCATTTAATAATAATGGTCGTAGTTCACACGATTCCGTGACTTTATCGGTGAAAAATAGTCAGCCGTGGGAATTGGCACAAGCGGATCATGTTTTCAATGCTTCAATAAGTTGGCAACAAAGCAAAACGAATACCCCTAAAGATTCAGGTTATGCCGATTTTAGTCCAAACACTCAAAACGTTAACCGAAACAAAGTGTTCTATGATGGAAAAATCATTGATGCCAAAGACCTACCCTCTGGTAATTTCAACTCGCCATTAAAAATCACAGCCGATCTCACTAGCGTTTGGGATGAATGGAATGTGACCTGGTTTAACCAATTGCAATGGAATAGCTGGCGCTCTCAAGCAGAAAAAACCAATAACGGTAACCCGATCAAAACAGATGATGCTGGTTATATTTATGCCTATAAAAAACAAAATTACAGCAGCCGCTTTACATGGGATACCAAACTAAGCTGGCAACCTGAGTTTGCTTATGGTGTGGGTATCTCTGTTGAAGTGAATAACGTTCTTAATACTCGAAACGTTGCTGATCACTTCACTTACAAAGACAAAGAATACAAATCGTATGAACCAGGTCGTCAGTTCTGGTTACAAGTCAGCTACGACTATTAATAAATTGACGAAGTTAATGTGAGCAACCAAGTCGATACACAATAAAAATATGACCAATAAGCAATGAAAACAATAAAACAATTTTTCTATTTAGTTTCACCTTTTTGGGGGCGGCGTGCCGCCCTTTACTGCTGGTTTCTATTGATTGTCTCTTTGACCTTAACCCTGTCATCCGTCTGGTTTAACGTCAAAATGAATGAATGGAATGGTAGTTTCTATAACGCATTACAACAACTTGATGGACAAGCACTCTACAAGCTTCTTCAACAATTTATCATTATTATTGCGGGATTAATTACTGTGGTAGTCATGGGCGATTTCTTACGCCAAAAAATGGTTATTCGCTGGCGAGAAGGCATGACTGAACAAGTGCTCGATCGCTGGTTATCAAAAAACAGTAAACACTATATGTTAAGACTGACTTCTCAAGAGCCTGATAACCCGGATCAGCGTATTGCAGAAGATATTCGTTTACTGATCGAATCAACAATGCGTTTAACTGTGACATTCTTGCACTCGTTACTCACGCTTATCTCTTTTGCCACCATTCTTTGGTCACTGTCTGGCGCTATCTCTTTCACATTAGGCGGTAGTGAGTGGACAATTCCCGGCTATATGTTCTGGGCTTGTATTATCTATACCATTATCGGGATAACCATTACGCAGTTTATTGGCTCACCATTGCGTAAAATTAATATGGATAAGCAACGCAAAGAAGCTGATTACCGTACAGCACTCATCACCCGTAAACAACATGGTGATGCGATTGCCGGTCAGCGTGGTGAAATAAGTGATCGTAATGAATTAATGGGGCGTTTTTTAGGGGTCATTCGTAACTGGAACAACCTTATTCGCTACGAAAGAAATCTGGCATTCTTCACTGTCGGCTATCAACAAGCCACTGCGATGGCACCGATTATTTTTGCCTTACCTAAATTCCTTGCTGGCGAGTTAATGCTAGGGGGATTAATGCAATTAAGACAAGCCTTCTCTAGTGTTGCAGGTGCATTAAGTTGGTTTATTTTCTCATATAAAGAGATTGCTGCATGGCAAGCAACGGTGACCCGTCTTTATAATTTTGTGGTGCTTTTAGAGTACGATCATGAGCCAGAAGTCACAGATTTAAATGATAAACAGATTAAATTGAAGGCTAATCTTTCTCTGTTTATGCAAGATGACAGCCTGTTAATCCAAGATATTAATTTCTCTGTAAAAGCAGGTGAGTTAACCGTTATTGAAGGTTGCTCTGGTTTAGGTAAATCAACACTGCTTAGAGCATTAAGTGGGCATTGGCCTTATTTCAAAGGGGAAATTCAACGCTCGCCAAATGTATGTTGGATCCCACAACGTATGTACCTGCCTTTTGCACGTTTAGACAGCTTGCTCGCTTATCCTTGTCAGTCTAATCAGTTCTCCGCTAACGAGTATGAAGAAGCCCTTCATTTGGTGGGCTTAGACAAAATAAAAAATCAACTTTCACTGGAAACAGATTGGACAACACGTCTATCAGGCGGTGAGCAACAACGTCTTATTTTTGCCCGTTTATTACTCAATAAACCAGCGCTTATTTTATTAGATGAAACCACTTCTGCACTTGATGAACAAAATGCATTGAACATGTTGCAGTTGCTAAAACAACATCTGCCAACCGCAGGTATTGCCTTAGTGAGCCACCAGCGTTTTACACATCTAATTGCAGATAATGTGATTTCACTCAAAGCCCCTACCGTGTCCTCCTCTCAACCTGCTGGAGTTACCGAATATGTATCGTAAGTTACTGATTGTTTCAGTCAGCCTTTCACTTTTAGGGTGTGCGGCAAGCACTCCTAATCAAAATGACAAAAGTACGTTATTACTGCGTCCTGATGTTCGCCATTTTACCCTAGATAATGGTTTAGACGTCTACTTACTGCAACGCCCACAATCCGGTGTTGAAATGCGTCTTTTGGTAAAAAGTGGCTCTGTTCAAGAAGATGAAAAACAGCTTGGTTTTTCACACTTTACTGAACATATGGCATTTAAAGGTACAACACATTTTCCAGGAACAACGGGCTTTAAACAACTTGAAAGCCTTGGCATGAAATTAGGTAGTCATGTCAATGCCGTAACAAGTTTAAATGCGACGACTTATAAGCTGTCATTACCGAATGCAAACCCGATCCAAATTAAGACGGGGTTAAAAATCTTATCAGATTGGGCATTTGAAATGACATTTGACCCTATTGAGTTTGATAAAGAGCGCCCTGTTATTGTTGAAGAGTGGCGTTTACGCCAAGGTATTGGTTTTCGTATTAACCGCCAGTTAGAAGAATTGCGTTACTACGGTAGCCGTTATCTGGATCGTGATCCTATTGGCGATTTAGAAATTGTTAAACATGGCGATGTAAAAGATGCAAAACGCTATTACGATACTTGGTATCAACCAGAAAGAATGGCGTTAGTACTGGTCGGTAACTTTAATCAGGGCGATGCCATTGCCGATATTAAGCAACTGTTTAATGCTAAAAATAGCGAAAACAAAGGAATTGATGATCCTGCTTGGCACAATTTTATCGACCATAAAGATCTACTGGTTAAAACAATTTTCGACAAAGAACAAGGTTCACGTATTTTACAGTTCACCTTGCAACGGACTTTGCCAGCACCTTTAAATAGTCGCCAAGGTCAATATGAAGATTTAATGGATTCATTATGGCTATCAATTTTAAATCAACGTTTCTCCACTATCGTTGATAATGGATTAATTGCGTCTATTAGCGCCAATATTCAAGGTGCAATGTTAGATGCTCGTCGTTCACAACAATTGATGATTGCACATCCTAAAGGTAATGATTATCAAGGCGCATTAGATATCTTATTTACAGAAGTTCAACGCCTCGCCTCTGTACCCGTCACTCAAGAAGAATTAGATAATGCTCGCAACGCAATGCTAAAACGCCTAAGCCAACAAGCTGCGGGGGAAGAGCGTTATGAGCACGATTATTTAGCCAACCAAATCACCACAGCCATTGAATTGGAAATGCCAATTCAAACTAAAAAACAGGCACTCAATTTAAGCTATCAATTAATCAATAAAGTGACCCCTGAAACATTGTCAGCTTATTTTTCTCAATATCTAAAACAATCTTCGCCACGCGTTGCTGTGATTGGTCCGGATAATGATGCTAGTTTGTTTAATGCAACTAAAGCAGCACAACGTTGGCAAGAAATTAGACAGTCAAATCCAGGCGCATTTACCCTAAAAACGCAAGCTGTTGTATTAGATATTAAACCTGAACTCACAGGTTCAATTGTTTCCACGCAATCACTCCCTATTGAAAAAACACAACAGTGGACACTGAGCAATAACGTAAAAGTGATTGTGAAGAATGACAGTTATCTCAAAGATAATATTCAAGTTTCACTGCGTATTCCGGGCGGTTCTTCACTTGAAACCAATCAAAGCTTAGGGATGGTGCAATGGGCGTTAAAACTACCTGAAGTCAGTGGATATGGAAATTATAATGCGCGTGAATTAGCATTATTTACCAAGCAACACCAAATTAGCTTGCGCCCTTATAGCGAACTGTTATTCCATGGTTTTCGTGGCGAAGCGCCAATTGATGAACTTGAAACCTTACTCACATTAATGCATCTAAAAGTGACTTCTCCACAGTTTAATGGCGAGAAGTTAGAGCAACAAAAGCAAGCAATGGCATTAGGTCTTTCAAAAACCCCCGTTGAACGCACATTCTTAGATAATATCAATAAAGAAAGTTATCAAAATGGTGAACGCCTTGTCGTTTCATCTCAAGGTACTTGGAAACAATTTACAGCCCAACAATTACAACAAACAAACCAAATGATCTTAGGACAACCTGCTGATATGACATTAGTTATCAGTGGCCCTGTCAATCTAAATCAAGTTAAACCGCTTGTTGAACGTTGGATTGCGAGTTTGCCAATACGTTCAGAGCAACGCTTATTTTGGGCAGATCCTGCGATTAATCCAAAGCTGACTTCGTTTAGCAAAACATATCCTATTGCAAGTAGTGATAAGAGCATGATTAGCATTCAATATGCAGCACCTGCTCAATGGTCACAACAACGCGTATTAGCGCTAAATTTACTCGATACCGTGATCAGTCAACGTTTAAGACTCAACCTACGTGAAAAAGCTGGTGGTATTTATTCACTTGGGTTTTCTGAAATGTTAACGAAAGTGCCGACAAGCTACTATACTGGTCGTTTAAACTTTACGGCATCACCTGAGCGCGCTGATGAATTAATTACTCTTGCTCGTAAAGTCGTGAATGAAGTAAAACAGTCAGGCATTACAGATAAAGAGTTACAAGAGGCTAAAAATATCTGGCTAACTGAAAATTCACAGGTAAATGACAGTGCAAGTTATTGGACAGAAGCTCTAGCACAAGTTGCAACTGATGACCAACAGTATCAGCGTTTACTCACTGATCCTGCCATGATAAAAACATTAACTGTTAACGATATAAATCAAGTGGCTCGCCAATGGTTAGGTGAGAATGAAAAGGTATTTAAATTAACCCCTGCTAACAAAAAATAAGTCTTATCTCGTTAAAAAGAGAACGCCCAGTTTAAATAACCAACTGGGCGTTTATTCATCAATTTTAATCAAATTACAGTAATTAAATTCAAATTTATTGACTATTAGATTTATTAATCTTTTTTAACTGCAAAACGACCACTACCTAAAAACATCACCGCAATCGCGGCAAAGAGATAAAAGCCTGCACTTTCAGGAGCCCATCCCCCTGTTTTAGGGTTTAATGCAAATAGATCACCAGAATGAACCATCAAAATAGCAACAAACATCGTACCGGCTAAAACAAATGCTGAAACACGAGTAAATAAGCCAATGATCAGTAAGATAGGTGCAACAACTTCCCCAATCACCGTACCGTAGGCAATAAAAGCGGGTAGATTAAAATTAGCTAACATCCCCTGAATACCTGCTAACCCACCCGGTTCCATTTTATGAAGCCCATGTAATAACATTAAAACTCCAAGAGAAACACGTAATACCAATTTACCTAAGTCAGAACAGTCAACAAGTTGATTAAATTTATTAATCATAACGTCTCCAAATTCAAAATAGTGATGTGTGTTTTTAATACGTATTTGTAGGTACACTATATTATATGATGAAATATTATGAATGAGTGTGATTTTTATTATCACTATTTGTTCTCATTAAGTAATCACTTAGATTATTATTGCTTTATCGCCCTCTACTCACCTTTTCCATGATTAAGATCACAACTTGTTAACATAATAAACTCTTAATCACTCACTTCTCGTTATGCTAATAGATATCTCATCTGACCAGTCTGAAAAGGGTATCTGATGGCACATTATTCTCATCTATTTTCGCCTCTTGATTTAGGGTTTACTGTACTTAAAAACCGCATTCTTATGGGCTCTATGCATACTGGACTTGAAGAAAATCCGAATGATGCCCCAAAACTTGCACAGTTTTATGCCCAACGCGCAGCTGCTGGTGTTGCATTAATAGTGACTGGAGGGATCTCTCCCAATAAACAAGGCGTGTTATTACCACACGCTGCAACATTAATGTCTGAAAACCAACTAACGACTCATCAGCTTGTTACTGACGCCGTTCATCAGCAAGGAGGTAAAATTGCTTTACAGATCTTGCATACAGGTCGTTATAGTTACCAACCTAACTTAGTTGCCCCTTCGGCTATTCAATCGCCAATAACCCCTTTTATGCCAACAGAAATGAGTCATGAACAAATTGAACAAACTATTAATGACTACATTCGCTGTGCTCAATTAGCCCAAAAGGCGGGCTATGATGGTGTTGAAATAATGGGCTCTGAAGGCTATTTAATTAATCAGTTTTTAGTCAGCCACACCAATCAGCGAGACGATCAATGGGGTGGAAATATTGAAAATCGTTGTCGCTTCGCTTTACGCATTCTTGAAGGCATAAAAAAAGCTGTTGGTGATCACTTTATTATTATTTATCGTCTTTCTATGTTGGATTTAATTAAAAATGGTTCAGATGCATCAGAGGTACTTTATCTTGCCAAAGCCGTTGAAAAAGCTGGCGCCACAATGATCAATACAGGGATCGGTTGGCATGAGGCGCGAATTCCAACAATAGCGACCATGGTACCGAGAGGCCAATTTGCGAATGTAACGCGTGAATTAATGGATAAAGTGAATATTCCACTGATTACATCCAACCGAATTAACACACCACAAACCGCAGAAGCTATTTTGGCAGAAGGTTGCGCCGATATGGTTTCAATGGCTCGCCCTTTTCTTGCTGATCCTGAGTTTGTACTTAAAGCACAACAGGGGCGCGAAGATGAAATCAATACTTGCATTGCTTGCAATCAAGCATGCCTTGATGAAATATTTTCGGGGCAAACAGCATCTTGTCTTGTTAACCCTTTTGCGTGTCGAGAAACCGAACTTCTGGTTACTCCAACTCAACAACCCAAAAAGCTAGCTGTTGTTGGCGCAGGGCCTGCGGGATTATCTTTTGCTATAACAGCGGCTAAACGTGGTCACCATGTAACACTGTTTGAAAAAGAAGACGTTATTGGTGGGCAGTTGAATATTGCTAGCCAAATTCCCGGAAAAGAAGAATTTAAGGAAACCTTACGCTACTTTAAACGACAGCTACAACTCACTGGTGTGATTGTTAAAAATAATACCGAAGCGACTCCTCATCATCTTGAGCACTTTGACGAAGTTATTTTAGCCAGTGGTGTTACGCCCCACAGCCCTGACATTGAAGGGCAAGATAATGAGATAGTTAAAACTTACCTTGATGTTTTAAAACACCATCAACCAGTGGGTAAAAATGTAGTGATCATTGGTAGCGGAGGTATTGGCTTTGATACGGGTCTCTATCTTACTCAAAAAGGGCAATGCAGTAGCCTAAGTCCTTGTGCTTTTAACAAAGAATGGGGCATTGATCCAACGCTTTCATATCGTGGTGGTATAAAACCAGAAAATCACTTAAAAGATGATAATAAACAGATTGTTATGACTCAACGTAAAGCCGGAAAGATAGGGTTGAATTTAGGTAAAACAACGGGTTGGATACATCGGCTAACATTAGAGAAAAAAGGCGTTAAATTCTTAACACATTGTCATTATCAAAAAATCACACCAGAAGGTCTTGTGATTGAACAAGATGGAAAACAACAGCTTCTTATGGCTGATAATATTATATTGTGTACGGGGCAACGCGCTTATCACCCTCTATTCGCACCTTTAGAAAAAGAAAACAAAATTGTTCATCTTATTGGCGGAGCAAAAGATGCACGCGCATTAGATGCAAAACGCGCTATTAGGCAAGGAACAGAATTAGCTCTCAATATTTAATCCTTTCCAGTGCTTGAGCAAAAAGAAACCCCACATAAATGTGGGGTTCTATTTTTTATTATTGATTATTATTTTTACAGCTCTTCCTGTCTTACTACTTACCCTTTTTACCCATTATTTTTTTCAGTTAATGGATTATCTGAAATACGATTATCTTCAGCAATACAGACTGTTGCAGTAAAGAGAACATCCGTTGCTGAATTCAATGCTGTTTCTGCTGAATCTTGTAACACACCAATCATTACCCCCACTGCAACCACTTGCATAGCGATATCATTGCTAATACCAAACATGCCGCAAGCCAGTGGAATTAACAGTAAAGAGCCGCCCGCAACACCCGATGCACCACAAGCACAAATCGCAGCAACAAGGCTTAATAACAATGCGGTTGGCACATCAACAGGCATACCCAATGTATTTACTGCGGCTAATGTCAAAATAGTGATAGTAATTGCCGCGCCACCCATATTGATGGTCGCACCTAATGGAATTGAAACAGAATAAGTATCTTCGTTTAAATTCATACGGCGACACATTGCCATATTCACAGGAATATTTGCCGCAGAGCTGCGTGTAAAGAAAGCCGTTACACCGCTTTCACGCAGACATGCCCATACTAATGGATATGGGTTACTACGAATTTTCCAAAATACAATTATTGGATTCACAACTAAAGCGACAAACAGCATACAACCAATCAGAACAGCAAGGACATGCAAGTAACCTGCTAAAGCTTCAAAGCCTGTCGTTGCGATAGTTGATGACACTAAACCAAAAATACCGATAGGCGCTAAACGAATAACAACACGGACTAAGTTTGTCACTGCATCCGCTAAATCTTGCGTTAAGGCTTTAGTGGTATCACTTGCGTGGCGTAATGCCAGACCTAAACCGATAGACCACGCTAAAATGCCCATATAGTTACCATTGATAAGCGCATCAACAGGGTTTGCGACCACATTAATTAATACGCCTTTAAGCACTTCAGCAATATTCTCAGGTGGTGACAATTGTGATTCACTAACAACTAACGTTAAAACTGATGGGAACACAAAACTAGCAACAACTGCGGTTAATGCAGCAAAGAATGTTGCTAACAGATATAAAACTAATACGGGGCGAATATTCGATTTTTGCCCTTGACGATGATTAGCTATCGAAGCCATAACGAGTACCCATACTAAGATAGGCGCTACAGCTTTCAGTGCGCTAATAAACAGAGTACCTAATAGACTCATCATCTTGGCAACTTCTGGTGCTAACCAAGCCAGTAAGATCCCTGCAACTAAACCAACGAGTATTTGTTTAACGAGACTTCCCTTAAAGAACAGGCTGAAGACTCTGGATTGTTGTTTATCCATAGCTATTCCATTACTTAAAATAATATTTAAAAAAGGCATTTTTGAGTGTTTGCAATGCCAGTATAAGGAATTGAATCGCGCTGAAAAGCTGATTATGCAAAATATACAGCATTAACCGTTATTGTTAACAAATAAATAACATATCTGTGATCATAATAGGATTTTGTTCTTTTTAGTATACCGATCGGAAATGAAAGAAATTATTATTATCAGTAGGTTATACCTAATCATCTTACTTGTTTTTTATTTTATTTCTCTGTTTTTTGATTTTCTTAATCAACCATCCCTCTTTTTTATTAACATTATCACTAACAATTATCTACCGTGCTCATCTTTGAATTGAATAAATAATAAACAAGAAAGTCAAACAAGATAACGTTTTATTTCTCTCAATTAATATTAAAAATTTATCTTTTATGATCGCTATAAAATAGAAAACACCCCATTGTATTATCCATCCTCTTGAGTTTTTCTCTTTAAAAACGCCCTATTCTGAACTCAAAAAGAGATTTAATGTCTATTTTTCGAGATCCAATATCCATGTGTAAGTAATATCGTTATTGAGTTAAAAAATTTTCTGTCTAGTTTTTCCTGATTTTGTTAGAGTGTTGCTGTTTTAAACAATGAAAAATAGACCCTATGAAGTAGAAAATGGGTAAGTAGATTACAACACCTATTGATTTTATATTTACCCCCAAATGACTCAGTTTTAGGAAGCCTTTTATATGGAAATCGTAAGAGAGCTATTCTTGGCGCTATGGCACCAAGATTACGAAACCTTAGCTAATCCTTCATTAATATGGATTATCTACATTTTATTATTCACCATACTATTCCTAGAAAACGGAGTATTGCCTGCAGCTTTCTTGCCTGGAGATAGCTTGCTAATTTTAGTGGGCGTGTTAATTGCTAAAGGTACAATGGATTTTCCATTGACCTTACTCATTTTGACGGCAGGAGCGAGCCTAGGGTGTTGGTTGGGCTATCTTCAAGGTCGATGGCTTGGAAATACTAAATTAGTACGCAGTTGGCTATCACATCTACCAGAACATTACCACCAGCGTGCACATGGACTTTTTCATCGTCATGGCTTAGCCGCATTACTTATTGGTCGCTTTTTAGCGTTCGTTAGGACATTGTTGCCAACAATTGCAGGCCTTGCTGGATTGAACAATACTCGCTTTCAAATTTTCAACTGGTTAAGTGGACTTTTATGGGTCGGCATACTGACCACATTGGGTTATATGTTAGGTAATAGCCCACTATTTCGTCAGTATGAACATCATTTAATGAATATCCTTATGCTATTACCTGTTTGCCTATTAGTAATAGGATTAATTGGTAGCATCTGGGTTGTCATCAAAAAGAAAAAAATGAAAGCATAAGATCTATCAAATAATATAAAGATTTTCCTACTGACATAAAAAACAGTAAGAAAAATGACAAGGGCCTACTTCATTTATTGGAACAGGCCTTTATTTCATTTTGCTATATACTCGCCTTAACATCGTCTCATCCCTTTAACTGTGGATATCCATTAAGATTTATCTCTTTTTTTTACCAATAAGTCGTTATTTAATTTCATTAAGCGGTAAAATTGGTCTATTGTTATAAGTATCACATCGATATCTATTAAAGGAGTTACTTATGTCTCATCAACATTCGAATGAAGATCTGCGCAGTGAATTGAAATCTCTTGCTGATACTCTAGAAGAAGTACTGAACTCCTCTGCAGATAAATCCAAAGAAGAGCTCCAAAGTCTACGAGCCAAAGCAGAATCGGCAATAAAAGGTTCTCGTGCAAAACTCAGTGATGCAGGTAGAGAGATTGTCGATAACACCAAAGAAATCGCCGGAAAAGCAGATAACTATGTTCGTGAAAATCCATGGACAGGTATCGGTATTGGTGCGGCTGTTGGTGTTGTTCTTGGTGTTTTACTAGCAAAACGCTAATTTATAATGAGTGATACTCAAAGACCACAGGGCCCCGCATCCGGGGTTCTGAATTCTCTCAGTAAGATTGGCGCTATCATGATAGGCATGGTTGAAACTCGCCTACGATTAATCGCCATAGAACTGGAAGAAGAAAAAACCACTCTGATCCAGCTTATTTTAATGGCTGGTGTTACTTTGTTGCTCACCGCCTTTGGCTTAATGAGCCTACTTATTCTGATTTTTTGGATTATTCCACCTGAATATCGAGTCTATGCTTTAGCCATCACAACGGCGACTTTACTTCTTTGTGCCCTCATTGGCGGCATCATGACATTAAGAAAAGCGCGAAATTCTACCTTGTTAGGTGATACTCGCCAGCAATTAGAATTAGATAAACGTCTTTTGGAGCAATATCATGATGAACAGACAAAATAAACAGGCGATCCTCGCAAGACGTAAAAAGCTGTTGTTGAATAAAATTCAGCAACAGCGCTCTGACTTAGGACAAAGCACACAAACTTGGCTTGATGTAACCGAGCCTTATGATAAAGCATGGCGAATTTTAGTTTCCTTAAAACCGGCGCTTTTAGTGGGAGCTAGTTTTATTTCTCTTTACAGCATTAAGCATCCTAAAAAAATCATACGATTAGGGCAACGCGCGATCGGTGCAATTGGCTTAATTCGTACGATCCAAAAGTCCTTCAAAAAAACCTCTGATTAATCTTCAATTTTTTTGTCCAAGAATGTTAATTCTTCTTAATATCCTCTTCGCTCAATTCACATTATTGTATATCTCACACCGTAGCCGTGGTTATTAGCTCTAAAAATAGAAAATTAACCAACGAAAATACAAATATAAACAGATATACATTGCAGATAATAGAGTTTGATTAGGAATAAATATCATGAAAAAATTTGAAGACATTGCGTTATTAATTGCCCGTATTTTAATGCCGATTTTATTTATCAGCGCAGGCTACGGAAAAATTGGTGGTTACGAAGGTACACAACAATATATGCAAGCAATGGGCGTTCCCGGTTTCTTATTACCACTGACTATTTTATTAGAATTAGGTGGTGGATTAGCCATCTTATTTGGTTTCTTAACTCGCACCACAGCAATTTTTACCGCGGTCTTTACTCTCTTAACCGCATTATTGTTCCACAGTAATTTTGCTGAAGGCATGAACCAATTAATGTTTATGAAAAATATGACCATTGCCGGCGGATATTTATTACTCGTTATCACAGGCCCAGGTAAATGGAGCTTAGATCGTATTCTCAATAAAAACTGGTAATAAAAAGTTTAGAAATAAAAAAGATCCCTTAGGGGATCTTTAACTCAAAAAGACCCTATGTTTTAAGCATAGGGTTCTTTTTTAACGATATTAGTATAATTTTTCATTAACTTCTTTTCTGTTATCCCCACAATTACTCTGTGAGCGATTATCTCTAAACATAAAAATTATCTAATAACAAAACTATTTTTTATCATTCGCAAAGAGTTTAGGTATTTCACGTAGACACCACGATTTAGCTTCGCCCATGCTGTCTCTGCGCCATGCCATAATAATATTATTTTCATGATGATATTCAGGGCCAACAACACGTAAGCGCCCTTCTTTGATGTCATCCTCAATTAAATCAATCGGCATTGTCGCGACACCTAAACCTGCAATTAATGCTCGGCGTTTATCTTCAATCGAACTGACCGTTAAACGGCGCTGTTTATCTAACAACAATACTGTCAATACAGGGCGTTCTCTTGCTGTATCTGCAATCGCAATGCCTCGATATTTTAAGCGAGTTTCTTCGGCTAATGGCTCAGGTTCGTTATGGATGGGATGATCTGGGCTGGCAACGTAAACGCTAGTGGTATTGTATAAAGGGCGGAAATTAATTTCTGATGAAGTACGAAAATGCATATCGGGCGAAATCACAATATCACATTTACCACTTTCTAAACTTTCCCATGCCCCCGCTAATACTTCAGTAACTAAGGAAAGTTGCGTATTTGATTTTTCAGCCAGTTTATCAACCAAAGGAAAGAGTCTAGATGCTGGAGTAAGCGCTTCACAAACAATAGTGATATGAGGCTCCCAACCCCTTGCTAAGGCTTCAGCGTCTGAGGTTAATTTGTCAGCAGCCTCAAGTAATATACGCCCTCTATCAAGCAGCATTCTACCGACATTAGTAAATTTTGTTCTATGGCCAGAACGGTCGAAAAGAACAACATCTAAATCTTCTTCTAATTTTTGCATGGTATAACTGAGCGCCGATGGAACTCGATTTAGTTCATCAGCAGCCGCTGCAAAACTCCCTCTACGATCAATGGCATCCATCACTCGTAAAGATTCCAACGTAATGGCTTTGTCTTTACTCATTATACTTATCTCTATCAAATAATTTGATTATAGGCACCAGATTAACTTGCTAACAATAGACAGTCCATACCTCTATGATAAATATATTGATAACCTACTCGAAAAATACCGCTATGATAAAATACAGAACAGCACAACAGTGTGGTAAAGCGGATTATGGTTGGCTACAAGCTCGCTACACATTTTCCTTTGGCCACTACTTTGACCCTCATTTTTTAGACTATGGCACGCTAAGAGTTCTCAACCAAGAGATGCTTGCACCAAATTCTGAGTTTAAAGCAAAGACTTACCCTCATGTTGATGTGGTTAATCTTATTCTTCAAGGGGAAGCAACATACCTTGATAATATGGGACGTACTGTGACGGCAAAAGAAAATGAGTGCTTACTTATTTCACCGCATAATACTGATACATATATAGAGAAAAACAGTAGTCCTGATACGCCATTAACCCGTATTCAGTTGTGGTTAAATGCTTGTCCACAACAAGAAAGTTTAGCCTCACAAAAATTGGTATTAGATGAAAAATTAAAATATCAATTATTAGCTTCACCAACCGGTGATGATGGCTCGTTAATGTTAAGGCAAACCATTTGGCTTTATCATATTCATTTGCAAACAGGCGATGAAATCACACTGCCAATAAAAGGACAGAAAGGCTTTTTACAATCCATAAAAGGTGGTACCTATTTGCAAACGTCAACACAAGAAAATGGGCAAATCCAGTGTGGCGATGGCGCTTTTATTCAAGATAGCCACAGCATTACGTTAAAAAGCTCGGCTGAATTTCGTGGCTTGTTTATTGATATTATTTCGTGATAGTTGATTTAGATTGGCTTAAAACAGAAAACCCTCGAAACACAATGTGAATCGAGGGTTTTTTATGAGGTGAGTTGACCGTTAAGCCGGGTTCTGTCGTGGACAACCATTCATCTAGGCCAGAACTTGCGCGCTGGCTCCAGCAACCTACCCGGGTTCAATGCGGGCCGCACCATAAGAACCCCTATTTGGTCTTGCTCCGGGTGGAGTTTACCATGCCACAAACTGTTACCAGTTGCGCGGTGCGCTCTTACCGCACCCTTTCACCCTTACCTGATCCTGTAAACAGGCCATCGGCGGTTTACTCTCTGCTGCACTTGTCGTAGGCTCGCGCCTCCCAGACGTTATCTGGCACCCTGCCCTGTGGAGCCCGGACTTTCCTCCCCTCTATCCGTCTCCCCCGAAGGGACAACGATAAAGCAGCGGTTGTCTAGTCAACTCAGGGTGCGGATTATAGGGATTTTGGGAGAAAATGTATAGCGAAAGAAGCTAAAAAATCACTTTACTCGTCTTGAGCTTCACCATTTTGCTCAATGACATGTTTATAGAGTGCATTTTTCTTCACACCATAAATCTCAGCAGTGACTGCCGCCGCTTTTTTCAGTGGTAACTCTTTTTGTAAAATCGCGAGTGTTCGTAACACTTCTGGTGAAAAATTATCATCAACTGGTTTTTCATACCCTTCAACAATTAATACCATTTCACCTTTACGGCGGTTTTCATCTTCAAGCACCCATTTCAGTAATTCACCTACAGGCATACCTTGAATAGTTTCCCACGTTTTTGTGAGTTCTCTCGCTAATACTACATAGCGATCTTCACCCCAAACTGTCACCATATCAGCTAAACTATCTAGCAATCGATGTGTTGATTCATAAAAAATCAATGTGCGAGGTTCTTCTAACAATTCACGTAGGCAATCTTGGCGGCTTTTTGTTTTGGCTGGTAAAAAACCTTCATAACAAAAACGATCAGAAGGAAGCCCTGCGGCAGAAAGTGCCGTAATAGCAGCACAAGCGCCAGGCAGTGGCACTACATCTATGCCATTTTTACGGCATTGATTGACTAAATGATAGCCAGGATCGTTAATTAATGGTGTACCTGCATCAGAGACTAATGCGATACTTAGCCCCTGTTGTAATTTGCTAATTAATTGATCTGCTTTTTGCTGTTCATTATGATCATGTAACGCATACAAACGTGCGTTAATGGCAAAGTGCTGTAATAGAAGCCCTGTATGACGGGTATCTTCTGCAGCAATTAAATCGACATGAGACAGCACATCAAGTGCCCGCTGGGTGATATCGCCCAGATTACCAATAGGTGTGGGTACTATGTACAGTGTGGATGTCGTTACCGCTGCTCGATTAGGTTGATTCATTGTTTATTCCGAATGACCGATTTAAAATTGAGCATAATTATAAAACATCACTGGGTACAGTATGCTTTCCTCAATTTTTGTGCGTTTTAAAACAGGTTTATCCTATACTGCGATACTCTCTGCGCTGATTATGTCAGGTTGTACCCTGACGGGGCAACAAGAACAACCTCTCACTCCAGCTGCAAAGGCAGAAATGGAGATGAAACAATATCAAAAAATAATTGATGATGCTCAAGGGCTAGCATCTTTAGATGTTATTAGAGCCTATATTGGGTTAGAAACATTAATTACTGATCCTCAACTGCGTCAAAAAAATATTGATGATACATGGCTCACACTAACCAAACTCACACCAGAGCAACGCCGTAGTGTGGTTATCAAAGCAGATGAAAATACGCTGCAAGGTTGGTTAGATTTACTCAATACCTATGAATACAACAAAGATGATGCTGATAAGTTATCAACAGCAGTCAGAGAATGGCAGACTCGCTATCCTCGTAATCCAGCTGCATTAACACTTCCAGTTTCATTATTACGTCTTTCACAACCTTCTGTAAGTACGAATAGCCAAATCGCATTATTATTACCTTTAACAGGGCAAGCGAAAGTCTTTGGTGAAGCCATTCGTCAAGGCTTCCTTGATGCGCAAAGTGGCTTACCACAACCACAAGCGATGCCTGAATCTCAAACACCTAAAAACGATGATAGCCTAGCTTCAATTTTAGAAGAATTAGGCATTAGCAATACTGAAACTTCTGCAACAAATTCAGATACAACGAAAGAGTCCACTGACAATAGTGAAAGCAATCAAGTAAAAGAAGAAAAAGGAACGGATACTTTTTCAAGTAATATGAACGTTCAGCTTGACCCTATTGCTCAAAACTCTCGCCAAGTGATTGTTTATGATACCAATAGTCAACCTATTGATGTGTTACTGAAAAAAGTACAGCAAGATGGTGCCAACTTAATTGTCGGTCCACTACTAAAACCTGAAGTCATGAAAACCATTGAGCTTCAAAGTGGCTTACCCGTATTAGCATTAAATGAGTTAGATACGATCCCTTCTGCAACTACTGTCTGTTTCTTCTCTCTTTCGCCAGAAGATGAAACCCGTAATGCGGCACAGCATTTGCGTCAGCAACAAAAAGCAAATCCATTAGTTATTGTTCCAGATAATAAATTTGGTCAAAGAATGGCACAAACTTTTGCTGATGAATGGCAACGTACAGGTGGCGGTACTGTTTTACAACAAACCTTTAGTTCTGTTGAAAGCTTAAAAGCATCGATTAATCGCGGTGTCGGTATTCGTATGACAGGCACACCGGTTTTACCAACTGCTAATGCACCTTTACCATTAGAGACTCAATCTATTCCATCTGCGGGTGGTGCGATTGATTCGGTTTACATCATTGCGACTAGCGATGAATTAACCTTAATTAAGCCAATGATTGATATGGCGATCAGTACCCAAAAACGTCCACCCATTTATGTTAGCTCACGCAGTAACCAAGGTGGAACTGGCCCTGATTTCCGTATGGAGATGGATGGCATTCAATTTAGTGATATTCCATTGATGACTGGCGCTAATTTGCCGTTAATGCAAAAAGCATCCAGTAAATTTGCGAACGATTACTCATTAATGCGTCTTTACGCGATGGGAATTGATGCATGGTCATTAGCAAACAATTACAATGATCTAACAAAAGGCACATTACATTTTAATGGTATTTCAGGTTCATTACATGTTGAAAACAACTGTACTGTTTATAGACAACTTCCTTGGATGCAATTTAAACAAGGTAAGATTGAACCTGTTACACAGTAATAAAAGTATTTAATTATCATTAAAATAAACCGCCATAAAGGCGGTTTATTTTATGAGTAAGAGAAAGAAGGAAATCATGGATGATTTTTTCTAAAAGTCCTTATTTTTTAGGACTATACTATGAGCAAAAAGCGCTAAAATATTTACGCCAACAAGGATTAATATTAATTGCGCGTAATGTCCGATATCCCTGTGGCGAAATTGATCTTATTATGCAGGAAAACAAGACATGGGTATTTGTTGAGGTTCGCTTTAGATATAACACCTTATTTGGTGATGCAATAAGCTCTATTACTACCTCAAAACGGCGTCGTTTATGGCGGACAGCAAAGTGTTGGTTAGCACAACGCCAAGAAAGTATCGAGACTTCAGACTGTCGATTTGATGTTTGTGCATTTAATCAACGCCAGTTAATATGGTTAAAAAACATTCTCGATTATACGGAATTTATTCGTTAAATTAGATTATATAGGTCTTAACGTGCTTGATAGAATCAAAGTCTGCTTTACAGAGAGTATCCAAACTCAAATTGCAGCAGCAGAAGCATTACCAGATGCCATTTCCAGAGCCGCCATGATGATGGTTCAATCGTTATTAAACGGCCATAAAATATTAAGCTGTGGAAACGGTAGCTCAGCAGCAACAGCACAGCGATTTGCCGCAAGCATGATCCATCGTTTTGAAACAGAGCGCCCTAGCTTGCCCGCATTATCGTTAAACACAGATAGCGTTGTGATGACTGCAATTATGGGGAATCAGCAACACGATGAAATCTATGCAAAACAAGTGCGCGCATTAGGACAAGCTGGAGATGTACTGCTTGCTATTTCGACACACGGTAACAGTCGAAGCATTATTAAAGCCGTTGAAGCCGCTGTTACACGAGATATGACCATTGTTGCATTAACAGGTTATGATGGCGGAGAGCTTGCCGGATTATTAGGCCCTCAAGACGTTGAAATTCGTATTCCATCTCAACGTACCGTCAGAATACAGGAAGTTCAGATGCTAACAGTCAATTGTCTCTGCGATTTAATTGATAATACATTATTCCCACATCAGGATGACTAAGGAGTTACTATGAAATTGCTTCCTATCACTGCAGTGCTGTGTTCTGCACTTTTACTGCAAGGTTGTATCGGCGCAGCTGTTGTCGGCACTGCCGCAGTTGCGGGTAAAACTGCAACCGATCCTCGCTCATTAGGGCAACAAGTTGACGATGGTACCTTGGAAGCACGTGTTTCTGGTGCTCTAAACAAAAACGAACAGATCAAGAAAAGCAATTCACGTATTGTGGCTACCGCTTATCAAGGCAATATTCTGTTAACAGGTCAAAGCCCTGATATGTCTGTTGCCAATACGGCTAAACAAGTCGCAAGTAAGGTTGAAGGGGTGAATAACGTCTATAACGAAGTTCGCCAAGGCGAGCCTGTGACATTAGGCACGGCGTCTTCAGATACATGGTTAACAACCAAAGTTCGCTCTCAAATTTTAGGCAGTGATTCAGTCAAATCATCGTCAGTAAAAGTGATCACTGAAAATGGTGAAGTGTTCTTATTTGGTATTTTAACTCGCCAAGAAGGGGCGGCTGTTGCGAAAATAGCTAGTGAAACCAAAGGGGTTGTTAAAGTTACCACCGCATTTACTTACCTTAACTGATCACATTACTAATCTCGTTTTTGTATTATCCTGTCAGTATCGGTCTTTGTGAATAATGACCGATACTGTCAGTTTCTTTCTCGACTAAAACTCGTCTTTACTCAACAAGCTGTTAGCGTCTTAACATCCCTTTATCGATGATAAAATCGATAATAGTTTCCAAGCCTACTTTTTCTTTTAAGTTGGTGAAAACATAAGGTTTTACAGGACGCATTCTAGCAGTATCAGCTTCCATCACTTCTAATGAGGCGCCAACATAAGGGGCTAAATCGATCTTGTTGATCACCAGCAGATCAGAATGAGTAATACCAGGGCCTCCTTTACGTGGAATTTTTTCCCCTTCGGCCACATCAATCACGTAAATAGTTAAATCAGCAAGCTCTGGACTAAATGTCGCACTTAAGTTATCACCGCCACTTTCCACAAAAACGATATCAAGATTTTTGTGGCGCATTGCTAACTCTTCAACCGCAGCAAGGTTCATTGAAGCATCTTCACGGATAGCAGTATGAGGACAACCTCCTGTTTCGACACCAATAATACGGTCGGCATCTAATGCTTCAGCACGCGTTAAGATCTTGGCATCTTCTTGGGTATAAATATCGTTAGTTACAACCGCGATTTCATAAGTGTCGCGCATTGCTTTACAAAGAACTTCTAACAGTGCTGTTTTTCCTGATCCAACAGGGCCACCAACACCAATACGTAGTGGTTGATTATATTCTTGCATATAGGTTTCTCATGAACGAAAAAGTCGAGTGTATTGTGTTTCATGACGACTACTGGCAATGATTTGCGCGGGTGTAAAGCTCCCAATATCTTCAGTGGGCCAATATGCAGACTGCTCAACAATCTCAGGGATCTGCTCTGCTAATGTAAACAGTATTTTCTGTCCCGCACTTTGCCCTAATGGGATCAATTTCACGCCTGACATCACCATGTTTTCAAGCCACCCCCAAGCGTAAGCACAACATAACTTTTCAACGGAAATATTCCATTTCACAGCCGCTAGCGCAAACGCCATCAGTTGTGTCTGTTTTACACAGGCTTGTAAGGTTTCATCTAACTCAATATCTAATTGAGGAAGTAAACGAGCGAAAGCAATACCGCGTTGGCGCTCTTCTTGTCGCAATTCTTTAGTTTCACGACTTGCGATAATAAAATCACACCAATACTTCACTTCACTCATTTTGGCTTGTGCTAAATTTTCTTGTAATCGCCGTAAGATAGGGAGCTCTAACGTCGCTAAATTACCCGTCATTTGAGTACTTAACCAAGCCATTAACGTTTGAGGACAACAAACCCAACCTTTTTCAATTGCCCACTCTAACCCTTGAGAATAAGTAAACGATCCCACCGGTAAAGAAGGACTGACTAATTGATATAAGCGTAGATCTGCAAGCATCAATAGGCTCCCTTATTCAAATAATTAGTGATGATGATGGTGATCGTCATGTGCGTGATGATGATGTCCACCAGACGATCCACCATAAGCACCCGGCTCAGGTTGATATTTTTCCAACCCCACAACCACATTGGCGCCCAAGCCTCTCGCCATATCATCTAAAACATGATCGTGAAAATAACGACACCAACCCGCTTCAATTTGTAATGGAACATGACGATTGCCTAAGTGGTAACAAACACGAGCCAATAGCAGCGGATCGTCACTATACACGGTTGAAACTTGCTCTTTTGCGGCTTCAATTGTGACTAGCGTATTATCTTCTGACAGTAAAATATCGCCCTCTTTTAGCACCGTACCTCGAGGTAAAAATAACCCTGCTTCTTGCCCATCACTTAATGTCACTTTTAAACGACTTTTGGTTCTTTCATCCATCGTTAAGCACAGAGTAAGAGGCGGTTGTTCTGGTGTTGCTATTTCAAGTGCTTTTTGTTGATCAATAAGCTGAGTAAATCTTTTCATTCTCTATATTCTCAATAAATCTGCATCAAAAGAGGAAATAGCGTTGTGCCATCGGTAATTGTGTTGCGGGTTCACACACTAATGGCACACCATCTGCTTTCACAATATAGGTTTGTGGATCTAGCTCAATATGTGGCACATAGCTATTGTGGATCATCGATGCTTTTGTCACGCTACGACAACCTTGGACACGGCCAATCAAGCTCTTCAAGCCCAGCTTTTCTGGTACACCGGCTTCAATGCCCGCTTTTGACATAAAGATCATTGACGTTTGGTATTTCGCTTTACCTAAACACGCATACATTGGGCGATAATGCACAGGCTGAGGCGTTGGAATAGCCGCATTAATATCCCCCATTGGGGCATAAGCCACCATGCCACCTTTCATGATCAATGCGGGTTTCACACCAAAGAAAGCAGGATCCCATAAAACCAGATCAGCCAACTTCCCTTTTTCAATAGAACCCACTTCATGTGCAATACCATGCGCTAAAGCAGGATTGATAGTGTATTTCGCCACATAGCGTTTAATGCGACAGTTATCACTTTCAGCAGTGTCACCTTCTAATATGCCTCGTTGTAATTTCATTTTGTGCGCACATTGCCAAGTGCGAAGAATAACTTCACCTACGCGCCCCATTGCCTGTGAGTCTGACGACATAACAGAAATAGCACCCATATCATGTAAGATATCTTCCGCAGCAATAGTTTCGCGACGAATACGAGATTCAGCAAAGGCCACATCTTCAGGAATAGAAGGATCAAGGTGATGGCAAACCATTAACATGTCGAGATGTTCATCTACCGTGTTAATGGTATAAGGCATTGTTGGATTTGTTGAAGCAGGTAAAATATTCGGCTCACCGACTGATTTAATTACATCGGGTGCGTGCCCACCACCCGCCCCTTCTGTGTGGAAAACGTGGATCACACGGCCCGCTATCGCTTTTACAGTTTCTTCATAAAAACCACCTTCATTTAAGGTGTCAGAATGAATAGCAACTTGCACATCCATTTCATCGGCAACATTAAGGCAGTTATGAATTGCCATCGGCGTTGCACCCCAATCTTCATGAATTTTTAGACCAATAGCACCCGCCTCAATTTGCTCGCGAACCGCTTCTGGTTGACTGACACAACCTTTGCCGAATAACCCCACATTAATAGGCAATTCATCAACGGCTTCTAACATGCGGTGCATGTTCCAAATACCTGGCGTTACTGTCGTTGCATTCGTTCCAGCCACAGGCCCTGTACCACCACCAATAAATGTGGTGACACCAGAGACTAAACCTTCTTGTGCTTGTTGAGGGCAGATAAAGTGAATATGTGTATCAACGCCACCAGCGGTAACTATTTTACCTTCGCCCGCAACCACTTCTGTGGCCGGCCCTACAACAATATCCACATTAGGTTGTACATCCGGATTACCCGCTTTACCAATCCCCACAATACGGCCATCTTTAATACCAATATCGGCTTTTACGATCCCCCAATGGTCTAAAATAATGGCGTTAGTGATAAGTACATCGACACATTCAGCATTAACGACTTGGCTCTGCCCCATACCATCGCGAATAACTTTACCACCACCAAACTTGACCTCTTCACCATAAGTGGTGAAGTCTTTTTCAATTTCAAGAAAGAGCTCAGTATCAGCTAATCGCAGACGATCGCCTGTTGTTGGCCCAAACATATCTGCATAAGCTTGACGTGAGATAGTTTTCATTTTTTCTCACTCTCCAATTTACCCATCACTTTGCCGTGAAAACCATAAATTTCACGTTTTCCTGCAAAAGCCACTAATTCAACGGTACGGCTTTGACCGGGTTCAAAACGAACCGCCATACCTGCTGGAATATTTAAACGAAAACCCAATGTACCTTCTCGCTCAAATCTCAGCGCATCATTTACTTCATAGAAATGATAATGAGAACCCACCTGCACGGGTCTATCACCGTGATTAGCAACTTGTATTGTTTTTGTCTCTCGGCCAGCATTAAGCTCAATATCGCCTAACGTTTGGTTAACTCTAATTTCACCGGGTATCATGTTGTTACCTACACAATAGGATCATGGATAGAAACAAGTTTTGTACCATCAGGGAATGTACATTCCACTTGAATGTCTTTTATCATTTCTGGTACACCTTCCATGACTTGTTCCGCTGCCAAAACTGAGCGTCCTTCACTCATTAATTGGGCAACCGTTTTACCTTCTCTCGCCCCTTCCATAATGGCGCAACTGATAAGTGCAACCGCTTCAGGATAATTAAGCTTGAGCCCTTTCGCTAAACGTCTTTCAGCAACAAGGCCCGCTGTAAAAAGCAGTAATTTATCTTTTTCTCTTGGTGTTAATTCCATTTCTGCTCCTAAAATTAACGATTATGTCGCCCATATACGAGGCGGCTCAGGGCAATACCCTAACCAGTGTTGTCTGACGGTTTGCCAAACTTGAACAAAACACGCCATCATCGGCTCTGTTTGGGAGCCTAATAACCGTAAAACTAAAATACCGTCTATATCTGTTAAGCCATATTCAATGGCATGATCGTAAGAAGCTGAGAAAGCCTCGATACTTTGTTGAATACTGTTTTTTAATTCGTCCGTTGCGGGATAAATATAAAGCGACCCCAACATGGGAAATTCACGCATTGCGGCCGATCTTTTTTGTAAACCATCAACAAAAAGCGATTCTGTTAATGTCAGCTTTTCATCAATATAGAAATTAAAACGTCCTTTAACACTGCCATTTTCGAACCATTCATTTAAAACAGGGCGACCAAAGCATTGGATTTCCCAGCCAATAAATCTCGACGTAGTTGCAATATGAATATGCGTTTCTAGGCGAACTTGGGCTTCAGGAAAAAAGATATTCTCCTGAGGAAGCCACTCTAAAAAACCATTCGGTGCGACCTTTAATGTTTGAATCTGATGAGCCACACCACCAGCACTACGGTAAAACTTAGTCGCCCCAGGTGTTGTGAGCAATGCGTGCGCTTGGGATTGCACATCAATATTAATCAATAGGTTATCGCCACCAACCACACCGCCTGGGGGATGAAGTAAATAAGTGTGTGCAATACCTTGCTCAGGATAAAAAGGACGCTGAACCATTAATGGGCCGATATGACGCTTTTCTGTAAGACGCGTGACTTCGCGTTTTACTTCATAGCGTAAAGCGATTTCAGCAAGCCAACCCTTCCCTGAAAAGTCAGACATACTCACTCCTGCCAACTCGGCAAAATTATCAATAAATCAGGAAAATGTGTGAATAATACAGCGCTATCCATAAGATTGAGTCATTCAAAAACAAATAGAAAATAAGCTAATGAATGTTGGATAGGGTGTGGATAAAAGACAAACAGTGATACCCTAAGAACAGAATAATCGCCTTTGTCTGTGACGCGCGATTCTACACCTTATTAAGAAAAATGCGTTTTGAATAAATAACAATTTATTTAGAAAAAATAACACTGTTTAAAATTAATGTAAAAAATGAACAAATATCTATATTGTCTTGTTTTATCAACAAGATTATATTCTGTTTCACTCTTATTCTGCTTTGCATGACAACACTAATTTAAACTAGAATAATCTTTCTATTTATTATTCTAGACGTGGCTTATCAGTTTATACAACTAATGAGCTAATTTTGAGTATTGTTCATTTAAGCAAGATGAATGCTTAACTTGCCTACGGTATATCGAAGATCATGGAATACAAACACATCCTGTCCTCTAACCAAATGTCTTTAAAAACGTTTTACATCGAAAACCCGATGATAGCGATGGTTAGTGGCGCAAAAGGTACGATTTGCATCAATGGGCAATCTATTGATGTATCTAGTCATTTAACGCTTATTATTCCGAAATACAGTCAAGTGTCTTGCGATATAGTGAATCAATTTACGCATAAATCGATTGAACTACACACTCTTGTATTATGTGAAACAGAACTTCAATCTGTTTTCTCTTTACTAAAACCTTTAATAAAATCTAGCTCACCACTGACAAGCCATCTTCCTGCTTACCATTTATCGACGCCTGAAGTGATAAAAAGTAATTTTGGAATTTTAAAACAATGCTTACCACTACCACATGGCTCTCCATCTCAAGAAACCATGTTTATGCAGCAATGTTTATTTTTTATTTTGATGGCGGTATATCAAGAAGGTATCGATATTTTAAATATCTTCCGATTTAACTATGATGAGCCTAAGAATCAGGCAATTACGCATTTAATTACGCAAGATCCGCAAAAAAAATGGCATTTAGAAGATGTCGCTAAAACGCTTTTCACAACGCCATCAACGTTACGCCGACATTTAAGTAAAGAAGGCGTTTCATTCTGCCAGTTATTACTCGATGTCAGAATGGGGATTGCATTAAATTACCTCACGTTTTCTAATTACACTGTTTTTCAAATAAGTCATCGCTGTGGTTTTGGCAGTAATGCCTATTTTTGCGATGCTTTTAAGCGCAAATACGGCATGACACCTTCACAATTTCGTGTGCAGTCTCGCCAATCTAACGATCCTTCTGCAATAACGAAGCTATCAGAAAAGATTGCTGAACCTAATAGAAAAATATTTCAAACCTTATAGAGTTATGACAAATTATTTTTCTTTAAAAAGCTAATTCCACCCATTAGCCGCATCTGATTTAAGATCCACTGTTGTCGTTTTAGGGTGTAAGCAGAAGGTTTATTTACGTGATAAATATGCGGATTAGGTAATACTGCGGCTAATAATGCAGCTTCATAACTTGTAAGTTGTTTTGCGGGCTTTCTAAAATAGTGTTGAGAAGCCTGCTCTACGCCAAAGATCCCATCACCAAACTCAACAATATTTAGATATACCGTTAAAATACGTTTTTTTGACCAAATAAGCTCGACAACTGGCGTCATTCCGGTCTCGAGACCTTTTCTAATCCAACTACGACCATCCCATAAAAAAAGATTTTTGACCGTTTGCTGAGAAATAGTCGATGCTCCACGTAATGTTTTACCATTGTTATAATTTTTTTTGAAAACTTTCTCAATAGCATCAAAATCAAATCCCCAATGTTTGGGGAAATTTTGATCTTCAGATGCAATAACGGCTAAATACATCACAGGAGCTATCTCTTTCTCACTGACCCAAGTGGAATGTGATACATAAGAAAAATCAAACTCACTCCAAGCAGAAATTTGTCTTTGAGCCATAACAGCAGAAAAAGGCACAGGTAAAAAAGAAAACAGCACAACTGTTAACAACCATAAAGCAATTAAAATAATTAATAGTTTCTTTAACTTTCTCACCAGTACCATCTGCTGTTTTTACCTACTCTTTATGCCATCTCAAGGACTTTCTTAACCAGTTTCTCAATCCCCACCTGTGCTTGTGCTATAGATTGTGCAAGCATATACGCAGGCGTAGTGACAACACGATATTTTTCATCGACAACGATATCATCAACAGGGCAATCTATATGGACCCCTCCCATCTTTTCAATTGTACGAGCGGTCTCCACGTCATTCCCAATTGTTAATTTTACTGGAGAATTTAACATTTTTGGTAACATTACAGGCGCAATACACATTAGCCCTAATGGTTTATTTTGCTGATGTATCGCTTGTACAAATCTTAAGAGATCTTTGTTAATTTCACAGTCACTTCCTTTTGTTGCGAAATTACACAAATTCTTAGCAGCACCAAAACCACCAGGAATAATAACAGCATCAAAGTTTTCAGCCTTTGCTTCTGATAAAGGGGATATTTTACCACGAGAAATACGAGAAGATTCTTCCATCATATTCCTTTTTTCTGATTTTTCTTCACCTGTAATATGATTAATTACAGTTGGTTGTAATTCATTAGGTGAAAAATAATGAACTTCAGCATTATTTTGGCTCAAAGCAAGCATTGTGAGCACTGATTCATGGATTTCACTCCCATCGAATACACCACAACCACTTAAAATTACCGCAATTGATTTCATATCTTTCTCCGTTTGTAGTAGATTACTAGTTACCCATTTATAGGTGTAAACACCAATCGGCATCACATATTTAAATGTTTCTTGTAACAAAAAAACTTATCTTTGCTATTTTGTTGCATGTATGATGTATGGAATAGTTTCATCCTATTCGCCTATGTAATGAGAATCAAAAAAAGCGGATAGAAAAGTTTCCCTGGTGTTGGCGCAGTATTCGCGCACCCCAACCTTCGGTTGGGGTTATTTTTTTCTAGCCCCTGCTAACCAGTTTCTTAAACTTTCCACATCCTTTCTCCAATCCTTTCCTAGCTCATCTACCCACTCTTGCACATTGTCCCACCAAGCAGGTAATTCCGGTGATTGGATCTGTTTAGCGAGTTGCTGTAAATGTTTTAAACCAATAGAACCTGCTGCACCTTTGATTTTATGTCCTTCCTCAGTGATGCCTTTCTGATCGCGCGCTGTCAGATTAGATTCAAGAACTGACATATAACTTGGCATCATCTTTTCAAAAACATCTAGACCATCAGTGATTAATTGAGGTCCTACGAGTTCGATGTACTGATTCAGCATGTCTATATCTAATAATTCTTCATTTTTATTCAACAATTCCGATGACTCATTACATGGCATAGAAACCGCACCATCTCCCCAGAATTTATTGATAATCGCGGTAAGTGCGTCCACAGAAAGTGGTTTGCTTAGCACATCATTCATTCCCGCATCCAAATACTCTTTTTTGTCTTTCAAAACATTTGCTGTTAAAGCGATAAGAGGAGGAAGTTCATTGCTGTCGAATTCTTGACGTAATTTTCTTGAAATATCGAACCCTGTCATATCGGGTAATTGAATGTCTAATAGCACTAAGTCATATTCATCAGGCTTAAACATCGATAACGCTTCTTGCCCTGTCATTGCTACATCAACGGTATTACCCAGTTTTTCTAAAACAGAACAGGCCACGATCACGTTAAGTTCAATATCTTCAACAAGCAGAATATTTAAAGCTGGTAATAAGAGCTCATCATCACTATCGATATTGTGATGTTCTTCAATAGCAGGAGCGACGATAGAGAGGGTAAAGGTAGACCCCTCACCTAACTCACTCTCAACACGAATATCACCGCCCATATGCTGTGCTAGGCGTTTTGAGACAGCAAGTCCGATACCCGTTCCCGTTGCAGAACGACCACCTTGACTATCATTGACTTGATAGTACATGGCAAAGATCTTCTCAAGCTCACTTTTAGGAATACCAATCCCGCTATCTTTCACTTCAAAGAACAACTTATCTGGCGCTTCTTGCCAAATACGTACTTTGATTTCACCTTCTTGAGTAAACTTCACCGCGTTACCAATGAGATTCCATAAAATCTGGCGTAATCGAGTCCCATCAGAAGTTATCTTATGCGGTAGCGTTTCTTCTGCTTCAAGCGTGAATTTCAATCCTTTTGGCTGTACTAACAGTCCAGACAGATTTTCTAAATCAGAAATAAATTCAGTGAAGTCAATTGGCTGGTTATCTAACTGAATTTTTCTACGCTCAATTTTGTCCATCTCAATCACGTCATTAAAAATATTACCCAACGTAATCGCACTCACATGGATAGTTTTTAAGTAATTGAGTTGTTCTGGTGAAAGCTCGGTATCCAATAAGATACGGCTTAATCCAACAATACCATTTAGCGGTGTACGCAATTCATGGCTGATGGTTGAGATAAAGGTGGTTTTATCACGACTCGCATTCTCTAACGCGTCTTGATAGCGCTTACGCTCTGTAATGTCACGTCCAAAACCCATTAAGCCATGACGCTTACCAATACGGTCATAAAACGGCACTTTACGTAATTCAAAACAGGCTTTTCGCCCATCAGGGTAAACCAGCCACTGCTCATAGGTAAGTGAGACATTGTGACGAAAAACTTTCTCATCGGTTTCCATCACTTTTATCGCAATATCTTCGTCATACACATCAAGCGGTGTTAAACCAATAAGCTGCTTCTCACTTTTACCTGTCAGTAATTCTGTTGCGCGGTTACATCCTGAAAATTCATTATCTTCATTACGGTAATAAACTAAATCAGGAGAAGCATCTAGAAATGAGCGTAAAAGTGAGGATTGTTGTTCAAGCTCGATTTGCGTCAATTCACGACGCTTCATTTCACTTTTTAGTTTTTCTAGTAGTTCAAGGTGCGCTTTTTCAACTTTTTCACGCTCTTGAATTTCCAAGTTTAATTGCTCAATATTCTCTTTTAATTGAGAGTTAAGCTCTAAGTCTCGCTGGCGCATTACGCCTAGTTTATCCACCATACGAGATAAACGACGTCGTGATTCTTCCAGTTGTTCAACGACAACTGAAAGAAAATAGACAGCCCAAGGCGTAATAATCAGTCCAAAGAAAATAGAGCGAACAAGGTCAATACTGGTAACATCACCTGCAAGCAAGAATGTCACCGCCATTTGAACAACCATCGCTAAAACAACTAATGCAGAAGCTAACAACAATGAGAAGCGAATTAGCCCCAGCCTCATCATTAAGTCAACGTAGTATTGGGCAAGCCCTTTGAGCAATTTCATTGAAAACTCCAATATATTGAATCTATGGAATGATAACCCAAAAATGAATTGGCGCAGTGGCGAACATTCAGAAATCTTGCTACGAACAGTTATTTCTCATTACTTTGTTTGATTTAATCCTCTATTTTCTCTCAACAAGCCTATCTAGGACATGTGCATTCATAAGAATAATACAAAACCAAGTAACATAATCGGTAGCTATACCCTCGATAAATAGACCTTATTATAAAAAATGCAATTTGTCTTTTTTTATACAAAATGTATAAAAACAATAAAATTCCAAATTTAATACATTCATCAGAATAACTCACTGCTCGTTTTTATCATTAAAGGATGAGATAAAGCTAAATAGCTCAAATAAAGTGATATAGCTCACATTAAAAAATCGTTCCCACACCATTTTAAAATAGAATAATTTACCTATTAATCAATGTGTTAGAATAAAACACTCCTTACCTATTTTATCTCAGTCAAATCTTTCTACACATTGACCTGATTTTTATTTATCGATAAGTTTAAAAGGCATAGCAGAGCAATATAAAAAACACACCAAGCTAGGCAAACACAATATCACCCAACTGAACACCCATAAATTTACCTACATACTTTGAGCCAAAACGTTCCTTTTGCGCTCTTTTTTTGAGGTGCCCAGTAAACCAAGTAGGAAGCAAAAATGCTCTATCAAAAGACACAGGAAAAAGACAATTGTGGATTTGGGTTGATCGCGCATATTGAAGGACAAGCCAGCCATAAGATTGTCAGAAATGCCATACATGGTCTCGCCAGAATGCAACATCGTGGCGCTATTCTTTCTGATGGCAAAACCGGTGATGGTTGCGGATTACTCTTACAAAAACCAGAGCGTTTTTTCCAATTAGTTGCACAAGAAAAAGGCTGGCGTTTAGCAAAAAATTACGCCGTAGGAATGCTATTTTTAAGCCAAGATCCTAATATTGCCAAACAGTGCCGTCTCATCGTCGAAGAAGAGCTACAACGTGAAACGCTTTCCATTGTTGGCTGGCGCAAAGTTCCTATTAACACTGAGATTTTAGGCAGTATTGCTCTTTCTTCTCTTCCTTTAATCGAACAAGTTTTTATTAACGCACCTGCAGGCTGGCGGATAAGTGATATTGAGAGACGACTCTTTGTTGCTCGTAGACGCATTGAAAAACGCATTACTGACAGTGATTTTTATATTTGCAGTCTTTCTAATTTGGTGACGGTTTATAAAGGCCTCTGTATGGCCATCGATCTACCTCGTTTTTTTACCGATCTTGCTGATCTACGCATGGAATCTTCAATTTGTTTATTCCACCAGCGTTTCTCAACGAATACCACTCCCAAATGGCCACTTGCTCAACCTTTTCGTTATTTAGCGCATAACGGTGAAATTAATACCATCACAGGCAATCGCCAATGGGCGAGAGCGCGTGCCTATAAATTCAATACGCCACTGATTCCAGATCTACAAAGTGCATCCCCTTTTGTGAATGAGAGTGGCTCAGATTCAAGTTCACTCGACAATATGCTAGAGCTTTTTCTCAATGGTGGTATGGATATTGTTCGTGCTATGCGGTTACTCGTTCCTCCAGCATGGCAAAATAATCCACAAATGGATGATGATTTACGGGCATTTTTTGATTTTAACTCAATGCATATGGAGCCTTGGGATGGCCCTGCGGGCATTGTATTATCAGATGGTCGTTATGCTGCATGTACGCTAGATAGAAACGGTTTACGTCCTGCTCGTTACGTTATTACCACAGATAACATCATCACTTGTGCTTCTGAAATTGGTATTTGGGATTATCAGCCTGATGAAGTGCGAGAAAAAGGACGAGTCGGTCCCGGTGAACTGATGGTCATTGATACTCATCAAGGGCGCATTTTGCACTCAGCCGAAACTGATGAGGATTTAAAAAGACGCCATCCTTATAAATTGTGGCTAGAACGCAATGTCAAACGCTTAACGCCATTTGAAGAGTTACCAGAACAACAAGCCACAGGGCAACGCGCCTTTGATGACACTTTATTAGCCACTTATCAAAAACAATTTGCCTATAGCCAAGAAGAGCTTGAAAGCATTTTGCATGTGCTTGCAGAGAACGGGCAAGAAGCCACAGGTTCAATGGGCGATGACACTCCATTTGCTGTACTTTCTCAACGCCCTCGCCTGATTTATGACTATTTCAGACAGAAATTTGCGCAAGTCACAAATCCTCCGATAGATTCATTAAGAGAAGCCCATGTCATGTCTTTAGCGACCTGTATTGGACGCGAGATGAATGTGTTTTGCGAAGCGGAAGGTCAAGCACATCGGCTGAGTTTTAAATCACCTATTTTGCTTTATAGCGATTTCCAACAGCTTATTAATCAAGAAAATCCTTATTACCAATCCGTTCATCTTGATATCACGTATCAACCCACAGAAGGCAACCTAGAAACAGCATTACGCCAATTATGCGTAACAGCACAACAGGAAGTTCATCGTGGTGCAGTATTACTCATTTTATCAGATAGAAATATTACTAAAGAGCGACTACCTATTCCTGCGCCTATGGCCGTGGGCGCTGTACAAAAAGCGTTGGTCGATAATAACTTACGCTGTGATGCTAATATTATTGTTGAAACGGCCAGCGCTCGTGATCCCCACCATTTCGCCGTATTGCTCGGATTTGGTGCTACAGCTATTTATCCTTATCTTGCCTATGAATCTTTAGCGCAACGTGTTGATAAAAAAATCCTGCAAGCAAGCTATGCTCAAGTGATGCTGAATTACCGCAACGGCATAAATAAAGGATTGTATAAGATCATGTCCAAAATGGGCATTTCAACCGTTGCCTCTTACCGTTGCTCTCAGCTTTTTGAGGCGGTCGGATTAAACGATAACATTGTTAACCTCTGTTTTGCTGGTGTTGATAATCGGATTAATGGCGCTGACTTTAGTGATTTTGAACAGGATTTATTTAATCTATCAAAACGAGCCTGGTTAACTCGTTATCCTTTAGAAGCAGGTGGATTATTAAAATATGCACATAAAGGTGAATACCATGCCTACAATCCTGATGTCGTTCAAGCATTACAGAAAGCTGTAAATAGTGGGGAATATACCGACTATCAGCACTATGCAAACCTTGTGCAACAACGCCCAATTACAACATTGCGCGATATGTTAGTGCTTAATAACAAGACAACAGCCATCTCAATTGAAGAAGTCGAACCTGAAACCGAATTATTTAAACGCTTTGATACTGCGGCGATGTCAATTGGCGCATTAAGCCGAGAAGCTCATGAAGCACTGGCGCAAGCGATGAATACTTTAGGAGGATTTTCAAATTCAGGTGAAGGAGGCGAAGATCCAGCTCGTTACGGTACTAATAAAGTCTCACGTATTAAACAGATCGCCTCTGGTCGTTTTGGCGTGACCCCCTCTTATTTAATGAGTGCTGATGTTTTACAAATCAAAGTCGCACAAGGCGCAAAACCCGGTGAAGGCGGACAACTTCCCGGAGATAAAGTGACACCTTATATTGCGCAACTACGTTATGCCGTACCCGGTGTGACCTTAATATCGCCGCCACCTCATCACGACATCTACTCCATTGAAGATTTAGCACAGCTTATTTTCGACTTAAAACAGATCAACCCGACTGCACTGATTTCTGTAAAATTGGTTTCAGAGCCCGGTGTAGGCACCATTGCGACTGGTGTTGCCAAAGCTTATGCAGATTTGATCACCATCGCAGGTTATGACGGAGGTACAGGAGCAAGCCCTTTAACTTCCGTAAAATATGCAGGTAGCCCGTGGGAACTTGGCTTAGTTGAAACTCAACAAGCGTTAGTGGCAAACGACCTACGCCATAAAATTCGTTTACAAGTCGATGGTGGATTAAAAACAGGTCTAGATATTATTAAAGCGGCTATTTTAGGTGCAGAGAGTTTTGGATTTGGTACTGGGCCAATGGTGGCACTAGGCTGTAAATATTTGCGTATTTGTCATTTAAATAATTGTGCAATGGGTGTAGCAACCCAAGATGAAACGCTCCGCCGTAACCATTATCACGGATTACCAGAACGCGTTATTAACTACTTCCGTTTTATTGCGCAAGAAACTCGTGAGTTAATGGCATTACTTGGCGTGAGAAAAATCACCGATTTAATCGGTCGAACCGACCTGCTTTCATGCCTAGAAGGCGTTAGCAGTAAACAACAAAAACTCTCTTTAGATGGATTGTTAGAAACCGCAACGTCACCATCAGGTTATGCACTTTATTGTCAGGAAAACAATAATACTTATGATAAGGGCGAATTAAACCAACGCATTGTTACTCAAACCCTTCAAGCCGTTGAGCAGCAAAAAAGCCAAACCTATTATTTTGATATTCGTAATACTGACCGTTCTGTTGGCGCAACGTTATCTGGCATTATTGCTAAAAAATATGGCGAAAGTGGTTTATCTGCCACCCCGATTAAACTTCATTTTACAGGAACAGCCGGCCAAAGTTTTGGTGTCTGGAATGCTCAGGGCGTTGAATTAACCTTAGTGGGTGATGCTAATGATTATGTTGGTAAAGGCATGGCAGGAGGTCGTATTGTTATTTCCCCTCCTATTGGCTCTGCCTTTAAAAATCACCACGCCACGATTATGGGTAATACCTGCCTTTATGGTGCCACAGGTGGAAAACTTTATGCGTCAGGTTTAGCTGGCGAGCGTTTTGCTGTGAGAAACTCCGGCGCGATAGCTGTAGTTGAAGGTGTTGGCGATAACGGCTGTGAATATATGACTGGCGGTATTGTCTGCGTTCTGGGTAAAACAGGTATTAACTTTGGTGCGGGAATGACGGGTGGATTTGCCTATCTGTTAGATGAAGATTCAACATTATCACAACGGATCAATGCCTCATCTATTGAGTTGCTTCCTGTTGCATCCTTTGCCATTCTCGCTGAACATCTACGTGGCATGATTGCAGAGCATGTAAGATTAACAAGCTCACAGCAAGGTGAAATGTTACTTTCACAGTGGGAATATTGGTCACAACACTTTAAATTAGTTAAGCCCAAATCCAGTGATGTCAATGCGTTACTCGGTCACCCTCGTCGTTCATCCGCTGAATTACGCGTTCAGGCACAATAGGAGAATATTATGAGTCAGAATGTGTATCAGTTTATCGACTTAAATCGTATTGAGCCGACCAAAAAACCATTAGCAATTCGTAAGATTGAGTTTGTTGAAATCTATGAGGCTTTTTCACCACAGCAAGCCTCTGCGCAAGCTGATCGCTGTTTAGGCTGTGGTAATCCATATTGTGAATGGAAATGCCCTGTTCATAATTACATCCCTAACTGGCTAAAGCTTGCAAATGAAGGGCGCATTATTGAAGCTGCTGAGCTTTCTCATCAAACCAACAGTTTGCCTGAAATTTGTGGTCGTGTTTGCCCTCAAGATAGACTGTGTGAAGGAGCCTGTACACTTAATGATGATTTTGGTGCCGTCACAATTGGCAATCTTGAACGTTACATCAATGACACCGCTTTAGCACAAGGATGGCGCCCTGATCTTTCTCACGTCACAATGACCAATAAAAAGGTCGCGATTATCGGCGCAGGCCCTGCGGGCCTTGCCTGTGCAGATGTTCTTATTCGACAAGGTGTAAAACCCGTTGTTTATGATAAGCATCCAGAAATTGGAGGATTACTTACGTTTGGGATCCCCTCTTTTAAACTCGAAAAATCACTGATGATCCGACGTCGCGAATTATTTAGTGAAATGGGTATTGAGTTCTGCCTTAATACGGAAATAGGCAAAGATATCGCCCTTAATACCCTAATAGCACAATATGACGCTGTATTTCTAGGATTGGGCACTTATCACAGTTTGAGCGGGCATTTTCCTAATGAAAATGCTCATGGTGTTTATAGCGCACTACCTTATTTAATTGGTAATACTCGTTATTTAATGGGATATAACGAAGATCCTCAAACACCTTATATTGACCTTAAAGATAAAAATGTTGTGATATTAGGAGGTGGTGATACGGCAATGGACTGTGTGCGTACAGCAATTCGGCAAGGTGCAAATAAAGTGACTTGTGTTTATCGTCGTGATGAAAGCAATATGCCGGGTTCAAAACGCGAAGTAAAAAATGCTAAAGAAGAAGGTGGAGAATTTTTATTTAATCTTCAACCTATAGATATTGAAGTCGATAATCAAAATAAAGTGGTCGGTATTCGTGTTATTAAAACTCAAAGCGATAAAACATTAACACCGATTGAAGGAAGTGAGCACCTGTTATCTGCCGATGCGGTTATTCTGGCATTTGGCTTTAAACCTGCACATTATCCATGGTTAGATGAAAATAATATTGAATATGCATCTTCAGGCAGAATTATTATTTTAGATAATAAAGAAATACCAAATCAAACAACAAACCCTAAAGTGTTTGCTGGAGGTGATATTGTACGAGGCTCCGATCTTGTGGTAACTGCAATAGCAGAAGGAAGAGAGGCTGCCGAAGGCATATTGCGATATTTATCATGTTAAATATTTTTTGTTTTCGCTATTTAAAATAACAATTTCTCCTGTTTATTATCCCATTTAATTTAAGTGGGATAATTTTTCAATACTATCGGTAAAATTAATAAATAGTATTTAAGGATAATACAAATATCAGACAAAAATCATTCTCATTAGCATTTAATATAATGTATAGAATAATATTTTGATAAAAATCGATATTCTTTTTTGTATCAAAATAACACTCCGGATCTATATTAAATATAATTTATTTTCGTATTTTTTACTTTATCTCTTTTTGCTTAACCTTTCCGTCATCTTTTAATAGTCATTGCTTTACAGCATTTGTTAATAACATCACAGTCTAAAAAAATAGATTTTATTTCAGCTATTAAATTTGATAACAATCAAATATTGTCAACCAACCAACTTCATAATGGAGTCACCTAATAACTTTACAGAAAAATATAATTTATTGATGTTAGGTTCGTTTTCATAAAATTGTCATAATTAACTAGGGGATCACTATGGTGATGCAACTTATCGCAGTAGCCGTTATTATCGTAACTGTCTATTTGCTAATAAAAAAATATGAAACCCGAATGGTGCTAATTGGTGCCGGCTTATTACTCTGTATTTTAAGTCTGAGCCCATTAGATGCGTTTACCGCATTTAGCGAGCGCATGGTTTCTTCATCATTAATTCAAGCAATCTGTTCGAGTATGGGTTTTGCTTATGTTATGAAATACACCAAATGTGATATGCATCTGGTGCACGTATTATCAAAAGTAATGACTCGTCTTGGCTTCTTCCTTATTCCAGCTACCGTTGTCGTAACGTATTTTATTAATATCGCGATCCCATCAGCAGCAGGTTGCGCAGCAGCGGTTGGTGCGACACTCATTCCATTATTAATCGCAGCTCGTATTCACCCAGCTATCGCTGGTGGTGCAGTATTATGTGGTACTATCGGCTCAATGCTAAGCCCAGGTATGTCACATAACGCCTTCGTTGCAAACATGGCAAATATGGAAGTGGTTGATTTAATCGCTCGCCATAGCCCATACAGCTTAATGGCGGGTGGTATTGCAGCCGTTTCGCTCGCTGTTGTTGCTCTAGTGAAAAAAGAGTTCAAAATGGCTTCTGTTGCTGGTGATGCATCATCTTCATCGGCACAAGCAACACCAGAAGCTGTTCGCCCTAACTACTTATATGCAACAGCACCTTTTATTCCATTAATCCTGTTAATTCTGCCATTCTTCGAGTCTTTCAGTACATTTAAACTGTCTGTACCCGCAGCAATGTTAATCGGTTCTATCTATGCGCTGTTCATCACGTTAACTAACCCAGCTCAAATTACGAAAGAGTTCTTTAAAGGTATGGGTAATGCTTATGGTGATGTATTGGGTATCATCATTGCAGCTGCCGTATTCGCAGCAGGCCTGAAAGCATCTGGTTTGATCGACGCGTTCATCAACTTCTTAACGCATTCTCCTGAATTTGCTCGCTGGGGTGGTACTTTAGGGCCATTCTTAATGGGTATTATTACTGGTTCTGGTGACGCGGCAGCATTCGCATTCAACGAAACAGTCACACCACATGCTGCACAATTTGGTTATGAAATTCCTGATATGGGTATGGCTGCTGCATTATCTGGCGCATTAGGTCGTACTATGTCACCACTAGCCGGCGCCGCGATTGTTTGTGCTGGCCTTGCAAATATTAACCCTATGGAAATCGCAAAACGTACTGCACCAGGTATGATTATTGGCGTCATCGCTGTTGCGTTATTCATGTTATAAGTGGAGAAATGAATATGTCAGCTCTTAATCTCGAAAAATTAATTAAATGGCGTCGCGAATTTCACCAATATCCAGAAATTGGTTGGTCTGAATTTCTTACAACAGCAAAGATCGTTAAAGAATTACGTAGCTTAGGTTTAGAAGTTAAAGTTGGCCCTGAAGTTATCAACCAAGAGTTCGCTTTTGGTCGTCGTCGCCAAGTCGTTGAGAAAGGGCTGGCTATTGCAAGAAAACACAATGTTGATGAAGCACTGCTTGATGAGATGAAAGAACTCACAGGCTGTGTGGCTATCTTTGACAGTGGTAAAGCAGGTCCAACAGTAGCACTGCGTTTTGATATCGACTGTGTAGGTGTTAACGAAGCAACTGAAACTGAACACCGTCCTCATGCCGAAAACTTTGCTTCTTGTCACGCGGGTGAGATGCACGCTTGTGGTCACGATGGACATATCTCTATCGGTTTAGGTGTTGCTCACTGGTTAGTTGAGAATAAAGATAAAGTGGTTGGTAAAGTTAAAATTTTATTCCAACCAGCAGAGGAAGGTGTTCGTGGCGCGCGAGCGATGGCTGAAAGTGGTATCGCAGATGATGCAGATTACTTCTTAGGTGCACACTTAGGCTTTATCGCAAACAGTGGTGAAATTGTTATTAACCCAACACATTTCTTATGTACCACTAAATATGACTTCCGTTTTAAAGGTGCGCCATCTCACGCAGGTGCAGAACCAGAATTAGGCCGTAATGCATTAGCAGGCGCTTGCCATGCAGCAACACAAATGCTGGGTATTTCTCGCCACGGTAAAGGAATGTCACGTATCAATATCGGTGTATTAAAAGCCGGTGAAGGCCGTAATGTCACCCCAGCTAATGCTGAAATGCAAATTGAAGTTCGTGGTGAAAACGAAGAGATCAACAGCTTTATGGCAGCAAATGCTGTACGTATGGCTGAAGGTGCAGCACATAGCTTCCAGTTAGAAATGGAAAGTGAAATCATGGGTGAAGCCGTTGACTTGACGAATGACCAAGAATTGATTGATGTAATGACCAAAGTTGTGGGTAAACACTCAGAACTAACAGCCGTTGCAACGCGCCCATTTGGTGGCAGTGAAGATGCGACAGTATTAGCAAAACGTGTACAACGTTGTGGTGGTAAATCACTGTACTTCGTTGTTGGTGCCGATAGAACCGCAGGTCACCACCAAGCAGGCTTTGATTTCGATGAAAAACAATTGATGACAGCTGTTAACCTTTATACTGGTTGTTTAGAAGAACTGCTGAAATAATTTTTAGTAATACAATCCAATAAAGCGCTCAATAGCAATATAGGGCGCTTTTTTTGTGCACAAAAAACCCAGTTCAAGTGAACTGGGTTTTTCATTAATACAAATAAGTTAATCTCTTATTTCACAACACGCAATGATGGTCGACCCGTCGGGCGAGGTGGCTCAGGATCATCATCAGGTGGCGTAGCATCATCAGAAACAGATTTCTCAGTCACCAATGATAAAACTTCACCAACAGGTGCTTCTGAAGACTCTTGATGTTCCTCTTCAGCAAACTCTAATGATGCACCAGATTCATAAGCAGGCTCTGGCTCAAACATCATTCCCGCACCGTTTTCTCTCGCATAAATAGCCATAACAGCAGCTATAGGCACTCGTACTTTACGAGGTATGCCACCAAAGCTTGCACTAAATAAAACCTGATACGGCGTTAACTCTAAGTCATCTACTGCACGAGATGAAATATTTAGTACAATTTGACCATCGTGCGCATATTCCATCGGAACTTGAACACCAACAACATTCACATCAACAACAAGATGAGGTGTTAAATCGTTTTCAATGATCCAATCATAATGCGCACGTAATAAATGCGGACGACGCGGAGACATATCCATAATCTCCATATTCTATTACCCTCTTGAAGGTAAGCGCATCTCACGCTCTGCTTCAGTTAATGAGGCAAGGAATGAATCGCGCTCAAAAACACGTTGCATATAAATTTGTACATCTTTAGCACCAGCACCGCTTAAATCCACACCGAGCACTGGTAAACGCCATAACAGAGGAGAAAGATAGCAATCTACTAAGCTGAACTCTTCACTCATAAAGTAAGGATATTCTTTAAACACAGGAGATACAGCCAATAGCTCTTCAGCTAACTGTTTACGAGCAGCATTTGCTTGCTGTTCAGTTCCTTTTTCAATGGTATTCATTAAAGAATACCAATCATGCTCAATACGATGCATCATTAAACGGCTGCTACCACGAGCAACAGGATAGACAGGCATTAAAGGAGGATGAGGGAAGCGCTCATCAAGATATTCCATGATGATACGTGAATCATACAGAGTCAGCTCACGATCCACCAAAGTCGGTACACTTTGGTAAGGGTTTAGATCGATAAGATCCTGTGGAAGATTACCAGCTTCAACCTGTTCAATTTCAACACTGACACCTTTCTCCGCTAGGACAATTCTGACCTGATGGCTGAAAATATCAGTCGGACCGGAAAACAAAGTCATTACCGAACGTTTGTTGGCAGCGACAGCCATGAAAACCTCCAAGTTAATCAATTAAAGAAATGAATTAGCACGATGCCTTTTCCATTTCCCCATTCCTAAAAGACAAGCACACAAACGCAGTAGACCTAAATAAACATTTAAGTGATTAACTGCATTGGGTAACTACCTGTAACAGTGTTATCGTGGGATAATCATATTTTACAGGGTTAAAAACTCACCTGTCTTTGCGGCACATATCATTATCAAGTAATACCAAAATAATCATTCAACAATCATTATTGTCATAATAATTTTGGTATGACTTTCAAACTCATCACAGATATTACAATCAACATACCCATTAGCAACATGATGAAGTTATAGAAAGAAAGACACCAAAGCCCACTATTCTACCAGAATTCATGTTACTTAGGGGGACTAATACAAATAATTCAATACAATATGCTACACTACCCTAAAAGTAAGATTATAATATCAAAAAATAAAATTATTTAGAGGTAAAATCTAAAAAATAGGTTTTTTAACACCATTGTTATCTTACATGAAGCTTGTTTTATGAAAAACAGTACCATGTATTAGCAACATGATGTTTTTATTATTAATAAGTACAAATAAGTCAAAAATAAAAAACCCGCCTGTGAAGACGGGTTTTCAACATCAAATTGATATCTAAAAGATAACAAATTAACGTTTAGAGAACTGTGGACGACGACGTGCTTTACGCAGACCCACTTTCTTACGTTCAACAGAACGCGCATCACGGGTTACGAAACCAGCTTTACGCAGATCAGAACGTAGAGTCTCATCATATTCCATCAGTGCACGAGTGATACCGTGACGGATCGCGCCAGCTTGACCAGAAATACCACCACCTTTAACAGTGATGTATAAATCTAATTTACCCAGCATATCAACTAATTCCAGCGGTTGACGAACAACCATACGTGCTGTTTCGCGGCCGAAGTAAACTTCTAGGCTACGTTTGTTGATTACGATATTACCGCTACCTGGCTTAATGAAGACACGTGCGGAAGAACTTTTGCGGCGACCTGTGCCGTAGTATTGATTATCAGCCATTGCCTATTATCCCGATTAAATGTCCAGAACTTGCGGTTGTTGTGCCGCGTGGTTGTGCTCAGATCCTGCGTAAACTTTCAGTTTACGGTACATCGCACGACCCAGAGGCCCTTTTGGCAGCATGCCTTTTACCGCGATTTCGATTACACGCTCAGGACTACGGGCGATCATCTCTTCGAAAGTCGCTTGTTTGATACCACCTACGTGACCAGTATGACGGTAGTAAACTTTGTCAGTACGTTTATGACCAGTTACCGCCACTTTCTCAGCGTTTAAAACGATGATGTAATCACCAGTATCAACGTGCGGAGTGTATTCCGCTTTGTGCTTACCGCGTAAACGGCTAGCAATTTCAGTTGCTAAACGGCCTAAAGTTTTGCCGTCTGCATCAACAACGTACCAGTCGCGTTTTACGGTTTCTGGTTTAGCTGTAAAAGTTTTCATTATTGAAAATTACCCAATGTTTAGTTACACGTTGGTGAACGCTCGGTTCAAATACTATTGAGGTTCACACGACTCTTGTGTCCAGCAAACCTACCCCTTCGAGTAGCACTGCTGACTCTAAAATGCGAGTTTTTTGGGAAATAAAAAACTTGCTGCAACGTGGGGTCGCAAGATTATAGAGAAGTCAGAAAAAAAAATCGAGTCATAATTGAAAAACAATTGAATTCTTTTTCAATATTTCAGCGAAAAAAACGAATTTAGCACTTTTTTCTGATTTGACTGATAAATTCTTGCTACCTGAAGAGAAGAATTGTTCCTTTCCAGAGCGCTTGTAAGTTACCTAATGCTTTCTATTTTCATAGAAAAAAACATCAAGCAACTTAACCTGCGTCATCCTACCATAACGAAAGATGACTTTCTTCAAGAATTAAAAATTAAGCGAGATGAGGTTGTACTAAATATTCTTCACTTTGCATCTCTTGTAAACGTGATAAGCAACGTTGATATTCAAACTGTAAAAAATCACCTTGGTAAATCACATTCATTTCAACATCGGCATTAATAATCAGTTTCACTCTACGTTCATAAAATTCATCAACTAATGCTAAAAATCGGCGCGCAACATCTTCATTTAACGCGTTCATTTGCGTCATTTCATGTAATAAAACTGTATGATAATGCTTAGAAAGTTCGATGTAATCGAGCTGGCTACGCGCTTCCACACATAAGGTTGCAAAATTAACTGCCAGCACACCATTAGCGACTTTTCTGACTTTCATCGGCCGATGATTAATGGTTAAAGTCACATCGGTTTGTGGTTCACTGGTGACGAGGTGAGAAAAAACCCTCTCCATTTCCTGACGATTTTTATCGTTAAGTGGAGATAAAAAAAGATGCGCTTGTGTTAACGTTCTTAAACGATAATCAATACCTGCATCAACATTTAAAATGTCACAATGGTGTTTGATCTGTTCTATTGCAGGTAAAAAACGAGAACGTTGCAATCCATTACGATAAAGCTCGTCAGGTGGAATATTTGATGTTGCTACTAACGTGATGCCTCTGGCAAATAACGCTTCAAGCAAAGTACCTAAAATCATTGCATCAGTAATATCAGAAACGAAAAACTCATCAAAACAGAGCACATCGGTTTGCGCTTTAAATCCATCGGCAATAATTTCTAGCGGATTTTCATGACCTTGTAAGTTTTTCAGCTCTTCTTGAACACGTAACATAAAGCGATGGAAGTGTAAGCGAAGCTTTCGTTCTGTTGGCAGACTTTGATAAAACATATCCATCAACCATGTTTTACCTCGACCTACACCGCCCCACATATATAACCCACGTTCTGGTGCAACAATCTGTTTTTTTTTGCGAATTCGCCCGAATAATCGTTGTGTTAGCGAATTTTTTTCTGGTGGAGTCTCTTTTAATAATGCATGGTATATCTGTTGAAGATGGAGAACAGTTTTTCGCTGAACATCATCAGGTTGATAATCACCTTGCTTCAATGCGGCTTCATAAAGTGATAACGGCGTACTAACAGTCATGAATGCCCTCTTATCCTTAATTTTCTGACATACTGATTTGTGTCTGTCGAATGGCTCTATTATAAGCATTAAGAATTGTTTTAACATCAACGTAACACAGGAATTTCATATTAAGCTTAAGGATATTATTCCACCCATGCCTTTTAGCGGTTATGATGTTATAAAAATCCATCGTCCTCACTATTAGATGAAAAGGAGTTGCCATGGTTTGGGTTTATGCACTGATTGGATTAGTTGTAGGTCTTATTATCGGCGCACTCGCAATGCGTTACGGTAACAGCACCCTTCGCCAACAAGATGCTATAAAAGCAGAGTTAGATACAAAAAAAGAAGAACTTGATACTTATCGCAATGAGCTTGTCAGCCACTTTGCTAGAAGCGCTGAACTATTAGATAACATGGCGAAAGATTACCGTCAGCTTTACCAACATATGGCAAAAAGCTCTAATGAGCTCATGCCTGATATGCCTGAGCAAGAAAATCCATTTAACTACCGATTAAGTGAATCTGAAGCAGCAAATGATCAATCCCCAATAAAAATGCCACCTCGTGATTACTCCGAAGGGGCATCTGGATTGTTCAGACCTACAGAGAAAAAAGACAGTTAATCTTAAAACGCCACATTTTGTGGCGTTTTTTCTTTCTAATAAACATCACAAAATGACAATTATTTGCTATGGTTTTAAAGATAGCTTTTGTCTTGTAAATCCGTGTAAAAGGAAGAAAAGCACATCATGTCTTAATGAACTTTCCTCTGTCAGTACAGGTCTTAGTGACATCGTGCTCATTTTGAGCAACAACTTTTATTTTGATAACTGTATCAAGAGACTCTAATTCATGTTGACTAAAAAAAGAAAATTATTACTTAGTGCATTAGCAATGAGTATCGGACTTTCACTCTCTACTATCCCAGCAACCAGTATGGCCGCGTTGCCTGCGGTTATGCCATCAGGTGAACAGCTACCAAGCCTTGCACCAATGTTAGAAAAAGTGTTACCTGCTGTTGTCAGTGTGCACGTTTCAGGAACACGAGTGCAAAGCCAGCAAGTCCCTGAAGAGTTCAAATTCTTCTTTGGTCCAAATTTTCCATCACAACAACAAAGTATTCGCCCTTTTGAAGGCTTAGGTTCTGGTGTCATTATTGATGCACAAAAAGGCTACGTATTAACAAACAACCACGTTGTTGATGGTGCAGATAAAATCCAACTACAAATTAATGATGGGCGTGAATTTAATGCAAAATTAATTGGTAGCGATCCACAAACAGATATCGCATTACTGCAAATTGAAAAACCAACTAATTTAACTGCAATTAAAATGGCAGACTCGGACCAGCTACGTGTTGGTGACTTTGCAGTTGCTGTGGGTAACCCATTTGGTTTAGGCCAAACAGCAACGTCTGGCATTATCTCCGCATTAGGCCGTAGCGGTTTAAATCTGGAAGGTTTAGAGAACTTTATCCAAACCGATGCATCTATTAACCGTGGTAACTCTGGTGGTGCGCTCGTGAACTTAAATGGTGAGTTAATCGGAATTAACACCGCTATTTTAGCTCCGGGTGGTGGCAACATCGGTATCGGCTTCGCCATCCCAAGTAATATGGCGCGTGATCTTAGCCAACAACTGATTTCTCATGGTGAAGTTAAACGTGGCATCTTAGGTATTCGTGGTACAGAAATGAATTCTGATCTGGCGAAATCCTTTAATATTGATGCACAACGCGGTGCTTTTGTCAGCGAAGTTTTACCTGATTCATCCGCCTCAAAAGCAGGCATTAAACCGGGTGACGTTTTAATTTCAGTTGATGGTAAACGAATCAATAGCTTTGCTGAGTTAAGAGCTAAAGTGGGTACAACACCTCCGGGTAAAGAAATTCTGATTGGCTTAATCCGTCAAGGTAAACCAATGGATGTTAAAGTGACATTAGAGAAACAATCCGCTGATGCAACACGAGCAGATAACTTCTCTCCTGCACTACAAGGTGCCACATTAAGTAACTATGTGAATAAACAAGTGAAAGCTGTTGCTGTCGATTCGGTAGAAAAAGATTCTGCAGCAGCCGCATTTGGTTTACAGAAAGGTGATCTTATTATTGGCATCAATAATACACCAATTACATCACTAGGCGACTTACGCAAAGCCATTGATGCTAAACCGCCTGTTCTTGCACTGAATATTCAACGTGGTAATGAAGAAATTTATCTGCTATTACGTAATGCACCGCGCTAAGAAGTAAGCTTTAAAACTATCTAATTTATTGATTTCCTTAGCCCTATAATTTCCATTATAGGGCTTTTTTTATAGCTATTTTTGATAAGAGTCATTGGCTTAAAAGGGGATTTTATGCGCTGAGCGATGCTTTCATAAGTGAAACTATGCTATTCTCACTGCTCCTACGCGAATAATTTCACAGTCAGACATAAATATAGGATTTTTATGTTAACTAAGTTACTGCGATCAACTCTAATTGGTCTTCTCACAGCAGCAATTCTTTTGATTGCAGTTCCTTCAATTCGCCCTATTTTTATTGAACGCCTACTTAATGGCGATTTTCTCAATGCGCCTTTTAGCTATAATACTGCGGTGCGACGAGCAGCCCCTGCTGTTGTTAATGTTTATAGCAGTACCATGGGGAGCTTTTCTCAAGAAGGGCGTGAGCTAACATCTTTAGGTGCTGGCGTCATTATGGATGGTCGTGGTTATATTCTGACGAATCAGCATGTTATTAATAATGCTGATCAGATCCTTATCGCCCTCCAAAATGGTGATCTTTATGAAGGTTTACTTGTTGGATCTGATCCTTTAACCGATCTTGCGGTATTAAAAATTGATGCCGATAAACTCCCTACAATCCCGATTAATACTAAACGAATTTCTCATGTTGGTGATGTCGTACTCGCTATCGGTAATCCATTTAATATTGGACAAACTATTACACAAGGGATCATCAGTGCTACAGGACGTGTTGGATTAAGTCCAACCCGTTACCAAAATTTCCTGCAAACGGATGCCTCAATCAATGAAGGTAACTCTGGCGGCGCACTAATTAATACCGAAGGTGAACTAGTCGGTATTAATACCATGACATTTGATTCAGGAACCTATAACGGATACCGCCCTACAGCAGAAGGATTAGGCTTCGCTATCCCGACAGAACTCGCAGTTAAAATTATGAATAAACTAATTCGTGATGGTCGTGTTATCCGTGGTTTTATTGGTATCACAGCAAAAGAATTACCAAGAATTCGCTCATCAAATACAGATATTAAGCAAATTCAAGGATTGCGAATTTTTAGGATCACACCAAATGGTCCAGCGGATAAAGCAGGAATAAAAACTGGTGATATCATCCTTAGCATTAATCATGCACCAGCAACTTCCGCAATGGAAATGATGGATTACATTGCAGAGACTCGCCCCGGCACAGTATTACCCGTTACGTTATTACGTGAGGGTAATGAACTCAATGTTGATGTGACTATTTCTGAATACCAGCCAGAATAATAACTAACAAAAAATCTTCTTATTTATTGGTTAATAAGGAGATTTCATATAAAACGTCGCACTTTGTAAGCAACTTTCTTTAAAGGTTTCGGTATTGCGATAGTCCTCTAATGTACTGTGATTACAACCACTATATTGTCCTTCTTTAGTACCATCATTTTGCCAGCCACAAACCGGACAGATCTCAAAAAATGCCTCATCTTTATCTTTAAAGACAAAATAATGACAAGCGACACAACTCACTTCGAGTGGAAGGTGACAACTGCGTTTCTCTATCAAAGTAATCTCCTACAACAATAACGAATAAAGCGAGATTTTATTCATTTTTACTCGGTTTACTCGCGAGTGCATTATGTTCAACAGCATGCCAAATTTTTTCGGCTTTCCGTCCAATTAAAATCAGTGAAATAGCCAAAATAAAGAAGAAAATCGCACTATGTAAACTATCCCAGAAATATTCAAAGAATCGGGTATAAAGGTTAATACCAAGGAATGTTAGACCGAATCCTCTTAACATACCGTCATCTGTTTTCAGGCTAATATAAATACAGATAACTGAAACAACAGCAAATAACAGTGCCCAAGGTAACAATTTTATACTTGATGTGTAATACCATGTATCAGGATCGTAATTGCCGAAAATAGACATTATCCATAACGCAATAAACAGATAAGTGAGCCCCATTATTTTTGTCATGGTAAATAAACGACGCTGTACCAATACATTTTGTAGAAAATAACAGCCTGCTAATAATACTGCGCCAAAGAAAACAAAGCGGATAGGATAGTTCATTCCTAACCAATAAGCCCCCCAACCAGAGACATATCCTGTTTCAGCACCAAACCAATTTCCTAACATCAATAAGAAGAATAACCACACCAACGAAGAGCGACTGATAAATCCAATTGCACCATAAATGACACAACCAATTAGAAAGAGAGGAGCAATATGACCACTACCGGTATCCAGTAACTCTCCTAGTTGCCAAAGAAAAATAGCGGTAAACATCACACCTAAAAAGAGAATAAACTCAGTACTGTAATGCCACTGTGTTTCTCTTCGCTGACGCTTAAATCCCCAAAAATAGAATGCTGAAGCAATAAGTGCAGGAGATACCACACGCATAATTTCAGAAACACTAAAAATTTCAATGAGATAATAAATTAATGCACTATCACTAAAAATGCTACCAGCTGCAATAATCAAACACACCATCGCTATCCAGAATGCATAACGACTCAGCCGTTTCCAATCAAAAGGAATTCGGTGCAATGTACTTCCTAACTGCCGATGTTGTTGTTCTGAAATCTCACCAGATTGTTGCCATTCATCCAGTGCTTGACGAACTAGGCGCTCTTGTTTCCTTGTTACCTGCATATTCATTTCTTCCCTTTAGCTCATAGAAATTTTTCTAAAACAGGTCTATTTTTCTTACTGTATCTTGCCACGAAAGAAATGCCTTATGAATTATCCTATTCTATTGAGAATTCTATTGAAATAATGCGCAAAAAAAACCACAGCACAACAATGCGCTATGGTTTTAAATCGCTAAAAAGGGTAACTAAAATAGATTAGTCATTAGCGCGTAAACGTTCTATTTTCGCCCCTAATCCTTGTAATTTAGCTTCAATATTTTCATACCCACGATCGATATGATAGATACGATCAACAATGGTTGTGCCTTCAGCAATACACCCCGCAAGGACTAAACTTGCAGAAGCACGTAAATCCGTTGCCATCACTTGTGCACCTGAAAGTTTTTCAACACCATGGCATAACACAGTATTACTTTCGATTTCAGCGTGAGCACCCATGCGAATTAACTCAGGAATGTGCATAAAACGATTTTCAAAAATGGTTTCAGTGATCATCCCAGCACCTTCAGCCACTAAGTTTAAAAGGCTAAATTGTGCTTGCATATCGGTTGGAAAACCTGGATGTGGCGCAGTACGCAAAGTTACCGCTTTAGGACGTTTACCATGCATATCAAGGCTTATCCAATCATCACCTACTTCAATATCTGCGCCTGCTTCACGTAATTTTGCCAACACAGCATCTAATGTGTCTGGTTTCGCATTACGACAAACAACATGACCACGAGAAATCGCAGCAGCAACTAAGAAAGTCCCTGTTTCAATACGATCTGGTAGGATTTGATAAGTGCCACCACCAAGGCGCTCTACGCCTTCAATCGTAATGCTATCAGTACCTGCACCGCTGATTTTAGCACCTAATGTATTAAGGAAGTTGGCGGTATCTTCAATTTCAGGCTCTCTTGCCGCATTCTCGATGATAGTTTTGCCTTCCGCTAATACTGCCGCAGTCATAATAGTGATAGTGGCACCCACACTCACTTTATCCATGACAATGTGCGCGCCTTTTAAACGCCCATCAACACGTGCTTTTACATAACCTTCATCCAGAGTGATCTCAGCACCTAATTGCTCTAAACCTGTAATATGAAGATCAACAGGACGAGCGCCAATGGCGCAACCACCGGGTAAAGAAACCTGACCTTGACCAAAGCGTGCGACTAACGGCCCTAACGCCCAAATAGAAGCACGCATGGTTTTAACCAGCTCGTAAGGTGCACAAAATTCATTGATATTACGAGCATCAACGAAAACAGAGCCATTACGTTCAACATTGGTTCCTAAGCGATTAAGCAACTTAATCGTTGTATCGATATCTTTTAATTTAGGAACATTCGTTAATTCTACTGGCTCTTCGGCAAGGATCGCAGCGAACAGGATTGGCAGTGCAGCATTTTTTGCGCCTGAAATATTGACCTCACCTGATAAACAGGTTGGTCCTTGTACTCTAAATTTATCCATCTGTAGAACTCTCTTTTTTATTTTGCTGTACGCTGTATACCTACTGAATCAAAGCCCGTTAAGTTTACGATCCCTCTTCCACTCTTCAGGTGTGTAGGCTTTAATAGACAAAGCGTGAATACGGTTATCTGCAATATATTCCATCAAAGGGGCATAAATGGTTTGTTGTTGTTTGACTCTGCTCATTCCCTCAAACATTGCGCCGACAACGACAACTTGAAAATGACTACCATCACCATTGACGATGACTTCATCTAAAGACAGGCTGTCCATTAATACTTGTTTGATTTCATTTGTATCCATAATTGCTTAATCTCAACGTTAAAATAATAATCAGTCGTCTATCCTAATGGAATCCGCCCTACTCTTAAACCATCAAAAACCCCCTTAATGATAAAAGTATCACGAAGGGGGCTTTTTAATACCGTTACTCAAAATCTGTGTTAGGCAATATTCATAATTTCATCAAGATCATAGAGTGTAATTAAGGTTTGAAAACGCTCACTTACACCTTGAATAATAAATTGACGATTTCGCTCTTCCATTTCTGCTTTTAAATGAACAAAAAGTGCCAATCCTGTTGAATCAATATGCCCTAAAGCAGAAATATCAATGATATTAATATCAGCTAATAATGCTTTACGTTGTTGCCAAACAGACAATAACGTTTCACGATCTAGCGTTCCTTGGAAATAGAGGACATCCTCTTTTTTTTCCCAATTTAACGAAGCTGACATGTTATTTTTTCTCATCCAGAGTGATTGGTGTTTTAGCACTGATTTCTAACTGTTTTGTTAAACCATCAACACCTTTAGAATTTAAAATATCTGACCACTCATTCTGTTTTGTTGTGATCATGCTGACACCTTCAGCAATCATATCATAAGCTTGCCATTCACCTGTCTTACTGTTTTTACGCCATTGGAAATCGAGGCGAACAGGTGGGCGACCATTTGTATCGATAATAGTAACGCGAATAGTGAGATTTGTTTTATCTGCGAACGGTTTTGCAGGCTCAATACGGTACTCTTGACCTTCATACATCGCTAATGCTTGGCCATAAACTTGAGCAAGATATGCTTCAAATGCAGTGAAATAAGCATCACGTTGCGCTGGTGTTGCATTACGATAATGTGGCCCTAGCACTAATGCCCCTGCATATTTAATATGTACATAAGGCAGTAATTCTTGCTGAACAATTTGGCGTAAAACTTCAGGATTTTTACGAATTTCAGGCTGTTCATTTTTTAATTTGCTAAAGGTCTTTTGCGCTGCATCTTCCATTAATGCGTAAGGATTGGTTTTGTCTACTGCCATTGCAAAAGGCGTTATCACTAATAGTGCGACCATCAATAAGCGTTTAAACATACGTTCGCTTCTCCTCAAATAGGGTTTCAATAATACGATGCATTTATTACGCTAAATCTAGCTAAATGTATAAGTGCATCGTATAGAAATTAATGATTAAGGTAATGCTGGATGTTCTTCAGTCGGTTCAGATTCAGATTTTGCTGAATTATCACCATCACCCGTTTTATAAAGGAATTGACCAATAAGATCTTCCAACACCATTGCTGAATTGGTATTTGTGATCCGTCCCCCATCTTTTAACAAAGTAGAATCTAATGCTTCATCATAAAAGCCTAAATTCAATGCAAGGAACTGCTCACCTAATAAACCAGATGTACGAATAGACAATGAGCTACTTTCTGGAATATGGTCATAAATGCTCAGAATATCGAGAGCAACTTCTGGGCGATAGTTCCCTTCATCTTCTTCTTTTAAGGTGATAGAAGAAACGCGACCAATCACCACACCACCAATCTTAACTGGGGAACGTTCTTTTAACCCACCAATATTACCAAAGCTGGCATAAACGCGATAAGTTGGTTGATTACCCATTTCTTTAATATCAGCCACTTTTAGGCATAAGAAAATCACAGCGGCTAACGCAATCAGAACAAATAGACCAACCCAAACTTCAATTTTTTTACTTTGCATGACTTAGTTCCCAAACATCAGTGCGGTTAGCACAAAATCTAAACCCAATACGGCTAACGAAGAATGAACAACAGTACGTGTTGTTGCTCTGCTAATCCCTTCTGATGTTGGGATTGCGTCATACCCGTTAAAAAGCGCTATCCAAGTGACGGTGATGGCAAAAACGACACTTTTAATAAAGCAATTCACTAGATCAAGTCGCCATTCAACGGCACCTTGCATCGATGCCCAGAAAAAGCCTTCATCGATCCCTTTCCAATCCACACCAACAATGGCACCACCCCAAATACCGATGGCAACAAAAATAAGTGAAAGCAATGGCATACTAATAAGACCGGCCCAGAATCGGGGTGCAACGACACGTCTTAAAGGATCGACAGCCATCATTTCTAAACTAGAAATTTGCTCTGTGGCTTTCATTAAGCCGATTTCAGCGGTTAAGGCTGAACCCGCACGACCTGCAAATAATAGTGCCGTGACAACTGGGCCTAATTCTCTTAACAATGAAAGTGCGACCATCATACCTAGACTAGCTTCAGCACTAAAGGTTGTTAAAACAAGATAGCCTTGTAATCCCAACACCATGCCAATAAATAGGCCAGACACCATGATAATTAATAAGGATTGAACACCAACGTTATACAATTGCTTCAGTAAAAGAGGCCACTGTTTACGAAATTCAGGCTTACCAACTAATGCTCTAAAGAGCATAATGCCGGCTCTACCGAAGGTTGCAAAAATCGCCAACGCTCTAGTGCCAATGCGAGATAATAAATTTATCACGTACTAATTTCCTCGTCCTAATAGGTCGTCCTGATAATCTCCCGCAGGAAAACGGAAAGGTACAGGGCCATCAGCGATCCCATCTAAAAACTGTCTTACTTGCCTATTTGGATTATCCTGTAATTCTTGTGCACTACCTTGAGCAATAACTTTCTGTTCCGCAACAATATAGGCGTAATCTGCGATACTTAACACTTCGGGTACATCATGGGAAACCACAACACAAGTCACACCCAGCGCATGATTTAACTCATCAATTAACTTAACAAGCACCCCCATTGTGATAGGATCTTGCCCAACAAAAGGCTCATCAAACATAATCAGTTCAGGATCAAGTGCAATAGCCCTTGCTAATGCGGCTCTCCTCGCCATACCGCCTGATAATTCAGAAGGCATTAAGCTTGCCGCCCCACGTAACCCCACGGCTTCAAGTTTCATCATCACCGTTGTACGGATCAATGCTTCAGGTAAATTTGTATGCTCTCTTAGCGGAAAGGCTACATTTTCAAACACATTCATGTCGGTAAAAAGGGCACCGGACTGAAAAAGCATACTCATTTTCTTTCTTGCTTGATACAACGCAGAACGTGATAGCGCAGGAATATTGTCGCCATCAAACCAAATTTCACCACTATCTGGAAGGATTTGTCCTCCCATTAGGCGTAACAAGGTTGTTTTACCAATCCCTGAAGGGCCCATAATTGCAGTCACTTTTCCCCTCGGTACCACAAGATTGATCTCAGAGAAGATCTTTCTGCTACCGCGAGTGAAGTTCATATTGCGCACTTCAATTAAATTGTCAGATTGTGCGTTCATGAATAAAACATCCTCAAGCCTGTCTGCATAAACGAATTTTTACGCTATTTTGGCAGGTCATTCACTATGTTACAAAGAAATCACCACTATTTAGCAATTTATTGCACGGTTAATTTTACTTTTCGTGCTTGGCTAGTCAAAATATGGTTAATTAGCAAAACCTTTTGACAATATGTTTTTTTATCAGCCCTGTCTTATTGGTTTTTTCTTTATTCGCTCATTGTTGGAAAACTGATGGCATGTTGATTACTTTGTCTCTTTTAATTCTTGGGTTGATGTTACTCGTTTATGCATCAGACCGATTAGTTTATGGTGCGAGTGTTTTTGCGCAATCGTTAAAAATCCCCCCCGCTGTTATCGGTATCTTAATTGTTGGTACAGGGACTTCACTACCTGAGCTTTTTATTTCAACGGATGCCGCAGTTCATAATTTACCTGATATCGCTATCGGGACAGCTATTGGCTCTACACTCACCAATCTTCTCCTTATCGCGGGTATTGGCGCGATGATTTACCCCATGAGCATTCAGTCCGCAGTGCTAAAAAAAGAGCTTCCATTGATGATTATAGTCATCATGCTCGTTGGCATTATTGTTTCTAGCGGAGAGCTAGGGCTTAGAGAAGGCACTCTGCTCTTTTTTATTGGTTTTGCATCCATTTTTCTCATGATAAAAACAATGCATAAAACACTAACACAAGAGCGCCACGTGTTACCTTTAGAAACCTTAACGCGTTTTGAATTACAGACAAATCCCCGTAATTCTGTTGCCCTTTTTTGGGTTGTTATTGCGTTACTGATTATTCCAGTTGCAACTCAAATGATATTAGACAATGTCTTTATTCTAATGCAACAGTATCATTTTAGTGGCTTTTTTGTTGGTTTAACCTTGCTATCCATTGGTACAAGTTTACCTGAATTAGCAACGACTATCGTGGCCGCACTCAGGCGTGAAAATGAATTAGCCTTAGGGAATATTATAGGTGCTAATATTTTCAACCTGACATTTGTTTTAGGAATGCCAGCATTACTTTCACCAAGCACATTTAATATCAACACTTTTTATTTTAGTTTTGCTGTACTTGGTGTGGCCAGTTTACTGTTTTCTCTCTTTTCATTAGGGCGAAAGCAACGCCTCAACCGCGGAAAAGGGATATTCTTATTAGTTTGCTTTATTATTTATATTACGGTGTTGTGCGTCGCACATTCTCTCTTAACCTAAAATAAATGGTACAAAAAAATGACCGAGTTTGATTTTCAGCAAGCAGGAAAAAAGGTTCTTCATATTGAACGTGATGGATTAGCTGAACTAGAACAATACATCAATGATGATTTCACTCTTGCCTGTGAAAAAATTTTTCACTGCCAAGGTCGAGTTATTGTCATGGGAATGGGTAAATCTGGTCATATTGGACATAAGATTGCCGCAACATTCGCTAGCACAGGAACACCTTCTTTTTTTGTTCACCCTGGTGAAGCAAGCCATGGCGACTTAGGTATGGTAACAGAAAAAGATATCGTTCTAGCGATTTCAAACTCAGGTGAAGCCAGTGAGATCCTCGCACTTATTCCGGTACTGAAACGTAAACAGATAACACTGATTTGTATGACACGCACGCCTCAAAGTACAATGGGGAAAGCGTCTGATATTCATCTTTGTATCAAAGTCCCTAAAGAAGCTTGTCCTTTAGGTCTTGCACCAACAACCAGTACAACAGCAACCTTGGTAATGGGCGATGCGCTAGCGATCGCTCTTTTACGTGCTCGTGGTTTTACTGCTGAAGATTTTGCCCTTTCTCATCCTGGTGGTGCATTAGGCCGTAAATTACTCCTTCATGTCAGTGATTTAATGAATAAAGAGGAAGATATTCCACGAGTCACTAAAGATGCCACTTTACGTGAAGCACTTGTCGAAATAACCCGTAAAAAATTAGGTATGACCGTTATTTGCGATGATAGCATGCAGATCAACGGTATTTTTACTGACGGTGATTTACGGAGAATATTTGACTTAGGGATAGATCTGAACAATGCCAAAATCTCAGATGTGATGACAAAAGGCGGTATTCGTATTCGCCCTGATTGTTTAGCCGTTGAAGCACTAAATTTAATGCAAGCAAAACATATCACCTCGCTATTAGTCACAGAACAAGATAGTGATATCCTGTTAGGTGTTTTACATATGCATGATTTATTACAAGCGGGTGTTGTATAAGATATTCATAACGTTCGAAGGATAAAAATGAATACAATGATAGAAACTTGTTATGGTGCGGTAAGTCAGCAAATCATCAAAAAAGCAGAAAAAATCCAATTGCTGATTTGTGATGTTGATGGTGTGATGTCTGACGGACTTATTTACATGGGTAATAATGGCGAAGAATTAAAAGCCTTTAATGTCCGTGATGGATATGGCATCCGTTGTTTGCTTACATCAGGCATTGAGGTTGCTATCATTACAGGTCGTCAATCTAAACTGTTAGAAGATCGCGCTAAAACCCTTGGCATTACATATCTTTACCAAGGTCAGCATAATAAGCTTTTGGCGTATCAACAACTGTTAGATACACTAAACCTTAAACCTGAACAAACAGCCTATATTGGTGACGACCTGATTGATTTACCTGTAATGGAAAAAGTGGGACTTTCTGTCGCCGTAGCTGATGCTCATCCATTACTTACACCTCGTGCTAATTATGTAACCCGCATTGCGGGTGGTCGTGGTGCAGTACGAGAATTGTGTGATTTAATCCTTTTAGCGCAAGGTCGGCTTGAAGACGCTAAAGGTCTTTCGATTTAACGTATAACGACACAGAATGAATAAATTAAAATCCTGGTTTACCTTAATTCTTGCCATTATCGCCCTTGGGCTGATTGGCTGGAACTACACTAATAACACTGAACTCGGTGATGGTGCGATCGTTGAAGATGGTCAGCCAACCTATCAATCCAAATCATCGATATCTTTTGTTTACGAGCCAACGGGTATACTCGGATATAAACTTGTTGCTGATGATGTCAAAAATTATGCTCAGCAAAAGTTTACGTGGTTTACTAACCCTGTCTTAACCACCTATTCACCGACAGGGGATGCAACATGGACGGTACGCGCCAATAAAGCCAAGCTAACAAACAGTAAAATGCTCTATCTTTATGGCGATGTTCAAATTGATAGCTTAACGGATGACTCTCAACTACAGAGAATAAGCACAGACAACGCTATCGCAAATTTGGACACACAGGATGTTTCCTCTGATGATGAAGTGACTATTATCGGCGTCGGACTGAAATCAGTCGGCTTAAAAATGCGAGGCAATCTGCGCGAGAAACGTGCAGAGCTGATTGAAAAGGTAAACACCTATTATGAGATCCCTAATGAATCAAAAAATCCGTAATACACTGATTATCGGCACACTTTTAGCGATAAGTGTACCTGCGATGGCGCTTAAAGATGACACACAACAACCTATTGTTGTGAACTCAGAGAAACAATCGCTTGATCTAGAAAAGAACGTCACAACCTTTACACAAAATGTTGTGATCAAACAAGGATCTATCGACATTCGTGCTGATAAAGTTGTTGTCACACGCCCAGGTGGTGACTCCAAAAAAATCGTTATAGAAGCATTTGGTAATCCCGTAACTTTTTATCAGTTACAAGATGATGGCAAACCAATCAAAGGTCGTGGCGACAAGATGACCTATGAAATGGATAAAGAGTTAATGACCTTAACGGGTAAAGCCTATCTTGAACAATTAGACAGTAATATCACCGGTGATAAGATCACTTATCTCGTCCCAACTCAGCAAATGGAAGCTTTTAGCGGTAAAGGTAAACAAGTGACTACTGTTTTACTGCCTTCCCAGTTGCAAGAGAAAGGCCCTGGTGTTAACAACAAAGGTAAGTAACACTTTATGGCGCTGTTAAAAGCTGAAAATTTAGCAAAAGCATACAAAGGGCGCACCGTTGTCGGTGATGTAAGCCTGAACGTTAATTCAGGTGAAATTGTCGGCTTACTTGGACCAAATGGTGCAGGTAAAACAACCACATTCTATATGGTTGTTGGCATTGTTGCTCGTGATGCTGGTAGTATTACAATTGATGATGAAGACATTACGCTGTTACCGTTACATGAACGAGCACGTAAAGGCATTGGCTATCTTCCTCAAGAGGCATCTATTTTTAGACGCTTAAGCGTTTATGACAACATTATGGGGATCTTAGAAATCCGCCATGATTTAACGCCTGAAGAACGAAAAGATCGCGCAGAAGAACTGCTAGAAGAGTTTAATGTCAGCCATTTACGTAACAGCTTAGGACAATCATTATCGGGGGGTGAACGTCGCCGCGTTGAAATCGCACGAGCATTGGCCGCAAACCCTAAATTCATTTTATTAGATGAACCTTTTGCGGGTGTTGACCCTATTTCGGTATTAGATATTAAAAAAATTATCCAGCATCTACGTGATTATGGATTAGGTGTACTGATTACTGACCATAATGTTCGTGAAACATTAGATGTGTGTGAACGTGCTTACATCGTCAGCCAAGGTCACCTTATCGCTCATGGTTCACCCGAAGAAATTCTTGAAAATGAGCAAGTTAAACGTGTTTACTTAGGTGAAGGCTTCCGCCTGTAATCTTTGATTCACTTTTACTCTGTCATGGATGACAACAGCAAAGGACTCATCGCATTATTATGAAACAAAGTTTGCAACTTCGTCTTAGTCAGCAACTGGCAATGACGCCACAGCTACAACAGGCTATTCGTTTGTTGCAACTTTCGACGCTTGAATTACAACAAGAAATTCAGCAAGCGCTTGAATCCAACCCTCTTCTCGAACAAGATGACGATCAACAAGATCTCGTTTCAGATGATACCTCTCATACAGAAAATCAATCTGACTCTACAACAGAAACAACAACTGAAAACGACGTTGAAGAGTTTGACACGCTGGATGCTTTAGAACAAAAAGAGATGCCTGACGATCTCCCATTAGACACTCAATGGGAAGAAATCTACACTGCGGGCACGCCTTCTGGTACCAGTAATGACTATATGGATGATGAGCTGCCACTGTATCAAGGTGAAACAACAGCCTCATTACAAGATTATCTAACATGGCAGGCGGATCTCACTCCGTTTACAGAAACAGACAGAGCAATTGCCATAAGTATTATCGATGCAGTTGATGAAACAGGGTATTTAACTGTTACAACAGATGACATCCTGCTTGGAATGGGCGATGATGAGATAGAGCTTGATGAAGTTGAAGCCGTATTAAAACGTATTCAACGCTTTGATCCTATTGGTGTTGCTGCACGTGATTTAAAAGAGTGTCTTTTGATTCAGCTATCCGCTTTTTCAACAGAAACACCCTATCTTAAAGAAACGCAGTTAGTCATTAGCCAATATTTAGAATTGCTAGGCAACCGTGATTTTCGTCAATTGATGCGTCAAACGAAGTTACGCGAAGAGACACTTAAATCTGTTATTGAGATCATTCAATCACTTGATCCTAAACCTGGATTAAGTATTGATACAGGCGAGTCAGAGTATGTTATCCCAGATATACTGGTAAAAAAATCAGGTGAACGCTGGCAAGTTGAGTTAAATACAGATAGCATTCCTCGCCTACGAATAAATGAGACTTATGCAGCATTGGGTCAATCGACTCAAAATGAAAGCGATGGAAAATTTATTCGTGACAATTTACAAGAAGCCAAATGGCTGATAAAAAGTTTAGAAAGCCGTAATGAGACATTATTAAAAGTCGCTCATTGCATTGTTGACACACAGCAGGCATTTTTCGAATTGGGTGAAGAGCATATGAAGCCTCTTGTGTTAGCAGATATTGCTGAACAGGTTGAAATGCACGAATCCACCATTTCTCGAGTGACAACGCAAAAATTTTTGCATTGCCCGAGAGGAATTTTCGAATTGAAGTATTTTTTCTCTAGCCATGTGAATACTGATAGCGGAGGCGAAGCCTCTTCAACAGCAATCAGGGCTTTAGTGAAGAAACTCATCGCAGCAGAAAATCCAGCGAAACCACTTAGTGATAGTAAACTGGCTAATATGCTCGCAGAACTTGGTATACAAGTTGCTCGACGCACTGTTGCGAAGTATAGAGAGTCATTATCCATCCCGCCTTCAAATCAACGTAAAGAGTTGGTTTGAGCATAATTGAGAAGGAAGACACTATGGAACTTCAAATCACTGGTCATAATATTGAATTAACTGATGCTCTGCGTGATACCGTCAAAGCAAAAAGCGCGAAATTACCTCAGTTCTTTGACAAAATTAATAACGTTCAGGTTATCCTGAAAGTCGAGAAAGTGAATAAAATCGCGGAAGCGACCATTCAAGTTAATGGCGGTGAATTACATGCCTCTGCAGAAGCAGAAGATATGTACGCAGCAATTGATGGATTAATGGATAAGCTGGCTCGTCAATTAACCAAACACAAAGATAAACTGAGACAACATTAATTCATTTCCCATTGTAAAATGGGGATACAATCGGCGAAGTTACTGCGTTGTTTATGACTCGGTTTAAACCAACGCCTAATCAATATCAGTAACGAAAAACCAGATGTCACTTTGTGGCATCTGGTTTGCTGGTCTAAGTGAATAAGACAATGAACAACGATACAAAGATGAATATTAGCGACGTACTTTCTCTGTCATGTACACATAATGATGTACATTGCACGAGTAAAAAGCGCGCGTTAGAAATTATCAGTGAAAATGCGGCAAAAGCACTTAATTTACCCGAAACGCTGATATTTGAAGCCTTACTGACGCGTGAAAAAGTCGGTACAACAGGGATTGGGGGTGGTTTAGCAATCCCTCATGGACGTATTGAAAGTGATGAAACAGAAAAAGTAGTTGGTGTGTTTCTTCACCTAAGCGAACCTATTGCCTTCGACGCTATTGATAATCAACCTGTCGACTTGTTGTTCGCATTACTCGTTCCTGCGACACAATGTAAGGAACATTTACACACACTGTCTTTAATTGCAAAACAGTTGGCAGACAAAAATTTATGTCGCCGACTACGCTCCGCACAAAGTGATGAAGAGCTTTATCAGATTATCACAGAATAACCCCTATGGGTTTAATGGGACGCGAATAGCATACAGTGGAATGATATTCATCACTGGGAAATTATAGGGGAGCTACCTCATGGTGCTGATGATAGTCAGCGGACGCTCTGGTTCAGGTAAGTCAGTCGCTTTGCGTGCGCTTGAAGACATGGGATTTTATTGTGTTGATAACTTACCTGTTGATCTTTTACCGGAGCTCGCAAAAACACTGGCTGAACGTGATGCTTCTGCTGCCGCAGTCAGTATTGATGTCCGAAATATGCCTGAGTCGCCGGAGATCTTCGAAAAAGCGCTAGAAAGTTTACCCGCTGAATATTCTCCACAACTCTTATTTTTAGACGCAGATAGAAATACTTTAATTCGTCGTTATAGTGATACACGACGCTTGCACCCACTTTCGACCAAAAACCTTTCATTAGAAATGGCAATTGATACCGAAAGTGATCTGCTTGAGCCATTGCGATCACGTGCTGATCTCATCATTGACACCTCTGAGATGTCAGTTCATGAGCTTGCAGAAATGCTGCGGACTCGTTTATTAGGTAAACGTGAACGTGAGCTGACAATGGTCTTTGAATCCTTTGGTTTTAAGCATGGTATTCCTATTGATGCAGATTATGTTTTTGATGTGCGATTCTTACCCAATCCACATTGGGACCCTAAACTGCGCCCAATGACAGGTCTTGATCGCCCTGTTGCGGCATTTTTAGATAGACACACCGAAGTTCATAACTTTATTTATCAAACTAGAAGCTATCTTGAACTTTGGTTGCCGATGTTAGAAACCAATAATCGTAGTTATTTGACAGTTGCAATTGGTTGTACGGGGGGTAAACACCGTTCAGTTTATGTTGCTGAGCAACTCGCCGATTATTTCCGCTCTAGAGGGAAAAACGTACAATCACGTCACAGAACGCTAGAAAAACGCAAATGACCCAATATCGACAAGTTGCGATTAAAAATCGACTCGGTATGCATGCAAGACCTGCAATGAAATTATTTGATTTAGTCAAAACATTTCAATCAACCGTCATTTTACGTAACAACGAAGGGGTTGAAGCACAAGCGGATAGTGTGATTGCTATGCTAATGTTAGATTCAGAGCAAGGCAGTCAAATTGATATAGAAGTGACTGGTAGTGATGAAAATGAAGCTATTGATGCTATTATCGCATTATTTGAATCAGGGTTTGATGAAGAATAATCATAATAGAAAACAATAGATTAGCATTTCTTAACTAAATAACCAGAAAGAGACTGTGATCACTGTCTCTTTCTTTTTTATACAGAACCGCCTATTATCTCTTATATGAGTTTAACAACACCCCCACCTCACCCGTGGGGGTGTTGTTTTGCATTGGAATAAATTGGAGTATGGTATGACAAAGCCAACAATTATCATCAACGAACTTGATGCTGAACGTTTAGATTCATTGCTAGAGCAACCGGCATTTGCAGATAGCCCGATTGCTGAAGCATTGAATGAAGAATTAGATCGTGCTGACATTGTTACACCAGCTGATATCCCTGCTAATATTGTCACAATGAACAGCAAAGTCCGCTTTATGGACTTAAAAAATAATGAAGAGCGTACTCGTACTTTAGTGTATCCCGCTTCATTAAAAGATAGCGCCACTGAACTTTCAGTCATGGCCCCAATGGGTGCTGCACTACTGGGTTTAGCAATTGATGACGAGATCAGTTGGAAGCTGCCTAATGGCCTTGAAACTAAGGTTAAAGTATTAGAAATTCTATACCAACCTGAAGCTGCGGGTGAATTACACCGTTAAGCAGAGCTGAAGGTTCGCGTCTTATTTTTATCTTCTCAAATTGAAAAGCACACTGATAAACGCGATATCTCAGCCCATTGCGGGCTGAGATTAAAGGTTGCGATAAGTATCTAAAATTTACTCACCGGCAATACTCATTTCTGGTAATAACAACGATCCACACTGAACATTACTGCGCATCTCAATATCATCACCCATAGTAGCAATGTTTGCCCACATCTCTTTTAAATTACCAGCAATAGTCACTTCACTAACAGGATACTGAATTTCACCATTCTCAACCCAAAAACCGCTTGCTCCACGAGAATAATCACCCGTCACGGTACTGACGCCTTGCCCCATCAATTCTGTAACAACTAGCCCGGTTCCCATCTCTTTTAGCAGTGCATCAAATGATAGGCCTTGTCCTGGGATATACCAGTTATGAATACCACCAGCATGGCCATTGCTTTTTAAACCTAACTTTCTTGCTGAATAGGTAGTTAATAACCACTCTTGTAATACGCCATCTTTAATAATGTCAGCATCAGTTGTGCGCACACCTTCGCTATCAAATGGTGTTGATGCCAAACCTCTCATTAAGTGAGGACGCTCTTGAATATTGAGCCATTGAGGAAAAATTTGTTTGCCCAAACTATCGAGTAGGCAAGAAGATTCACGGTAAATCATGCTACCGCTAATTGCTGCAACTAAATGACCAAAAATACCTGTCGCAACATCAGCAGCAAAAATAACAGGGGCTTTCATGGTTGGGAGTTTACGAGGTGCAAGGCGTGATAAAGTACGACGGGCGCACTCTTGACCTACCCATTCAGGTGATTCAAGATCATCAAAACGACGACTAATGGTGTAAGCATAGTCGCGCTCCATATCTTCACCATCACGGGCAATAACACAACTCGACATAGAATAGCGTGAAGATGAATAGCTTTTTAATAAGCCCAAGCTATTACCAAATACACGGGTTCCACTGTGGCTATTAAAGCTGCCTCCTTCGGTATTAATAATACGACTATCACTGTCTAACGCGGCTTTTTCTGCTCTTGATGCTAATTCAATCGCTTTATCTGCCGTAATTTCGGCAGGATGGTAAAGATCAAGGAAAGGCGCATCAAACGCTAATAAATCTTGATCCGCAGGCCCTGCATATGGGTCAGTTGAAGTGTATCGTGCAATATCCACAGCGGCTTGTACAGCGCGTTTAATCGCATCAGGACTTAAATCGGTAGAAGAAGCACTGCCTTTACGTTGTTGTTGATAAACCGTAATGCCTAACGCACCATCACTGTTAAATTCCACATTTTCAACTTCACCGTAACGTGTACTGACACTAATCCCCGTTGATTTATTAATAGCGACTTCAGCACCATCACACTGTTTTGATGCCAGCTCTAATGCGAGAGAGACGGCGTCTTCAAGCTGTTTTACCTGATCTGAATTATTCATTGAAAACCATTTTTCCTAAGGAGAACATCACTTTTTACTTATTTTTAGCAAAGTAAATCAATTGACAGGTGGTCAACAAGCGATTTTCCCAGTTACAATAGAAGATATATGAATGTTATCACCCGTCGGGCTTTTGGTCATTCACCAAATCACACTCCCGGCTTACTCTGCAACAGGAATTTTATTATGGCAAAGCAGCCTGAAGAGTGGCATTACCTCAATCCTGAATTCGACGATACATCGTCAGAAGAGGAAGAAGAGGACGAAATCATCTGGGTCAGCAAAAGCGAAATTAAACGTGACGCTGAAGCACTCAAAAAACTGGGTACTGAATTAGTTGAATTAAGTGCTCAAGAACTAGAGCGTGTGCCATTAGATGAAAAATTATTATCTTCTATTCAACTAGCACAAAAAGTACAACGTGAAGCACGCCGTCGCCAAATTCAATATATTGGAAAGCTACTGCGAAATGTGGATGAAGAACCAATCCGCCAAGCGCTCGATAAACTAAAAAACCGCCACAATCAACAGATCTTAGTGTTACATAAACTTGAAGATCTGCGAATTCGCCTTATCGAAGGTGGCAATGAAGTGATTGAAGAAGTTGTTGCGCTTTATCCAATGGCTGATCGCCAACAATTACGCACACTGATCCGTAATGCAAAAAAAGAAAAAGAAGCCAATAAGCCACCGAAATCATTCCGCTTATTGTTTCAATATCTAAAAGATTTATCGGAATCAGCATAAAACCTGAGTATCCTGAAAACGCAGTGTAAACTCAGCCTCACTGCGATTTTCAGGGCTTAATTCTACTCTGAATTACTTTTGTATTTTATGCTCACAATGAAAGCTCAATACGTCTTTACCAAGCTCACTTTGTGCTTCTTGCATCAATTCCACCAAAGGTTGAAAATCACGAGAATAATGAGGAAAATGCTTAAAAATAATACTGACTGGCAATTCAATTTCTCCCATTAACACATCCCATAATGCATCTAAGTTATTACCAAAATGCTCATCTAGCTGAAATTGCAATGCAAAATTCCGATAAAAGGCGTCTCTATCTGCCAGCATCTTAAAATCAAAAATAACCTGTTTCATTAAGGGGCAACCTTTGTCATTGTACGATAATGATCGGTAGTGAGATAAATCAGCCCATCATTTGAATAGAGCAATCTATCACTACCACGATGACCACAATGATAATTCACGTCAGCTTCATACCACTGGCGTCCCGCCTCTTCTGGTAGCTGTTTTTCACGATTCATAAAACGATCGCCCCCAATTGCTCTTCCTGGCAAAACCTCACATAAATTGCCTTCTTTCGCATTCCAGCCTTGTTCTCTTGCCTGTCTTTTAGTGAGATAAAAACTCGGTAACTGTTGATGACGTTGTAAATAATTAGCCACAGCATTAGCTTGTGTTTTTTCATCAATAGAGAGTGAGATTTGCGCTGATTTATTGCTATTATTGCTCGATGATGTTGGAACAGAAACGGACGTTGAAGAGGACGATACTGTCGTTTCTGGAAGTAAACCTTTATAAAGAACACCAAATAAAACAGCAATTACAATAATAACTGGTAATAAACGTTTACCCATAAATTAGCACCTTTACTGTTGCTGAGATAAAAAACTCCATCAAAAGATGGAGTTTAATGAATACATATAAATCACTATAAAAAAAATTAAGCTGTACCACCTACGGTGATCTTATCAAGCTTCAAGGTAGGTTGCCCTACACCAACAGGAAGGCTTTGTCCTTCTTTACCACAAACACCAACCCCTTTATCTAACGCAAGATCATTACCTACCATAGAAACCTGTTGCATGGCTTCAATACCTGAACCAATCAGTGTTGCCCCTTTAATTGGTTTCGTTATTTTTCCATTCTCGATTAAATAAGCTTCTGAAGTTGAGAAAACAAATTTACCTGATGTAATATCAACCTGACCGCCACCAAAGTTTGGTGCGTAAATACCACGATCAACGCTCGCAATAATCTCTTCTGGTGACGATTTACCCGCTAACATGTAAGTATTGGTCATACGAGGCATAGGAAGATGCGCATAAGACTCACGACGACCATTGCCTGTCGGCGCAACCCCCATTAAACGAGCATTCATCTTATCTTGCATATAACCTTTTAAGATGCCGTTTTCGATTAACACATTGTATTGACCCGGAACACCTTCATCATCAATAGCAACAGAGCCTCGACGACCTTCAATTGAGCCATCATCAACAATCGTACAAAGCTCAGAAGTCACTTTTTCACCAAGGCGACCTGAAAATACAGAGGTTTCACGACGATTGAAATCACCTTCTAAACCATGACCCACCGCTTCATGTAATAACACACCTGGCCATCCTGCGCCTAGTACCACAGGCATTGTTCCAGCCGGTGCAGCAATTGCTGATAAATTGACTAATGCCATCCGTACCGCTTCACGCGCATAAGTCACAGCGTGGCTTTCACCATCAACTTTCATCAAGAAGTAGTCATAACCAAAACGACCACCACCGCCACTTGCACCACGTTCACGTTTGCCATCTTCTTCCACCAGCACACTAACTGAAAGACGAACTAAAGGACGCACATCGGCTGCTAAAGTACCATCAGTTGCAGCCACCAGCACATGTTCATAAACACCCGTTAATGACGCATTCACTTGTTTAACGCGTTTATCTTCAGCGCGAGCGACTTTATCTACCTCATGCAGTAACGCAATTTTCTCTTCACGAGAGAGGCTTTGCAGAGGATCGTTTAAGCTGTACAGCGGAGAATGTTGAATAGCACCTAAAGTATGGATACGACCATTACCCTTAGCCTGAACAATGCTTCGCGCAGCATGCGCACTTTGATTAAGTGCATTAAGCGTGAGTTGATCGGCATAAGCAAAACCGGTTTTTTCACCGTAAATTGCTCTAACGCCAACACCTTGATCAATATTGTAAGAGCCATCTTTAATAATCTGATCATCAAGTATCCAAGCCTCGTGATAACTTGACTGAAAATAAAGATCACCATAATCAATTTGACGCTGTGCAAGCTGCTCTAGTGTTGATGCTAAATCATCTAAACTAAGTTTGTTTGCTTCCAACAGACTTTCGCTGACAACAGCTAAACTCATAATTCTTCTTTATCCTTAACTTTTTTGATTAAGTGGGTCAGTTTCGGGCGAAAACGGTTATGTTTCACAACCCGGATCTGTTCACGCATACCGTGTAAACTATCAACACCAACATTGAGCGTTAACGCACTGACCGCATCAGGGTTCTTCTTCAACACTTTACCCCAACCATCAATCGCCATGGTATGGCCCCAAGTCCGGCGCGTATCATGTGTACCCACTTGTGCAGGCGCTAAGATAATACACTGATTCTCAATCGCGCGAGCGCGTAATAAAGGCTCCCAGTGCGCTTTCCCTGTTAAACGGGTAAATGCTGCTGGTACAGAGATTATCTCTGCTCCTTTTTCTCTTAATGCTTGGAAAATACCAGGGAAGCGTAAGTCATAACAGATTGTTAAACCTAATTTCCCAACGGGAGTATCAACGACTGTTAGGCGCTCACCACGTTGATAAATAGAAGATTCGTTATATTCGCCTTGCTCGTCATCAATACTGACATCAAACATATGAATTTTGTCATAACGAGCACGAATAACCCCCTCATCATCAAACACCAAACTACTGCTGGTAATTTGATCTGGAGCATCTCGACTAACTAAAGGCATAGAACCGACTAAGATCCACACTTTGTAACGCTGAGCCATTTTTGCAATCGCATTTTGTAACGGCCCATCACCCTGAATTTCAGCGTGTTTATGGTAATCTTTAGAGTTTGAAAAAAGTAACGCATTTTCAGGTGTTAATACCAGCTTCACTGAATCGGGTAATTGCTTAATCTGTTGTTCGATTTGCGCCAGATTATTTTTTGTGTTTTTTCCGCTACAAAGTTGCAAAAGTGCGACATTAACTTTTTTCATAACGCCTGATTCTCCTTAAGCTGACGCAGTACTTCGTCAATTTTGGGTTGTTCCATAGTTCCGGTCACATGATAACGGATAACTGAAATCTTACTCCAAAGTGGCCCCAGAACCTTTGATGCCGCAAACACTGCGGCGCCTGCAATTGGGTTTATTGCGAAAGCCGTGGCAACACCGACTGTAGCTGAAATCTCAGGGGTGACAACAACTTGTAGATCCATGCTTCGTTTAAGTAAATCCACTTTCCCACTTATCGCTATATCAGCAATAACACCATCAACACGTACACTCTCTGCATTCATAATACCTTGATTAATCGTAATTTCACTTTTAATCGAATCATATTCAAAATGCTCACTGAAAGTATCTCTAAAATCAAACTGTAATTTGCGTAAAAGTGCATCAAAACTCACCAATCGTAGTAATTTACCCGCTTGTCCTACATTGACTTTTTCTATGCGTCCTTTACCCAACGTTGATTTAATATCGCCTTGCAAAGTGGCCAATTCAAAGTTCCACGGTGTATTACGCCATTGTAATGAGAACTCAGCAGCAAGTGGGGACTGAATAATCGGGATAATGTAACCAAAATAGGCCGCCATTTCGTCAATTTCTCCGGCTTTTAATTTTCCTATTAATTTTGTTGTATTATTGCCCTTCTTATCTTCAGACCACACTCCATTAACCGACAATTCGCCGCTGCTATTTTCTAATTTACCGTCAGTTAAAAATAAAGTTCCCTGATTTTGTTTTAACGAACCTTCAATTTTTCCTAAAAGCAGACCATTAACCCAACACTCCTGACATTCAAAATCAATAGAAGGAATATCTTTCACTGAAAACTTCGAGATATTGGGATCAGAAACATTAGCCATTTTTAATGGCTTCTCTTCTTGAACTATAGAAGTACCATTAAAATAAAGATAATTAATATTTATTTTCCAAGGTATTGATACTTCAGGAATAAATACATCACCTCGTAGTTCACTTCCTGAAAATGCAAATTTTACACCTTCTTTAACGCGCATAATTTCAGTTTGAGGATTATTCCATTTTTGCCCTGCAAAATTTAAATCAGGCAAACTGATATGCACATTATCAGGGAAACTTATTGCATTGTCAGAAGGAGTTAATGATGAAAATGCGGTTAATGTTGGCAACCATTTATCACCCTCTAATCCTTTAAGCGCTATGGTTAAGCGTTGTTGTGAACTTAACTCTGGTAATTTAAGGCTAGAAGAAACGAGGTTACCCTGCAATAAACGAAGCTGTTTACCTAATCCCCATTGGCTATTAAGTTTCCACTGTTTTTCAGCATTTGCATTCACAGTTAACATTTCACTATTACCGCTTGCAGAAATAACAATAGGCGGTGAATTTTTTAAATCTTGTGTTTCAGGTGCTGTTAACTTGCTACTTAATGCATTGATATTTCCGGTTAAATCAACTTGATAATCAACATCACCTTTTTCGGGGATCTTAACATTAACGTTGCCATTCCATGGAAATACACCACTAAATTTCTGTTGAATATCGCTAGGTAATCCTTGGATTTTTTGAATATCCCATTGGCCTTTTAAGCCGACATCGACCTGATAATTATCTGTATCATTGTGACTGGTAAATGAGAAAGCGAGAGGCTGCCCAAACCAATTAGCCGTTAATATATCGCTCTCAAGTTTGTCATTATGGTAACTAAACTGTCCACTCACACCTCTTAACGTAGTATCCATAAAATTCAAAGTGACATCATTATCTTTTAAATTAATATCACCAGAAGCCACAACCTCACCGCCATCAAATGGGATATCAAGTTTCAATGTACCATTAATTTTTCCTGCCACATTCAGTTCTTCAAGCGTATGACCAATACTCGCCATTTGAGAATCTAAAAAATACTCTTTCAGCTCGTCGCCTGTGGCTTGAATATCCGCATTAATTAAAATCTTTTCTTGTCGATAACTTTCAATGACTGCACTTAAATTTGTCGCTGTTGCTTTACCCACTTTCGCTTGAGCAGAAGACATCCATAGCCCATCATTTTTAAAATCTAGATTAATATCGAGATCAAATAATGCGGGCCATTCACTATCAAATTTAAACGTAGCCTGTTTAACAGGGGCATAAACTTGGAACCACCCTTTGTGGTTATCAAAAGGAAAATCGGCAGGATCACCATGGAAAATAAAGGTTCCATTGTCGATATTACCCGCAATAATTGCATCCGAGAGATATTGTGTTAACGCTTTACCAACATACTCTTCTGGCAGATAACGCCATGCATCTCCTGCATTGGTCACTCTTACGCCTGAGAGTATAGAAAGCCGCTGATCCTCACCTTGTTTCTCATAACGAAAATCACCCGCTACCCACGCTGATGTGGCTTGGATATCTAATCCTTCACTCCAAAGAGATAAGTCATCTCCAGAATGAGTCCAATAAATCGTACCTTTCCCTTTTTCAATATTCAGGGGGGCTTTAAACAATTTACCGGTGTCTATTTCACTGTCCGCTAGGGCAAAGTTAAGTTCACCACTTTGCATGCTCCCTTTTAATTGTCCGCTGAAATGTTGCACTGATGGGATCTCTTGCCAACGTTTCCAACTCACATTTTTCCAAGAAAGATTAATTGCACTTTGCTCAAAGTTTTCCGGTGTGAGATCTAAGGCAAAATCATTAACCACACCAGAAAATTGGCGATACTGCCATTGACGAACAAAATCCGGTGTTAAAAAAGAGAACAGTGGCAATACAGCATATAACCTATCTAACTCAATGTTCTTGGCACGAATACGCCATGCTTCATCATGCTGTTTTTCTTTTGGTTGATAAAGAACCGCTAAATAACCATCAGGCCACTCTTCACCATCCATGGTAATTTTTCGAGTATAAGGAACATCCGCAAGCCAACCATTTTCTTGCCTTCTCATACGTAATATTAAGTCTTCAACATTTAATACATGTGAAGTGCCTTCACTACGCCAGTCCATTTCACCTTGATGAATTTGCAACTGACTGCCAGTAATACGCCCTTGAGTAATTTCAATCCAATTAGACAAACTGGCTTTGGCTTCACCTAATCCACTATTATTTTTTACCCATTGGCTAAGCCAAGGTGAAATATCAATATCATCAGCGGTAAGAAACACCTTACCATTATCAATTAAGCCTTCATTCGTGGTATAGAGGTCGAGGCGAACTTTTAAACCACCATAGTGATTAATCGGTGTATCAAGGGTGACTTCACCTTGAGCACGGTGGCGTTTTTTTTGATTCAGCCACATCAACTCAGGAATATGTAATGTACTGGTATCACCTGAAGGGGTTAGAAAAATAAAACGGCTTTTGACTAGCTTAAAGTGATCGAATTGTTCAAGAAAAAGCGAAGAAATATCATCAGGTGCAGTTAGTGTAATATCGCCACTTTGCCCAGTAAAAATAGGACGTTGGTAATTGACATCTAATTGATCAAAGGTCAGCTCACGAAAATGGGGACGGAGGGTCAATAATGAACGCCACACATCAAAAGAAAAAGTCACTTTTTCTGCGCTAACGTTGACATCTTTATTCTTAATATTAAGCCCTTTTACTTGAATATCAGGGCCAAAATTCTGCCATTCCCCATTAATTTTCGTTATTGAAACAGGGCTATTAAGTTGTTTTGTTAAATACGTTTCTATTTCAGGGCGATAATTATCTAAACGAGGTAGAAAATAGCGAAACCCGCTTAACACCAAGGCAAAAACGATGAGGCAAAAAACTGTTATCACTAACAGGTATTTAGGCAGCCGCTTCATTTTTGTCTCCTTTCTGCCATCATATTCATTAGGAAGGCGAATCCATTACATCATCACCACATCAAATTGCTCCTGACTATAAAGTAGCTCAGTTTGCACTTTCACTTGTTTACCAACAAAAATTTCAACCTCAGCTAATGCATGCGACTCATCGCCTTTTAAGGCTTCTGCAACTGCTGAAGAGGCATAAACTAAGAAACGATCTGCATCAATTGTTTTATGTACACGTACTATTTCACGCAAGATTTCATAACAAACCGTTTCAACTGATTTTACCGTACCTCGCCCTTGGCAAGTTGGGCAATCATCACAAAGAACATGTTCGAGGCTTTCCCGCGTTCTTTTACGCGTCATTTCCACTAAGCCAAGTTGAGAAAAACCATTAATCGTTGTTTTCACTCTATCTTTACTTAGCGCTTGTTCTAGTGACGCCAATACTCTGCGTTTATGTTCATCATTATTCATATCAATAAAGTCAATAATAATGATACCGCCTAAATTACGTAACCGTAATTGACGAGCAATAGCTTGGCTTGCTTCAATATTAGTATTGAAAATGGTTTCTTCTAAATTTCGATGACCAACAAAAGCTCCCGTATTAATATCAATCGTCGTCATTGCTTCTGTTTGATCGATAATGAGGTAACCGCCTGACTTTAATTCAACTTTACGCTCTAAAGCCCGTTGAATTTCATTTTCAACGCCATAGAGATCGAAAATAGGCTGATTCCCTTGGTGCAATTCAAGTTTAGCGGTTAATTCAGGAATGTATTCACCAATAAATTCCTGTAGTTGATTATAAGTTAATTTAGAATCAACACGTATGCTATCTAATTCAGAGCCAGCAAAATCTCGTAAAATACGCTGCGCTAAAGCTAATTCACCATAAATTTGAATGCGGGTTTTATTTCTTTTCTTACGCTCAATAATTTTATTCCACAAGCGTTTAAGAAAAGCGGCATCTTGCTTAATTTCATGCTCGCCAACACCTTCGGCGGCTGTACGAATAATAAAACCCCCATTTTCATCGCAATACTCTTCAACGAGTTGCTTTAAACGCTCGCGCTCTTCTTCGCTATCAATTCGTTGAGAAACACCGACATGAGATGCACCAGGCATAAAGACTAAATAGCGAGAAGGCAATGTAATATCAGTGGTCAGGCGAGCGCCTTTTGTTCCTAAAGGATCTTTAACCACTTGTACAATTAAGTCTTGTCCTTGATGCACCAGTTGCGCAATATCACGAACATTAAACTTTTTCTGCTCTTCACCTGCGATACATTCAGTGTGAGGCATAATATCAGAAGCATGTAGAAAAGCGGCTTTATCCAGCCCGATGTCAATAAATGCAGCTTGCATCCCGGGTAATACGCGACTTACCCGACCTTTGTAGATGTTTCCGACGATACCTCGTTTCGCTTCTCTTTCGACATGAATTTCTTGAAGTATGCCTCCACGAATATAAGCAACTCGAGTTTCAGATGGCGTCACATTCACTAATAACTCTGCTGTCATGAAATATCCTTCTCATTAGCTAGAGACGAAAATTGAGTTATCAAGGCTTCGGTTTCAACAAGAGGTAATCCGACAACAGCATGATAACTTCCCTCAATCCGTTGAACAAAACGGCCTCCTTTTCCTTGAATACCGTAAGCGCCAGCTTTATCCATTGGCTCCCCTGACTCAATATACGCGCTAATTTCACTCTCTGTCATCTCTCTAAAAGTGACATGTGTGACGACTAATTGACTCAAGGTATGTGTTCTATTAGAGATAGCAATTGCTGTCATCACTTGATGTGTTGCGCCTGATAATGAACGTAGGATTTGCGCAGCATGGGATTTATCCCGAGGTTTCTCAAGAATATGACCATCATGAACCACAATAGTATCAGAGCCCAAAACGGGATAATCATAAGGTGCTTGTCTTACACCTTCTTGTGATTTTTCTTTTGCCAAACGAAGAACATACTCTTCTGGTTTTTCACCTTGTTGCCAAATTTCATCAATTGCTGGCGTGATAATACTAAATTCAACATCTAATAACGCGAGAAGTTCACGTCTTCTTGGTGAGCTGGAAGCAAGGTAAAGCGTGGTCACAAATAATGTCCTCATGACGGTAACGCAAAAGAGACCGCCATGATCCAATAAATTAGTGAACTAAAAACTGGTGACGGATTTTGCGAAGCAAAAAATAAAGCCATGGCCAAAGAATACCACTGACTGGACTATTCCAGAATACTTGAGGGTGAAAAGTCACTGGTGAAAGTAAAAATTCCGCCCAAAATACAGCAAGATCGACAACGACAATACTTAACATCACCACTAAGGCTTGTTGCCATAACGCTAGATTACAAAAAAGCTGATATTTAAAGGCGATGACATAACTCACTAAAGTATAGGCCAATGCATTGACCCCCAAGGTAGTTCCTTGGACTAAATCTATAATCATCCCCAAAACAAATGCGGTTCCGACACTAACACGGTGAGGAATAGCTGTTACCCAATAAATAAGAAATAACATGGGCCAAATAGGTCGATAAACTTCCAACTGTTCTGGCCACGGCATAATTTGTAAAACTAATGCGACAAGAAAAGAGAGCCAAACAACCCAACGCCCACGACTTTGATATGGATTCATCGTGTCTACCTACTTCTTGTATTATTGGTATTGGCTGGCGTATTTGTCGCTGGCGTCACAGTTCCGTTAGTTTCTTCAGCTGTATTGCCTAATGGCTCTTGAGACATAGAACGAGGAAGCGGAGGCCCTGCTTGTTCATAATTAGGTAAAACTTGAGGCATCAGTTGCATTAAACGCTCATTCGCCGCGTGATAAACCTCTGAAGGCAGAGGAGGCTCTCCCGTTTTATCTGATGTATTCCATAACAAAAGCAAATAGCGTAAACGTTGTAGCTCTGCTGAAGGTCGAACATTGATCACGGAATAAGCTCGCTGATTATCTACTTTAACTGAAGATACCACACCAACAGGATATCCTTCAGGGAAACGCCCCCCCAATCCTGATGTCACTAAAACATCGCCTACACGGATATCAATATTGGCAGGTAATGCTTCTAACAATAAATCATCGGCACAGCCCGCACCAGAAGCTATAACACGAATATCGTTACGCAAAACTTGTACAGGTAATGCATGAGAAGTGTCACATATTAATAACACACGACTCGTAAGCTCACTTACGGCAATGACTTGTCCTACAACACCTTTATCACTAATAACAGGTTGCCCTTCATAGACGCCATTGTTGGTTCCTTTATCAATAACCACTTGGTCTCGATACGGCGTACTATTACCAGACAGTACTTGTGTTACTGTCATTTGTTCATTTTGGCGCAGTGGTGAACCAAGTAATTCTCGTAAACGGGCGTTCTCTTGCTTAAATTGCTCTAGTAATTGGCTTTCTCCGCTACGAACTAATAACTCTTTTCTTAACGCTTGATTCTCAAATTGTAAACGCTCACGTGTGGCAAATGTTTCTGAAATTTGATCAAGGAAACGACGCGGGCCATTTGCAAGAAAATAGAAGGGACTAACAGCAGTATCAAGATACTGGCGGACTTTAGAAAATGCACCAATACGGTTATCAGCAATCAATAAAGAGATAGCGACAACCACGGCGATTATTAATCTTAGTTGCAGGGAAGGACCCCGACTAAAAATTGGCTTCATAAACTCTAAGATCACTCACACGGAGAAGTAAAAGAACAGGCGTTAATATTCTCACCAAGGGGGAATCCATTCTCCCTTGTTAGAATTAGTCTCAATCTTCGCTAAACAGATCGCCACCGTGCATATCGATCATTTCTAATGCTTTACCACCACCACGAGCAACACAAGTCAGTGGATCTTCAGCAACAATCACAGGAATACCTGTTTCTTCCATTAATAAACGGTCTAAGTTACGTAATAATGCACCACCGCCTGTTAACACCATGCCGCGCTCTGAAATATCAGAGGCTAATTCTGGCGGACATTGCTCTAATGCAACCATGACCGCACTTACGATACCTGTTAATGGCTCCTGTAATGCTTCAAGGATTTCATTGGAGTTTAATGTAAAGCTACGAGGTACACCTTCTGCAAGGTTACGGCCACGAACTTCAATCTCATTGACTTCGTCAGAAGGATAAGCTGAACCGATATCGTGTTTGATACGTTCTGCGGTTGCTTCACCAATCAGTGAACCGTAGTTACGACGCACATAGTTAATGATCGCTTCATCAAAACGGTCACCACCAATACGAACAGAAGAAGAGTAAACAACACCGTTTAATGAAATTACGGCAACTTCTGTTGTACCACCACCGATATCCACAACCATTGAACCTGTTGCTTCAGAAACAGGTAAACCAGCACCGATTGCCGCAGACATAGGTTCTTCAATTAAGAACACTTCACGCGCCCCCGCACTTAATGCAGATTCACGAATAGCTCTGCGCTCTACTTGAGTGGCTCCTACTGGTACACAAACTAATACGCGAGGACTTGGACGCATAAAGCTATTGTTATGAACCTGTTTTATGAAGTGCTGAAGCATTTTTTCGGTTACATAAAAATCAGCAATCACACCGTCTTTCATTGGACGGATAGCAGCGATATTCCCGGGTGTACGCCCTAACATCTGTTTCGCTTCATGCCCTACAGCTGCAACACTTTTTGATGTGCCAGCGCGATCTTGACGAATAGCGACAACGGAGGGTTCATCGAGAACAATACCCTGCCCTTTGACATAAATAAGGGTATTGGCGGTACCCAAGTCAATAGACAAATCGTTGGAAAACATGCCACGAAATTTTTTAAACATACGAAAGGATAATCCTGCAAGCCGGGACGGAAAAATCCGTCTACTCTATCAACCACAATAAGCAGCGACAAGGCGCGATTCACTACTTAAATTAAAGTGGACACGTAAATAATCATAAAGGCACAATATTCTACGTTACTTTTCCCAATTGGAGCAGAAAAAAACTGCATAAAAAGGGGCTAATTAGAACGATTAACGCATAATTTCGATCCTACGCCGTTCATATTTAACTTATGTAACAATACAAACAACGTTCATATCAATAAAGAAAAATCTCACTTCGTTGCCAAACTGTGACTCAAAAGTCTCGTTGCAAGTTCAAATAAAATTTATTCATTTATATAAGCTCAATCACTCTATTGATATTAAATGGTGTTTCATCGGCAAAGTTGACTGAGATAACAACCAAAGTACCCACCTCGAATACTTTTAAGGCAACACATTATCTTTGTTTCGAACAATAAAGAGAAATGCTAATTTTTATCCAATCGTAACCCATTAACGATGTTATCTAATTACCAAGATATAAAACTCAGAATAATCTCTGCTTCAACAAACGTAGAACTCCCCGTTTATACACTAAAAAAGGATTATTTGTCTCATTATTACAATAGATATTGTCCACAATCACGACGAAATCTAAAAAATCACCTATCATGACACAAATAGAAATCGGTGAGGGGTCAAAATGAAAGCATTATTAGTAGAACAAAATGACAAAAAACTCAGTGCCAGCATACAAAGCATTGATGAAAAAACGCTGCTTATTCATGAAGTTATTGTCGATATTCATTACTCAACGCTTAACTATAAAGATGGGCTTGCTATCACCGGAAAAGGAAAAATTCTGCGTCAATTCCCAATGATACCAGGTATCGATTTTTCAGGTATTGTTCATCACACCGAAGATCCTCGTTTCCACATTGGTCAACATGTCTTATTAACTGGCTGGGGAGTAGGTGAAAATCACTGGGGAGGTCTTGCACAAAAGGCTGGTGTAAAAGGTGATTGGTTAACCGTCGTACCAGAAGGACTCTCTTTAAAAAATGCCATGATCATTGGAACTGCGGGTTTTACTGCCATGCTTTGTGTGATGGCCTTAGAACAAGGCGGTATCACACCTGAAAGCGGTGATATTTTAGTCACTGGAGCCAGTGGTGGTGTAGGAAGTACTGCCATTAGTTTGCTAACAGCATTAGGCTATCAAGTTACTGCATTAAGTGGCAGAGCCAGCAACCATGACTATTTACGCAAACTTGGTGCCAAAAATATTATCACTCGCGAAGAGTTTGAATCCGCGGGCAAAGCTTTAGATAAACAACGCTGGGCGGGTGCAATTGATACCGTAGGTGGGCAAATTCTTGCTAATATTTTGTCACAGACAAACTATAACGGCACAGTGGCAGCTTGTGGATTAGCGAGTGGTTTTTCTTTGCCAACAACCGTCATGCCTTTTATTTTACGTAATGTTCGTTTACAAGGTGTTGATTCTGTTTATTTCCCAGCAGAAAAACGCGCTCAAGTTTGGCAACGTTTATTAAAATTACTACCAGAAACGTTCTATCAACAAGCAATGACAGAGATTACACTTGATGAAGTTCCACGTTATGCTCAGATGATTATGGATAATCAAGTGACAGGCCGCACCTTAGTAAAACTCTAATTCTCCCGTTTTTGTCTGCTTATTTTTGGCATTAATTCGCATTAATTAGTGCCAGAATAAGCGCTTTTGTGTGTCGAACTGATGTTAAATTGTGATCTGAATCACATTTATGACATATATTGATGACTAGCATCAAAGAAGCTCAGATTTCCAGTGACATCAATAAATAACGTGATGTTATGATTATTTTTTAGTCACCTATTTATTTTGCTTTCTCACGTTTACAATATTGTAAAAACTTTTAACTTTTCATCAAAATAAACCCTTCATTCCCTGATTAGACCAGTATTTTGCTGTTATCTTCTGTGAAATGTCTATAATGTCGGACTTTGTGATATGTATCGTAGCATTGGATACAATAAAAGATGACAAAACGAAAAGCACAGGTTATTTTGTCATTTCGTTGACGAATTGACGGAGATAGAAGCATAATGTCGGAAAATTTTCATATTTTGCTCCTGAATGGTCCGAATCTAAACCTGCTTGGAACAAGAGAGCCGGAAACCTACGGACACTTAACTCTGGATGATATCGTTCAAAGTTTGTCAGCAGATGCTCAGGCATTAAATGTGAAACTCAGTCATTTTCAGTCTAACGCTGAATTTGAGCTGATAAATAAAATTCATGCAGCTCGGGGTAATGTCGATTATATATTAATCAACCCTGCAGCTTTCACGCATACCAGTGTTGCACTGCGTGATGCATTATTAGGGGTGAATATTCCATTTATTGAAATTCACCTGTCCAATGTCTACAGTCGGGAACCTTTCCGCCACCATTCATATCTCTCTGATATCGCAACAGGCGTAATCTGTGGATTAGGTGCAGAAGGTTATCGGTTTGCTTTACAGGCAGCGGTCAGCCGTTTGTCTTAATAAAAAACATCAAAAAGAGTACGGAATCAACTCATGGATATTCGTAAAATTAAAAAACTGATCGAGCTAGTCGAAGAGTCTGGCATTTCTGAACTGGAAATCTCTGAAGGTGAAGAGTCAGTACGTATTAGTCGTAACTCTGGTATTCAGGGTCAAATGGCTCCTCAGCAATATTTTGCGGCACCAGCGGCTCCTCAACCTGCATTAGCAAATGCAGTTGCGCCCGTAGCGCCAGAAACACCAGCGGCTACACCAACGCAAGAAATCAGCGGTCATGTTGTTCGTTCACCAATGGTCGGAACGTTCTATCGCTCACCAAGCCCTGAAGCTAAGAAATTTGTTGAAGTCGGTCAGCAAGTCAATGTAGGCGATACTCTGTGCATCGTTGAAGCAATGAAAATGATGAACCAGATTGAATCTGACAAAGCGGGTGTTGTTAAATCTATCCTTTGCCAAGATGGCGACAACGTTGAGTTTGACGCTCCACTCTTTGTTATCGAATAACGAGGCAGGTCCATGCTAGAAAAAATCCTCATTGCCAACCGTGGTGAGATAGCACTGCGTATCCTAAGAGCATGTAAAGAGCTTGGGATCAAAGCAGTTGCCGTTCACTCCACAGCAGACCGTGATTTAAAACACGTTCTGCTGGCAGACGAGACTATCTGTATTGGTCCCGCTGCTTCAGCAAAAAGTTACCTAAATATCCCTGCAATTATTGCAGCGGCTGAGATCAGTGGCGCACAAGCCATTCATCCAGGATACGGTTTCCTGTCTGAAAATGCTGATTTCGCAGAGCAAGTTGAACGCTCAGGCTTTATTTTTGTCGGCCCCAAAGCTGAAACCATCCGCCTAATGGGTGATAAAGTTTCTGCTATTGAAGCGATGAAAAAAGCAGGTGTTCCTTGTGTACCAGGATCAGACGGTCCTTTAGGTAACGACACTGCAAAAAATATTGAAATTGCTAAACGTATTGGCTACCCAGTTATCATCAAAGCTTCTGGTGGCGGTGGTGGACGCGGTATGCGTGTTGTTCGTTCTGAAAAAGAGCTGGAACAATCCATCACAATGACGCGAGCGGAAGCAAAAGCGGCATTTAGCAACGACATGGTATACATGGAAAAATACCTTGAAAATCCACGCCATGTTGAAATTCAAGTTATGGCTGATGGTCAAGGTAATGCAATCTATTTGGCTGAACGTGATTGCTCCATGCAACGTCGTCACCAAAAAGTGGTTGAAGAGGCACCAGCACCGGGTATTACCCCAGAAATCCGTAAAAATATCGGCGAACGCTGTGCGAACGCATGTATTGAAATCGGCTATCGTGGTGCAGGTACATTCGAATTCCTGTATGAAAATGGTGAATTCTACTTTATTGAGATGAACACCCGTATTCAGGTTGAACATCCAGTAACAGAGATGATCACAGGCATCGACTTAATCAAAGAACAGTTACGCATTGCATCTGGCTTACCTTTATCAGTAACGCAAGATCAAATTAACGTTCATGGTCATGCAATTGAGTGTCGTATCAACGCAGAAGATCCAAAAACCTTCATGCCAAGCCCAGGTACGATTACCCGCTTCCACTCACCAGGTGGATTTGGCGTACGTTGGGAATCGCATATTTACGCAGGTTATACTGTTCCACCTCATTATGATTCAATGATTGGTAAATTGATCACTTATGGTGAAACACGTGAAATCGCGATCTCTCGTATGAAAAATGCGTTGGCGGAACTTATCATTGATGGTATTAAAACCAATATTGAACTGCACCAGTTCATTATGAATGATGAGAATTTCCAAAAAGGTGGTACAAATATTCACTACCTTGAAAAACGTTTAGGTTTAGCTGAGAAGTAATTTTCTTCACTTAACCAGAAAAGGCATAGTTTAATCACTATGCCTTTTTTATTGCCTATGATCCGTCTTTTGATTAAAAACCCGCACCTCGTTTATTCCTATTTGCGTTTAAAAACAATAAGATAAACACATCTCAAATCTAGCCTATAACTTTGTGATTAATTTTCACTGAATCAATACTCACTTTCCCGTACAATCCTCCCATTCATTTTTAACCCTATTAAGATTGGGAGAACAGATGGACAAACGTTTTGTTCAGGCCCACAAAGAAGCCCTTTGGGCCCTGATTTTAACTTTTATATATTTGTTGGGTTGGTTAATTACCGCCTATTTACCAGATAACACACAAGGCATTACTGGTTTACCGCTTTGGTTTGAGCTTTCATGCTTATTCCTACCTGTTTTGTTTTTTCTGCTGTGCTATCTGATGGTACGCTATTTTTTCAAAGATATGCCGTTAGGAGATGAGCATGACGATGCAAACTGAGGTCATAGTGCCACTGATTGGCTACCTTCTGCTGGTCTTTCTGCTGTCGGCTTATGCTTATCGCAAACGCGAGAAAGGCGAGTTTCTTAACGAGTATTTTTTGGGTAACCGTTCAATGGGTGGCTTCGTGCTAGCCATGACTATCACTGCAACTTATGTTAGTGCAAGCTCCTTTATCGGTGGGCCGGGTGCTGCCTATAAATATGGTATTGGTTGGGTATTGCTTTCGATGATCCAACTACCTGCAATTTGGCTTTCTCTGGGGGTCTTAGGGAAAAAATTTGCTATTTTAGCGCGTCGTTATAATGCCGTTACCTTAAACGACATGCTCTATGCGCGCTATAAAAGCCGTTTTCTCGTCTGGTTTGCCAGTTTAAGCCTGTTAGTCGCTTTTATCGGTGCCATGACAGTGCAATTTATCGGTGGTGCACGTTTATTAGAAACCGCAGCTGGTATCCCTTATGAGTTTGGCTTACTTATTTTTGGGGTCTCGATTGCGCTGTACACCGCAATTGGTGGATTTAGGGCTAGCGTATTAAACGATGCCTTACAAGGCCTTGTCATGCTGCTTGGTACATTTATTCTCCTGTTTGCCATTATCTATAAAGCAGGTGGATTAGATATTGCGATACAAAAACTCAATACCATCGATCCTGCATTAACCTCCCCTCAAGGGGCTGATGGGATTTTAAGTGGCCCGTTTATGGCATCATTCTGGGTACTGGTCTGTTTTGGTGTTATTGGCTTACCACATACTGCGGTACGTTGTATCTCTTACAAAGACAGTAAAGCCATGCATAAAGGGATCATTATTGGCACAATCGTGATGTCATTATTAATGTTTGGTATGCACTTTGCTGGTGCATTAGGTCGGGCAATCATTCCTGATCTGACTGTTCCAGATCAGGTTATTCCAACATTAATGGTTGCGGTATTACCGCCAATTGCAGCTGGTATTTTCCTTGCTGCACCTATGGCTGCCATTATGTCGACGATAAATGCGCAACTGTTACAATCGTCAGCAACGTTGGTCAAAGATCTCTATCTCAATATCGCTCCGCATGCGATCACTAATGAAAAACGAATCTCTCGTTTATCGAGCCTTTCAACCTTGATTTTAGGTGTACTACTGCTGTTTGCCGCATGGAACCCACCATCAATGATTATTTGGCTTAACTTACTCGCTTTTGGTGGCCTACAAGCCGTTTTCTTATGGCCTCTAGTCCTTGGGCTTTATTGGGAGAAAGCTAACCGTTATGGTGCTATTGCCGGCATGATCACAGGTGCCACGCTCTATGCCACCTTAGCAACATTTAATATCCAAATAGCCGGATTCCATCCTATTATTCCATCACTGTTATTAAGCTTAGCCGCGTTTCTTGTGGCTAATCGATTTGGAGCGCATACTCTGCCTCAATCAGCATCATTACAGTGAATTCGTTTTTAAAGAGACAAATTATGCCTTGGATACAATTAAGACTTAATGCAACCGCCGCTAATGCAGAAGCTATTGGTGATGAATTAGTTGAAAGCGGTGCCGTTTCAGTGACTTTCCAAGATAGTCACGATACGCCTATTTTTGAACCTTTACCGGGTGAAACTCGTCTTTGGGGTGATACTGACGTTATCGGTTTATATGATGCAGAAACTGACATGAAAATCGTTGTGGCGATGTTAGAAAACACGCCATTACTCGGTCAGGGCTTCCTACACAAAATTGAACAACTCGAAGATAAAGATTGGGAACGTGAATGGATGGATAACTTCCATCCGATGCGTTTTGGTGAGCGTTTATGGATTTGCCCAAGTTGGCGTGAAGTACCCGATCCTAACGCCGTAAACGTCATGCTAGACCCTGGTCTGGCATTTGGTACAGGTACCCACCCTACTACCTCATTATGCCTTCAGTGGCTTGATGGTTTAGATTTAGCGGGTAAAACGGTTATCGACTTCGGTTGTGGTTCTGGAATTTTAGCCATTGCAGCCTTAAAATTAGGTGCAGCTAAAGCAATTGGTATTGATATTGATCCTCAAGCCATCCAAGCAAGTCGTGATAACGCGCAACGTAATGGCGTTTCTGACGCCCTCACATTATATCTTGCAAAAGACCAGCCTGATAACCTCACTGCAGATGTTGTGGTCGCGAATATTTTAGCCGGCCCATTGCGTGAACTTGCACCTGTTATCAGTACATTGCCTCGTCAAGGTGGACATCTAGGTCTTTCTGGTGTGTTAGCGACACAAGCAGAAGGTGTAGCTGCTGCCTATGAAGGGCTATTTAACTTAGATCCTGTTGCCGAAAAAGAAGAGTGGTGCCGTATTACTGGTGTAAAAAAATAACACCGAACAAATATTAACCAAAATGAGATAATCTCATTACGTTAAAATTTTACTTAATTATTGTTTATCAGGCATTAATCACACTTTTGCCTGATAAACTCCACTTAGTTCCACTTGTTTATCAATTCTACATCATCAAATTTTAATTTTTTAAAAACATATAACACTATGTTTTTATTAATTAAATAATCAATTTATAAAAAATCAAGTATAAAAAAGTAACTTTTTTTCGCAATTTGGTTAAACTTTGTCCTTTCATATCTGGCAAAAAATGCGTAATATACGCGCCCTTGCAGTCACAGTTTGGCCCTCTTTTCATCTATGCGAATCGGACAGTATCAGTTAAAAAATTGCCTTATCGCGGCTCCCATGGCTGGCGTTACAGACCGACCTTTTCGGTCGCTTTGCTATGATATGGGTGCGGGTATGACAGTTTCTGAAATGCTTTCTTCCAATCCTCAGGTTTGGCAGACTGACAAGTCTCGGTTACGAATGGTACATAGTGATGAATTGGGGATCCGCTCCGTACAAATTGCAGGAAGTGATCCCGTTGATATGGCGGCAGCTGCGAAAATAAACGCAGATAGTGGCGCTCAAATTATCGACATTAATATGGGTTGCCCTGCAAAAAAGGTGAATAAAAAGCTAGCGGGTTCAGCACTACTTCGTCATCCCGACCTTGTCGCAGAGATCCTCTCTGCAGTGGTTAACGCGGTAGATGTACCTGTTACTCTCAAGATCCGTACTGGCTGGTCACCTGATGAACGTAACTGTGTAGAGATTGCCAAATTGGCTGAACGTTGTGGTATTCAGGCTCTTACTATTCATGGACGTACACGCGAGTGTTTGTTCAAAGGGGAAGCCGAATACGACAGCATTCGGACAGTTAAGCAGAATGTTTCTATTCCCATTATTGCGAATGGAGACATAACAGACCCGCTAAAAGCCAGAGCAGTATTAGACTACACTGGAGCCGATGCTTTAATGATCGGTCGCGCTGCTCAGGGAAGACCCTGGATCTTTCGGGAAATCCAGCACTATCTGGACACAGGTGAACTGTTGCCCCCTCTGCCGATTGCAGAGGTACAACAAATAATGCAAAAGCATGTGCGTGAGTTGCACGACTTTTACGGTCAAGGCAAAGGAACTCGCATTGCACGCAAGCATGTCTCTTGGTATCTCAAGGAACATGCCCCTGATGACCAGTTTCGGCGCTCCTTCAACGCCATAGAGGATGCCAGCGAACAGCTGGAGGCGTTGGAAGCATATTTCGAAAATTTTTTGCGTAAATAAATAAAAGAGCTGACAGAACTATGTTCGAACAACGCGTAAATTCAGACGTACTAACAGTTGCCACCGTAAATTCACAAGATCAGGTGACCCAAAAACCTTTACGTGACTCAGTTAAACAAGCACTGAAGAACTATTTTGCTCAATTAAACGGTCAAGATGTTAATGACTTATATGAGCTAGTATTGGCTGAAGTTGAACAGCCATTGTTGGACATGGTAATGCAGTACACCCGTGGCAACCAAACGCGTGCAGCGCAAATGATGGGCATTAACCGCGGCACACTGCGTAAGAAACTGAAAAAATACGGCATGAACTGATCCTAGTCAGTTAGGTCTATTTTTATAAAAAGCCTTTTCTGGTTTCCAGAAAAGGCTTTTTTGTTGCCTATTTTTCACGCTTGCTCTATAACATAAATTATTAAGTTACCAAATATGGTAACATTTGATCATGTTACCAAATATAGTAACATTCTCTTTGGTATTTCAATTAAATAACTGAATAAAAGATCACTATACTCATTCTATTTCTCTCACAAAATGATAAGAGCAAGCTAATGAATAAAGACATCGTAAGTGTGATTACAGGTGATATCATAAACTCTAGAAACATCACACCTGAAAACTATGATGTTATGCTCTATACCTTGGAGCAAACGGTTCAATTACTCTCAGAACAACTACCACTTAAATATGACAGATATCGCGGTGACTCCTTCCAACTTGTTTGCTTACACGCTTGTGATGCCATTAAAGTTGCTATTGTCATTCAATTAGCATTGAAAACGTCCGAACTAGACATCTGTGCTCGTCAAAGTATTGGTATCGGTCAAATTAATTCATTACGTAATGATATTAGAACATCAACGGGTGAGGCCTTTATCTTATCGGGTGAAGGATTAGATAAGATGAAAAGTGAAATATTAACAATATCCGCATCAGATAAAGAATTTCAAAAAAACATTACTTTAGTGACTAAATACTTAGATATACAACTTAAAGAAATAACTCGAGCACAAGCGCAAGTTTTACTTAAATATATGGTTAATGAAGATAAATCTCACTATGCTATTGCTGATGAATTAAAAAAATCGAGAAGTAATATTACTAGATTATTAAACGCTAGCCACTATCAGTTAATAGATGAATATATTCAATACTTTAATTATTTAATTAACAAGGCTTATTGATATGTACAATTTCACGCTTCTTATTTCTCTTTACCTTGCTCATATTATTTTTGATTTTTATTTGCAACCTAAAAGCTGGATAGAAGCGCGGAATTCACTTCACTACAAATCTAAAGAGCTTTACTTTCATTCATTACTACAAGGTGGGATCACATTTATCGTTCTGATCTTAATGGCAAAAGTCAATTTCAATGCTATTTTGGTTTACAGTCTTATTATATTTATCACTCATTATTTATTCGATCTCGCAAAATCTTATACTGATAATTCTCTAAAATGGTTTATTACCGATCAAGTATTTCATTTCTTAATAATTACACTTTTATGGTTAATTCTTATTAATGAAAATACACAGATTTTTGTTAAGTTAAGTTTCAAAGAAATTAATTACAAGTATATGATATTTATTTTTTCCTATATCATTATTTGGAAACCTGTCTCCATTCTTATTTATATGTTGCTGAAAAAATGGACACCTATTGTAGAAGAGGGGTCTACTTTAATTTCAGCTGGTAAATCAATTGGTTATTTAGAAAGAACTCTAATCTTAACTTTTATTCTTTTAAATCAATTTACAGCGATTGGCTTTCTATTAGCAGCTAAATCAATATTTAGATTTGGTGAATTACAAAACGATCAAGATAAAAAGCTAACAGAATATGTCATGTTAGGTACACTGATTAGCTTTAGCATATCTATCTTTATAGGACTTGCTACTTCCTATTTTGTGACTCAACTCCCCATAGGAAAATAACTCATCAAACTTCTGGGCTAAATATCATTTTTCTAATGGGAATCCCTCAGGAAATGACTGGCAACGTATTCGTTTTGATAATACTCCCTCTAAAAATCCAGTCAGATTTTCTGCAATAAATTCTATCTCTGATCCTCTAGATGGAATAATAGCCATTGTCCAAAGCTCACTATTTTCTGATAAAACAACCCAAAAAAGCGTATCACCATTATCAGTAACACCAATGGGTAAAAGCCCATTACATTTTGGATATAGAACAAAAGGATAGTAATCAGGATCTTCATTGATTAATGAATCGAAATCTTCAAGTATCCACTCTTTTTGCTGAAAAAAATTAATGTACTCATTTTTGCTAAAGGGATTAAATAACGTTATAAAATCAGCTATCTGACCTGATCCATATTGGGTGATAAACGCAATATAATCGTTGGGAAAGGCATATTTGTTATCAATTAATGGCCATTTCTCTTCTTTTCCATTTTCATGTATTGCAGAAGGAATAGGTAGTTGCTGATTTAATGCCGTTAACATCACTATCTCACTTATTTGAGTTCTATTACACCGTGTAATGTATGGTATTTTAGAGTGAGTATCACTTTTATCATAATCATGCTGATAGTTATCAATCTATTACCCTAGTAAACAAACCTATATTAAAAAGAAAATAAACCATGACCATACCAGTACGTACCATTACATTTATTGATAGTGCTTATCCTAAACCTCATGCAATCAAAGAGTTTATCTGGTCTGGTCGATTAGATAAGCACGGTCAACTTTGGTTTGATCTGCACCTTAGAAGTAACAGTTACTATTTAAGTGAAGGTGAGGATTATCTTGATGATATAGATGAAGATGAATTAGATGATGAGGAAGAATATACCAGCCTTACACACTGGCAAGCTCAAATCGTTTGGGATAATTATCACTGCTGTACACTCTCCTCAACTTATTGGTCTGACGACCAAGGTATTTTGCTCAGTACAGGAAATACACCGTTTGATTTTGATAACTTTATTAATCATCAATTTAATGTTGATATTGCCCCTCAAATCGATAGTGATACCGATGAGGATGAAGAAAGAGCAGAAGTCCCCGCTTTCAGTATTTACTTATTAGGTCATGATGCATGTACAAATCATCAAATCACTTTCCAACGCCAATCCAATAATACTTTTAATATTGATTGGACTGGTAAAATCGCACTAACTTATGGGGGATTTGATGAATTTATTCATCAATTTATTGCAAGATTAGAAAATATTTCTTTTGATGGCTTTTATTTCCCTAAATCGTGGGATTTAGATAAAGCAACTCTGGAATTTAAAAAGGTACTTTCTCATTTTGAACATTATGAGTTTGTATTAATTAATCCCAAAAGTCAGATTAAACAGTGGAAATTAAAATACATCTCTTAAATAGTGTGATGATTAATTAAAATACCTAATGATATTTATGTTGATATAAAATCCCTCATCTGTTTATATCAACATTGTCCATAAAGTAGGTAATATTTATTTTTATCAGGGAATGACAATGACTGCCTTACCACGAAAAAAAACATGGCAGATTATCCTCACTATTATTCTAGTGGGGATAAACTTACGCCCCTTCTTAACTGGCCCTGGCCCTGTTATTGACAATATTATTGCCTCAACAGGAATGAGTTATAGCCAAGTCTCATTACTCACACTATTACCAATGCTTTTAATGGGAGTAGGGGCATTAGTCGTTCCTTTCTTACAGTCTTACATTCAAGTACGTAAAGGACTGTTAGTCGCAATGTTGATGCTTCTTATTGGCTCATTTTCTCGAGCTTATGTTTCTGATGGCAATCAGCTATTATTGACCGCCCTCTTCTGCGGTTTAAGTGTCGCTTATATTCAAGCGGTATTTCCTGGCATTATTAAAGGATGGTTTGGAAACCGAACGCCTATCATGATGGGGCTATATTCCGCCATGTTAATGGGAGGAGGCGCACTAGGTGCTCAACTTTCCCCTATTCTCACCGCCCCTGATGGTCATTGGCAAAATGCTTTAGCATGGTTTGCGCTTCCTGCTGGTTTTGCATTTGTTGCTATTCTTTTTTCTATTAAAAATAGCGCCACCTCTGCCAATAAAATATCACTCAATACCTTAATCTGGCGTCCTAGAACAGGGTTACTTATCTTAGGGTTTGGTTGTGTTAATGCAGGATATGCTTCAGTGGTAACATGGCTAGCACCTTTCTATCAATCGTTAGGAATGCCAAGCGCCCAAAGTGGCTCTCTAGTCGCTATCCTTTCCCTTTTTCAAGCTTCTGCCGCGTTGATTATTCCTTTCTTAGCGGCTAAAAATCACGACAGGCGTTTTTGGCTTACAATAACATTAATAAGCCAATTTATCGGTTTTGCCGCAATCATGACAATCCCCATGAGTGCGCCTTATCTTTGGAGTATTTTCTTAGGCTGTGGCTTAGGAGGATGTTTTTCCATGATGATGATTGTCGCGCTTGATCATATTCCAGATCCAGCGCAAGCGGGTGCTCTGTCAGCCTTAATGCAAGGTGGTGGCTTTATTATTGCCGCTTTTGGCCCATTAGTTGCTGTGCTATTACGCCAACCTGATGGAAGCTTTACTTATGCATGGGCATTTCATGCCATTTTAGTGATTATTACGATAGGATTATTTGCACGATTAAACCCTCGCCATTACGCAAAAGCCTATCCCGCCAATCATTCTATTTAATCATCATAAAAATATACACATAAAATAAGCGCCTTACTTTTTACAAATAAGGCGCTGAACAATGATAATAATCGAACACTACTTATGAAGATGATTAAGCAACGATATGTGTTCCTGTTTCACCTTTTAAGGCTGAAGCCAGTTTTTCTGGCGTTGTGATAATCACTCTTTTTCCACCCGCAGCTAAAAATGACAAACTCGCTTCGATTTTAGGAAGCATACTGCCTGGAGGAAAATGCCCCTCATGCATATATTGTGTCATTTCTGTCACAGAGGTTTCACCTAACGCTTTTTGTTCTGGCTTGCCGAAATGAATACAGACTTTTTCAACCCCTGTTGTAATAATCAGAATATCTGCATGTAATTCTTTTGCCAGTAACGTTGATGACAGATCTTTATCAATAACGGCATCAACACTTTGGTAATTACCTTGCTCATTTTTAATGACCGGAATGCCACCGCCTCCGACAGCAATAACAACATAGCCACATTCTGACAATGATTTAATTGCATTAGATTCAATTACATGCTGTGGAACAGGAGAGGCAACAACTCGACGATAACCACGACCAGCGTCTTCAACAAAATGCCATTGAGGGTTTTCTTGCTTTAATTGTGCCATCTCTTGTTCAGAGAAAAATGCACCAATAGGTTTTGTTGGGGAAACAAAGTTGGGATCGTTTTTATCTACTTCAACTTGTGTAATAAGGGTAATTGCTTGTTTATTGTGTTGAACACGAAGCTTATTGGTCAACGCTTGTTGTATTAAATAACCAATACCCCCTTGTGTATCTGCGACACAGTTGGCTAATGGTGTTAATGGTAAACCTTCTTGTACATGTGCAACTTCCGCACGGCGTAAATCAAGCCCTACTTGTGGCCCGTTACCATGAGTTAAAACAATATTATACCCTTCAGCCACCATGTCACTAATATGGGCTGCAACCTCTTGTACTGCTTGTTCTTGATGAGCGATAGACTGGCTTGCATTGTCTTTAATAATACTGTTGCCTCCAATGGCAACAACAACGAGTTCTTTCATGTTTCACTCTCAATGATATTATTGGCAATTAAAGTAGAAATAACTCACCTCTACTCTTAGAGGTTGGGTTAATAAGGTCGCCATATCGCTAACCATTTTCCCCATTTTTATTTTTAATGAGATAAACATTATCGTGTTGAACAATATCTATTCATTAATTGCGCAGGATGATAGCAGAGAATGTAAATAAAACATCTATTACTCAACGTTTCTCTTAAAATACGAAAGGAAAAGGAGGAAAGGCGTCATCAAACATATCGATAACACCTTATTCAATACAATAAGCGGAATGGTTAGTTCTTTTTCATTTTGCTACATCATAAATATCCGGTTGATAAACATCAGGCATATCGGTAATTAGCATATCAACACCCCATTGCTCAAAATCTTTCACTTCTTCAGGATTATTCGGGGTATAACAATAAATTTCATAGCCTGCCTGTTTTAACAACTGTGCTTGTTCTTGTGTAAGATACTTGTAATTACAATGCACACTAAAACCATCAATCGCTTTTAGTGTTTCTAACGCATTATCAGGGATCTCATCCCATAATTGGCCTCTGCGAATAAAAGGCAGGAATCGTTTCATAACAGTAAGTGCATGCGTATCAAAAGAAGAAAATAAAATTTGCTCATTCGGAATATCTGCACTTTTTATCATATCAGAAACCGCTAAACATAAACGCTCAACATCATCATCAGGCCATGTCTTCAACTCAATATTAAGCTTTGTTCCTGAACGCTTAATTAGCTGCAATCCTTGTCTTAAAGAAGGAATTTTCTCACCTTGATAGAGTGAGCTAAACCAACTTCCCGCATCAAGACGATGCAAATCATCTAAGGTATGAAAACGCACAGCACCTTGCCCATTTGTGCAACGATTAACTGTTTTATCATGAATAAGCACAGGAACATGATCCGCGGTTAATTGCACATCCGTTTCAATCCATTCGCACCCGAAATCAATTGCCATTTTAAACGCAGCCAATGTATTTTCAGGGGCTTTTCCAGAAAAACCTCGGTGAGCAGCTATCTTCATTTCTCTCTCCTTTTCATTTGTGCCGACATCATGACAACCATTTATGACAGCAATTTGACAGTCATACCATCAATATATCTTCATTTAATTGTCACCCCTTTGTCATAAACAACATTTAGGGTAATTCGCAGATTAGATTGCACCTTTAACTTTCGATTAAAAAGGAAATTCTGCATGTCGATAAAATCAATAACAGGTCTTGCTGTTGCAATGGCGTTATTTACTTCTCCTACACACGCAAAAACACAAATTGAATGGTGGCATGCAATGGGAGGTGCGCTCGGTCAGAAAGTTAATCAAATCGCCTCTGATTTTAATGCAAGCCAATCTGAATATGAGATAAAGCCTGTTTATAAAGGCACTTATGCTGAAACGATGACCAGTGCAGTAGCCTCGTTTCGTGCTAAAAACCAACCTGCTATTGTGCAAGTCTTTGAAGTCGGTACAGCCAGCATGATGGGCGCTAAAAAAGCCGTTTTTCCGGTTTATCAATTAATGGAAAAAACTAACGAGCCTTTTGATCCTAATAGTTATCTCTCTACCGTGACGGGCTATTACACCACCAGCGATGGCAAAATGATGTCACTGCCCTTTAATAGCTCAACCCCCGTGCTTTATTACAACAAGGTTCTATTTAAAAAAGCAGGTATAGAGCAACCGCCTAAAACATGGAAAGAGATGGAAGCTGTATCTCAGAAACTGCTCGATTCTGGAGTGAAATGTGGATTTACCACCACATGGCAATCATGGACTCAAATAGAAAACTTTGGGGCACGTAATAATTTACCTATTGCGACAAACAATAATGGTTTTGATGGCTTAGATACGACGTTTCTATTTAATAAGGCCCCTTTCGTGGCTCATATTCAACAAATGGCAGATTGGTCTAAATCAGGTATTTTCAAATATGGTGGGCGCCAATCCGATTCAATGCCTCTATTTTATACTCAAGAGTGCGCCATGGTGATGGAATCATCCGCCGGTTTTGCTGGTATTAAAGAGAATATGAAAGGCATTGATATTGGTGTTAGCCAATTACCTTATGACGATACGCTGGTACAAAAACCCGCTAACACCATTATTGGTGGTGCGTCTTTATGGGTTATGTCAGGGCGTCCAGATGCGGAATATAACGGTGTGGCGAAATTCTTCACTTATCTTTCAAGCCCTGAAGTACAAGCTGATTGGCACCAAGCTACCGGTTATCTTCCTGTTACTAAAGCCGCTTACGCATTGACGCAACAACAAGGCTTTTATCAGCAAAATCCAGGGGCTGACACCGCAATATTACAAATGACAACCTCAGAACCGACTGCAAACTCTAAAGGATTACGCTTTGGTAATTTCTTACAAACACGCGAAATTGTTGATGAAGAGTTAGAAAAAGTATGGTCAGGAAAACAGAGTGCTCAAGCTGCATTGGATAATGCTGTCACACGTGGAAATGAGCAATTACGCCGCTTTGAACGTACTCAATAATAATCATTTATATTAGGCGAGCCAAGTGCTCGCCTTCTGTTTTTATCGATTTACTGGATACTGTATGGCTTCTCAATCCATTTATTTTAAACAAAAATGGTTACCTCTAGCGCTGATTTTTCCTCAACTGGCTATCACACTTATCTTTTTTATTTGGCCTGCTGGGCAAGCTTTCTTTCAGTCATTTCAATTAGAAGATGCGTTTGGCCTGAGTAGCGAGTTTGTTGGTCTCGAAAACTTTCAGCGTTTATTTAGCAATAGTTACTATTTTGACAGTTTAATCACCACATTGATTTTTAGCACCAGTGTTGTCTTTCTCTCTATGTTATCTGCACTTGTTTTGGCCGGCATTGCCGAGCAAATTTTACGAGGCAAACTGTTTTATCGCACAATCTTAATTTCACCCTATGCCATTGCGCCAGTTATCGCGGGTTTTCTTTGGTTATTTATGCTTGATCCTACGATTGGTGTATTAAGCCAATTATTAAAACAGATAGGCATTAATTGGGATCCGGTACTGAATACCCATCATGCTATGTGGATGGTGATTCTAACGGCGACATGGAAACAAGTGAGTTATAACTTTCTGTTTTTCCTCGCAGCCTTGCAATCTGTACCTAAATCACTATTAGAAGCAGCCGCTATTGATGGCAGTGGACCTATTAAACGCTTTATAACAATAAGCTTTCCGCTTATTTCACCGACCACTTTTTTCTTACTGGTCGTGAATTTTGCTTATGCCTTTTTTGATACATTCGCGATTATCCATGCCATGACACAAGGTGGCCCAGGCAGTAGTACATCAACGCTGGTTTATAAGGTCTATAACGATGGTTTTGTGGGATTAGATTTAGGCTCCTCTGCTGCACAATCCGTTATTTTAATGTTTATCGTCGCGATATTAACCATTATTCAATTTCGTTATGTTGAGAAAAAGGTGGCTTACTGATGGTTGAACGCAGACCTTTATTTCACGCTTTTTGCCACTTGATCCTCATTGTTGGCATTCTTTCTGTCGCATTTCCTGTATGGATAGCGCTTGTTGCTACAACACATCAAAATACCGAATTTGCCACAGGATCGCCGCTTTGGTTCGGCACTGAAGGTTTCACTATTTTTAAAACCCTATTGTCACAAGTGGGTACAACACAAAATAGTGCGATCTCAATTAACAGTATGTTGTTGAATTCATTAATCATGGCGATAGTTATCACTATCGGAAAATTAATCATTTCAATTTTATCAGCCTATGCGGTTGTATTCTTTCGCTTTCCAGGCCGTATGCTTGCCTTTTGGACCATCTTTTTTACATTAATGCTGCCCGTTGAAGTTCGTATTATGCCGACATTTGAGGTTGTTACTAACCTTAATATGCTGAACTCTTATGCAGGATTAACCATTCCATTAATTGCCAGCGCTACCGCTACTTTTTTATTTCGACAATTCTTTCTTACTATTACCCCGGAGCTTATTGAAGCAGCCAAAATTGATGGCGCAGGCCCGATAAGATTCTTTTTCACCATCTTACTTCCTCTTTCACGTACCAATATAGCCGCCTTGTTTGTTATCACATTTATTTATGGCTGGAACCAATATCTTTGGCCAATGCTTATCACGACAGATACCCACTATTACACTATTGTGATGGGTATTAAACAGATGGTTGCGGTTTCCGATGGTGTTATTGAATGGAATAAAATTATGGCAACCACATTAATTGCGATGTTGCCTCCTGTCTTTATCGTCATTCTGATGCAAAGAGCCTTTGTAAAAGGCTTTATTGATACGGAGAAATAACATGACAACCGTCACTCTCACTGATTTAGAAAAGCGTTACCCAAATGGTCATCAAGCCATTTCAAAATTAAATCTTTCTATTGAGCAAGGCGAAATGGTGGTATTAGTCGGCCCTAGCGGTTGTGGTAAATCGACATTACTGCGAATGATTGCGGGATTAGAAACCATTACACAAGGTGATTTACTTATTGATAATTTGCGTGTTAATGAACACGAACCCAGTGAGCGTGATATCGCCATGGTTTTTCAAAACTACGCTCTTTATCCCCATATGTCGGTTTATAACAACATGGCATATGGTTTGCGTAATCGAAAAACACCAAAAGCAAAGATTGAAGAACTTGTCACAAATGCAGCTCAAATGCTGGAAATCAGCCACTTACTTGATAGAAAACCTAAAGAGCTATCAGGTGGGCAACGACAACGTGTGGCAATGGGCAGAGCCATTGTCCGTAAACCTAAAGTCTTTTTATTTGATGAGCCACTCTCTAACCTTGATGCAAAATTACGTGTACAAATGCGCCTTGAGATAAAAAAGCTACAACGAAAACTCTCCACAACGTCGATCTACGTTACACACGATCAAGTTGAAGCCATGACATTAGCCGATAAGTTGGTGGTGCTAAATCAAGGAAATATAGAACAAGTAGGCACACCGTTAGATATTTATGAAAGCCCGGCTTCCGTGTTTGTGGCTACCTTTATGGGTTCTCCTGCAATGAATATTTTAGAAACTTCCATTAATCATGGTGTAATTGAAGTCGCTGATGGGCACATTGCTGTTTCATCTCAGCACCTTCCTTATCAAGCGATTAAATTAGGTTTACGCCCTGAGCATTTACTCATTAGCCACCAGCATCCTATGTTCCATGTTGATGTTGAATTTATTGAAGCATTAGGTGCTGATGTTTTAATTTATGCCACAACCTGTGATAAACAAAAACAACCTGTTGTTATTCGCGCGCCGAACGATCATGGTGTGAATATTGGTCACAAAATAGGTCTTACTATTCATCCGGAAAACCTACATTTCTTTGATGAGCAAACAGGAAAACGTATTAATCGCCCTTTTATGATCATCAGTGAATTAATGGTTTCATAAGATATTGATATCGTTTTTTTCATTTTCAGTTTAATCTGAATAGCGATGTGTTGAGCATCGCTATTTATTTAAAACAAAGCAATAAATATCAAAAATATAAACTTTGTCAGAATTAAACAAATAAAAATCCGTACTAAATACCGCGTTCTTTTGATATTGTTCCAAATAAATAAAAAATAACATTACTTACACTTAAAATAAGTATAATTAAATGTTTTATATAATATTTAACCAACAAAACTTATCTTTTTAAACTTAACCTACCAATTAATTATCTTAATTTTAAACAAGTTAAATTTATTAATCCGTTTTTTCCTCATGTTAAGGAAAGAAATAATAATACATTTTTACTGAGGAAAGAAAAAAACATATATGGAGATATATTTTTTCATAAAATACCTATATTGCGCCAATAGATAAGCACTGTTATTCTTCTGCTCGAATTTGATCTGCACTTATATAAACTGCCAAGCAGAAAAGGACTTAATTAAAAAATGAAAATTAAATTACTTGCTACAGTGATGGTATCAGCAGCACTACTCTCAGGTTGTCAAAACCTCAATACCGATATGCTGACTAAATCAGGAACCCAACTTTTCCAAGCTGCAACATTAAGCGATGATGATATCAAAGCACTAACAAATGATGCATGTAAAGAAATGGATGCCCAAAATAAAGTCGCTCCAGCCAATAGCACTTACACCAAACGTTTGAATAATATCGCTAAAGCGTTAGGTAATGAAGTTAATGGCACTCCGGTAAATTACAAAGTATACATGACTAAAGATGTGAACGCATGGGCTATGGCTAACGGTTGTGTTCGTGTTTATAGTGGTTTAATGGACATGATGACAGATAACGAAGTTGAAGGCGTTTTAGGTCATGAAATGGGTCATGTTGCTTTAGGCCATACCCGTAAAGCAATTCAAGTTGCTCACGCAACAGTTGCTGCACGTACGGCAGCAGCATCAGCGGGTGGCGTTGCAGCACAATTAAGCAGCTCACAATTAGCTGAAATGGGTCAGAAATTAATTAATGCTCAATTCTCACAACATCAAGAAACTGAAGCAGATAATTTCTCTTATGATCTGCTAACAAAACGTGGCGTTAATACAGCAGGGTTGGTTACAGGCTTTGAGAAGCTCGCTAAATTAGGGGGTGGTGATTCAAGTATGTTTGATTCTCACCCACCATCAAAAGAGCGTGCTGATAATATCCGTAATCGCATCGCTGCAGATAAAAAATAATGACCTTGCCCCTATATCTCATGATATGGGGGTTTTCTTTTCAGGCTTATCGGTTATGAATGACGAAAACGATCCACAACATCGGCAAAAAAACGTTTAATTGCTTGCCTTTCCTGCTGATCATATTGTTCAAACAATGCAGACCATTTTGCTTGAGATTGTTGATGTAGTACCCCATGTGCATGAAAAAGCTGCTCTCCTTGATCGGTTAAAATAAAAAAGATCTCTTTTTGATTGTCTGCCAATTTTATTTTTTCAATCGCACCTTTTTTTTGTAATCGACTACAAATTTTTGAGACCGCTCCTCGAGTCATTGTCATATATTCACTGATAGTCGTTAGATTTCTCATGCTCTCCTCACCAATACAATGAATAACATGCAATTCTGTGAGTGAATAATTCTCTAACCCCTTCTCTTCTAATACTTTTTTATGCTCCTCATTGACATGTTCATCTTTAAGATGCAAGAAATCACTTAACCCTTTTAACAAGTCTTGTGTTGTTACATTCTCTTTTGTCATTTTGTTTCCTTGGAAAAAATATTTTAAAAAATAGTACCAAAAGTATTTACAACAATCAAAATGTCGCTATTATCTATTTTGTTTCCATGGAAACAAAATAGATAAAGAGAGACTATATCATGAAATTATCAATCCGCAGTTTGTTTTATCTCATTTGCTTTAGCGCACTATTAGGCTCTTTAGCACAAAATATTTATACCCCTGTACTTCCCTTGATACAGCAGCAATTTAATACCACGTTATCACTGGTTAATCTGACGGTATCTGCATTTACTTTTGCTATGGCTGTTATGCAACTATTTTATGGTTCATTGATTGATAAATGGGGAAGAAAGCCAATTTTACTCAGTGGATTAGCCATTTCTATTGTGGGTGCATTGGGTTGTGTTTGGTCTGACTCTATTGGCTTATTGATTTTTTGGCGTGTGATCCAAGCTATCGGTATTGCAGCCATTCCCGTAGTTGCAGCAACTATTCTTGGCGATCTTTACCAAGGAAACGATCGCGCAAAAGCAATGGGATCGTATCAAATGCTATTAGCACTAGCACCAGCTTGTGGCCCTTTATTAGGTGGATATTTAGCACAACATTATCAATATCAAGGTATTTTTATTTTCTTGGCTGTTATCGGTATCCTATTACTGATCACACATCTCTTTTATTTACCTGAAACACGTCCGGAACAAAAGGAAACCTTTAAAAGCTTATCAGCGATGCAACAAGTGCTTATAGCACCTGAGGGTAAATCTGTATTTGTCATGAGTTTTATGGTGTTTTATAACTATTTTTGTCTACTGGTTTTCTTACCCTTAATTGCCTTTCATCTCTATCAACTTAACAGCACTGAAATAGGTGGATTATATATGCCTATGTCGATAGCACTTGTCTTAGGTAGCTATCTTTACCGTAGAATTTGCCATCTATTTAGCGCTGAATATGGTGTGATTATTACCTCTTGTATCAACCTGACTATGTTGACGTTATTTGCACTCTTTTGGCAAATCTCATTACCTGTCATGCTTGGCTTAACTGTGTTATACGGGCTTTCTTTAGGCTTAACCATGCCAACGCACACTACATTATTAGCAAGTCAGTTTGGCTCAATGAGGGCAACTGCAATGGGGATTTATAACTTTATTCGTTATTGTGGAATGGCGGCTGGCCCTATAATTTCGGTCTATTTTGTGACTGACAATAACTATGAGCATGTCTTTTATTCTTGTGTGATCTTAACGAGTTTGGCATTGTGTTTCACCATTAAGACCTTAATGTCTTCATTAAAAGAAAAAAAACAAACTGCAAACTAACAGGATATCTAATGAAATTAACCATTGAAAAACTGGCACAGCTCTCTGAACAAGACCGTATTGATTTAGGCAAAATTTGGCAAGATCCACGTTATCAATCAGCTCTAACAAATGAGATAAACAACGAGAATGTACTCTTTGTGGCGAGATTTAATGAGCGATTATTAGCGGCTTGCTGGGTTAAATTATCAGATAAAAAAGCGGTTATTACTGATTTTATGGTCAGAGAAGTAACTCGTCGTCGCGGTGTTGGGCATTATTTACTGACACAATGTTTATCTGCCTATCCTGATATTTGCCATTGGCAGGCAATAAGCTTATCCGCAGAAGAAAATGGATATGATGTTGCACACGCTTTTTTAGTACACCATCAATTTAGCCCATCGCCACAATCTGATCTCTATGTTCTCAATATTTGACAAGTAGTATAAAGTCTAGCCACGTTGTAAGCCGTTTCACTAAGATTCTTTTGCGCATTATGAAGTGCATCATCCAGTGTAGAAACGCCCGGTACAATAGAGAAAACGGCATCAATACCCTGCTGATGAACCACATCATAGTCAGGTAAATAACCACCGACCAACGCAATAACAGGAAGGTGGTATTTTTTTGCCAATTTAGCAACGCCTGTCGGTGTTTTACCTTGCGCCGATTGGCTATCCATTCGGCCTTCTCCAGTGATAACTAAATCAGCATCAATAAAATATTTTTCTAGTTCAACCGCTTTAGCAACCAGTTCAACTCCCGGCGAAAGCGTTGCTTGCGTAAAGGCAAGTAACGGTAGCGCCAACCCGCCCGCGGCACCACTTCCTGCAATATTAATAAGATTGCGTTGCGTCATTTTCTCAAGATAGGTACCAAAATGACGTAAGGCTTTATCAAGTTGCGCAATATCATCTTTGGTCGCGCCTTTTTGAGGACCAAAAATAGCTGATGCCCCTTTTTCTCCACACAACGGATTTGTTACATCACAAGCAATTTCTATCTCGACTTGCTTCAGTTTAGGGTTAAGCGTTGTGATATCAATAGAATGGAGCAGTGTTAATGCCTGCCCACCAAAAGGCAAAGAGGAGCCTAATTTATCTTTAAGACCAAGACCAAGTGCTTGCATCATGCCAGCACCAGCGTCATTGGTGGCACTTCCCCCTAATCCTAAAATGATTTTTTTAACACCCATCTCAAGTGCGGCATTAATTAATTCACCCGTACCATAGCTGGTCGTTAAATTGGGATCACGTTGAGAGGCTGGAATAAGATGAAGACCAGACGCTTGTGCCATTTCAATCACGGCAGTGGTGTTATCGCCTAAGATACCCCACGTTGCTGTCACTTGTTTACCTAAAGGTGAGCAAACTGGTGTAGTAATTAATCGCCCTTGAGTTGCATCAATCAATGAAGTGACTGTACCTTCTCCTCCATCAGCCATAGGAATGCAATAGTATTGCGCATCTGGCAAATAGCGTGAAAACCCCTGTTTTATCGCTGTTGCAACTTCTTTCGCACTTAAGCTTTCTTTAAATGAATCAGGGGCGATAACTATTTTCACGTTATATTCTCCGGGCAATAAAAAAGCGATATTTTCATATCGCTTTTATAACATACTCTACTTTATGAGAGCGTGTACATGGTCTGAAATGTGATTAATCTTCAATCGCTAAACGCAATTTCTTCATCGCATTTTTTTCTAATTGGCGAACACGCTCAGCAGATACACCATATTTTGTCGCCAAATCTTGCAATGTCGATTTGTTATCATCATCTAGCCAGCGGGCACGAATAATATCTTGGCTACGTTCATCAAGAGTTTCAATTGCTGACGTCAGTTTATCTGCTGCATGATTATCCCAGTTATCTTCCTCAATGCCGTCGGCAAAGTCTGAAGACTTATCTTCTAAGAAAAGTACTGGAGCAATAGGATGTGAATCATCACTATCATCAGCAGTCATATCAAATGCCATATCTTGTGCTGACATTCGTGATTCCATTTCTCGGACATCACTTTCTGACACACCCAATTCTCTTGCGACTAATTCCACTTCATCTTGATTAAACCAACCTAAACGCTTTTTATTTTTTCGCAGATTAAAAAACAGTTTACGTTGAGATTTAGTGGTCGCGACTTTCACGATACGCCAGTTACGTAGCACATATTCATGAATTTCTGCTTTGATCCAATGTACGGCAAAAGAGACTAGTCGAACACCCACTTCTGGGTTAAAACGGCGAACCGCTTTCATCAGACCAATATTACCTTCTTGGATAAGATCGGCTTGGGGTAGGCCATAGCCAGAATAGCTGCGAGCAACATGAATAACGAAGCGCAGATGTGAAAGGATAAGCGTTCTTGCTGCATCCAAATCACCCTCGTAATGCAGCCGTTCAGCGAGCTCCTTTTCTTCCTCTGCCGTTAACATCGGATAGGAATTGGCTGCACGTATATACGCTTCAATGCTGCCTTGCGGAACCAATGCTAAGGATTGCATTTCTTTTGTCATTCAAATCCTCATGAAAATCAAATAGATAATTAATATTAATACTGTATGGCGAGTAGGAAGAACCTTATAATAGCACTTAACAGGTCATAGTCGGAGGTAGATATTATGTTTTACAACGTAATTTGACCAGCATAAAGACTAAAGGTTCATATCGCATCTATGTTTACATATCTTTGTACTTTACCAAGCAAACCACAAATTCATCTATTAAAAACAGAATTTAATTAGTATAGATTAAGTGTAGAACATTATTATGCCAAAGATAGTGGTGTGATAACATGGCAAGGTTGCGATAATAATGCAACCTGCCGTAATAAAAAGGGAAAAAGATGATAAAATATTATTCGGGTGTGAATTGACGCAAATGTTGCATTGTCGTCAACCATGCAGCCAGCCAGCCAATTATCATAGCAACAAGAATAAGAATGATAGATTCATCAAAGCCTAATCCTGAGATGGAAAATGACGTTCCAAACACGGTCGCCGCTTGAGTCACCACATCTGAGAGTTTCCACACCAGTAAAGCTGAAAAAATTAGGGCGAATACGGCACCAATAAAACCAAGGATCAATCCCCAATTAAGGAAAGGACGCATAATAAAACCGTCGGTTGCACCAATTAGCTTCATCACATTAATGGTATCGCGTCGACTGAAAATATTGAGGCGCACACTGTTACCAATTACCAGCAACAGGGCAACAACCATCAATGTACCAATGACCAAAGCAATTTGCCCAACTAATGAAGTTAACGTTGAAAGCCGAGTAAACCAGCTATCATCCATTCTTACTTCATCAACACCGGGTATTTTCGCTACTGTATCACGCAAATTCACCATCAATTGTTTATCACTAGGCTCCGTAACTGGTGTCACAATCGCAACCGCAGGTAATGGATTCTCTTCTAACATATCTAACGCACTACTAAAACCAGACCAAGAACGAAATTCCACTAGTGAATCTTGTCGTGAAAGATAGTTAACATTCTCAACTTTATCTAAAGCTTCTATCTTCTTGATTGTGGCTTCAGCTAATGAATCATCAAGAGATTTATCAAGATAAACGGTTAACTGCGGTGTTGGATACCATTGTTCTGCCGCAGTTGAAACATTCTTCCACACAATATAAAAGATGCTAGGCAAGGTGAGAGAAATAGCAACAACCATTACCGTTAAAAAAGAGGAGAGCGGCTGACGTAAAAAATCTGCCATCGTGTTACGCCATGCATAACGCCACTGTTCGCGTCTTCCCCCTTTTAGCGCCTTGGTTTTTGCACTTGGCGTTGGCTTTGATTTACGGGAACTTTTTGCTTTAGCCATTTTGTCCTCCCACCATTCTGCCTTGCCCTAATGTAAGAATGCGATAATTTCTGCGTTCTATCAGCGACATATCGTGTGTCGCCATTAACACGGTTACGCCAACACGATTGAACTCTTCAAAAAGACGCATAATGCCTTCTGAAAGCTCACCATCAAGGTTACCTGTTGGTTCATCTGCGAGTAAAACAGTCGGTTTATTCACAACCGCGCGCGCAATACCGACACGTTGTTGTTCACCACCAGAGAGTTGAATAGGATAATTTTTGGCTTTATCCAAAAGCCCTACTTTATCTAAAGCAGCTGAAACTCTGCGCCGAATATCTTCTTCACTTGCGCCAGCAATAATCAGGGGAAGAGAAACGTTGTCATAAACCGTTCTGTCCATCAATAAGTGGTGATCTTGAAAGATCATCCCAATTTGACGACGCAGAAAAGGGATCTCACTATTTTTTAGTCTACTGATATCATGGCCAGCAAACCAAATAGCACCATCACTGGGTCGTTCTATTCCACAAATTAATTTAAGCAATGTACTTTTACCGGCACCAGAGTGACCTGTTAAAAAAGCCATTTCACCAGGGCGAAGATGAAAATCAACTCCCTGCAATGCTTGTCTTCCACCTAAATAAGCCTTGCTGACGTGTTCGAAGCGGATCATTAAAACTACTCCTCGCGGGCAAACAGAGCCTCAATAAAATCGTCGGCCTTAAACGGACGTAGATCTTCAATTCCTTCACCTACCCCGATATAACGGATAGGAATACTAAACTGATCAGCAATGGAGAAGATAACGCCCCCTTTTGCTGTACCATCGAGTTTAGTCAATGTTAATCCAGTTAGCCCAACTGTTTCATTAAAGAGTTTAGCCTGGCTCACTGCATTTTGTCCGGTACTTGCATCTAACGTCAGCATCACTTCATGTGGCGCTTCTTCGTCTAATTTCTTCATAACACGAACGATTTTTTTCAGCTCTTCCATTAAATGGGATTTATTCTGCAATCGTCCTGCGGTATCAGCAATAAGAACATCGACACCTTTTGCCTGTGCTGATTGAATTGCATCAAAAATCACAGATGCAGGATCAGCGCCTGTATGTTGTGCGACAACAGGAATATTATTGCGCTCTCCCCAAACTTGTAACTGCTCAACAGCAGCAGCACGGAAGGTATCACCTGCCGCTAACATGACCGATTTACCCTCAGCTTGGTATTGTCGCGCTAATTTTCCGATTGTAGTTGTTTTACCCACACCATTAACTCCGACCATCAAAATAACAAAAGGTTTTTTACCTTCAATATTTAATGGCTTATCAACTTTCGTTAAGATCTCGCCCATCTCTTCACGTAATTTGCCGTAAAGGGCTTCAGCATCTTTAAGATCTTTATGTGTTGCGTGTTTGGTCAGGCTGGTGATGATTTTAGTCGTGGTTTCCATTCCCACATCAGCAATTAAGAGTTGCTCTTCTAACTCTTCAAAAAGCTCATCATCAATTTTCTTACCACGAAATAGGCCAATAAATCCTGAACCTAAATTCTGGCGAGTTTTCAGTAAACCTTTTTTCAGTCGACTAAAGAAACCTTCTCTCTTAGGTTTTTCTTGTTCAACAACTTTATCTGCTAGCACTTCTTCACGTAAAGCTTCAATATCTTCAGCTTCTGCTTGCGCAATAGCGAGACGTTCGTTTTCCTCTTCTTGCGCAAGGCGTTGAGCTTCGGCTTCTTGTGCCAGACGTTCCTGCTCTGCGCGTTGCGCTTCTAAACGTTCCTGCTCTGCTTTAAGTTCCGCTTGGCGCTGGGCTTCTTCTTGCGCAAGGCGTTGAGCTTCAGCTTCTTGTGCCAGACGTTCCTGCTCTGCGCGTTGCGCTTCTAAACGTTCCTGCTCTGCTTTAAGTTCCGCTTGGCGCTGGGCTTCTTCTTGCGCAAGGCGTTGGACTTCAGCTTCTTGTACCAGACGTTCCTGCTCTGCGCGTTGCGCTTCTAAACGTGCTTGCTCTGCTTTAAGTTCCGCTTGGCGCTGGGCCTCTTCTTGCGCAAGGCGTTGAGCTTCAGCTTCTTGTGCCAGACGTTCCTGCTCTGCGCGTTGCGCTTCTAAACGTTCCTGCTCTGCTTTAAGTTCCGCTTGGCGCTGGGCTTCTTCTTGCGCAAGGCGTTGGGCTTCAGCTTCTTGTGCCAGACGTTCCTGCTCTGCGCGTTGCGCTTCTAAACGTTCCTGCTCTGCTTTAAGTTCCGCTTGGCGCTGGGCTTCTTCTTGCGCAAGGCGTTGGGCTTCAGCTTCTTGTGCCAGACGTTCCTGCTCTGCGCGTTCCTGCTCTAAACGTTCCTGCTCTGCTTTAAGTTCCGCTTGGCGCTGGGCCTCTTCTTGCGCAAGGCGTTGAGCTTCAGCTTCTTGTGCCAGACGTTCCTGCTCTAAACGTGCTGCTTCTTGACGTTGCGCTTCTAAGCGCTCTTGTTCCGCTTCTAACTGTGCTTGGCAAGCAGCTTCTTCTTGGGCATCTTTTGCCAAACGTTCTTGTTCTAAACGCTCTTCTTCTAAGCGTTGATGCTCTTTCTCTTGCTCAATATTTTCTTCTTTGTTACGCCCAAAACCGAGCCACGAGAAAAAACCTTTTTTTTCTTTTGCCATTAGCTACTAAACTCCTCGCACTAAATCATGGCGCGATTACATTGACGATATTGAAAATAATAATGAAGTCTATCATTTGATCATGGATAAACGCATCTTTTATACGAATTTTATGGTAAATTATTCCGTATTAAATCAAGGGAAGTCATCAAGATATCAAGAGACACTGATCCCTTATTCAAAAAAACACTCCAGAAATCACGTTTAAACGATATAAATCAAAATAATATGGCCAAAAAACCACAAAAAGCCCCAATGGGACAAATTAGAATAATTGGGGGTAAATGGCGTGGTCGTAAACTTCCTGTTCTTGATAGCCAAGGATTACGACCAACAACAGATAGAGTGAAAGAAACGCTCTTTAATTGGCTAATGCCTGTTATCCAAGATGCCCGTTGCCTCGACTGTTTTGCTGGAAGCGGTGGTTTAGGAATTGAAGCCCTTTCTCGCTATGCTCGTGAAACGACCTTTATTGAATATGAACGTCCTGTTGCTCAACAAATTAGTGCAAATTTAGCCTTACTTAATGCTGATAATGGACAGGTTATTCAAGACAGCGCATTATCCTTTCTCGCAAAGCAAGGCACGCCTTATAATGTCGTTTTCTTAGATCCTCCTTTTCATAAAGGCATGTTGTCTGACACTGTCCAATTATTAGAAAATAACGGCTGGTTAGCGCAAGATTGCTATATTTATATTGAGGAAGAAGTTAAAGCACAGACTTATACACTGCCAATCCATTGGACATTGCATAGAGAGAAGATCGCAGGACAAGTTGCGTATCGTCTTTATATTCGCAGTTTATCTGCTTAATTTTTTATGGAGTTGTTATGTTAATCTTTTTTGGCCGATTTTTAATGGTCGGCGTTTGGGGCTTTCTGCTTTTAAATATTATTTCTCCATTTCCTAAGCCTCTAAAATACTTTATGGATATTGCATTAATTTTCATGGTGATTATGCATGGATTACAAATTGTCATGTATAAAGCAGGGCAACCTAAAGATCAAAAACCGTCAACGGCATTACAATTTCGCATTTTTTTCTTTGGGATCTTTGAGCTTTTAAAAATACAAAAAGAATTACGAAAAGAATACGAAGAAAAACAGAAAAATAAAACGAAACAATAGCTGTAATCTTCATATATCTTCGCAATTATCTGGGGTTACCCACCTACCCCAGAGGTTGCCAATCTTATAACCGCTTTCGCTTATTTATTATTTTGCTCATCGATTGGCACATCTGTTTCAAACTGTACAAAACGACTGCCTTGCATAAATAAACGCCCTTTCATTTCAGGTTCGATATTTTGATAAGATGATTTATCAATATTCAAGACCAAATCTTTACGATCATCAGTGGTTAAACGAAAGGTGACTTGATAATAATGTGTTATTTCTGGGCCAGTGACATCATTTTCTCTTGAACGTCGTTCATTCGCCGCTATTTCTTTTTTATCAATCACTTCAACAATATAAAGTTTTACAGGTGCATTATCATCACTTATTCGCTGTTTGCGTTGTTCAAAAAAACGATAAGTCGCTGATGCGATAATAATGATCAGTACTGCAATTCCTAAAATAGCCGCTTTATTCATTACACTAATTCCTATCGTTACATGGACCCAACACTGTGTGCTGATATTATTTTAATAAGTACGTCAGTTTCGTCATTAACCGCTATTCTTAAATTAAACTTTCTGCTATCAATAATAAAACAGTTCTGAATATAAGGAAGATATTATGAGTTGGCCGTTTCTCGCCGTATTATTCTCCGGATGGCTTTATATCGATGCCGCATATCGAGGCCCTAATTGGCAACGATGGTTATTCCGTCCTATCACACTACTTCTTTTATTACTTTGGGCATGGCAAGTTCCCGAACACAATATTAATAGCTACCTTATCGTAGGTGCATTATTAGCGACACTACTTTCTGATATCTTAAGAATATTTGATGGTAAGTATTTACTACCATCCATTGCCTTGATTTTCTTAAGCTACATACTTTATATGGTGAGTTTTTTACTGCCACTCCAACTCTCATTCTATCTTCCTTTACTTGGATTCGTTATTATTGCTTTCATTATCATTCTAGTCATTGTTTGGGCTAAGCTTGATAAATTAGCTATCCCTGCCTCTCTAACTTTATTAGCCGCCTTTGCTATGTTTTGGGTTGCGGGCGAAAGATTCTTCTACTTAAGCAATGATTACAACTTATCAGTGATGATTGGTTCATTATTGTTAGTAATCGCTTACTCAATATGGCTAATCAACCGCTTCCGCTTCTCATTTTCAGCTTCTAAAGGACTTGTCAGCGCCTGTTATTTTATTGGGCATTTCTTCATCGTTAGAGCGTTATTCCTTTAGTATCCATCAGCCCCTTGTTTTTACAAAATAGAATAAGGGGTTAATTTTTTAACCTAATTCGCACTTTTTGCCAATGAATGTCCCTTTGGTATCTTGACTCTGGACTCTACTCCAAGCTGTAAAGTACTTATCAGATAAATGAATTTAGACTTTACTTTGTTAAACGAGGAGAGCCAGTTATGACTAAACATGCTCATCAACACAATAAACATACCGATGCTTGCTGCTCAAGCTCTCAATGTTGTTCAGGTCATACAGAGAATAGTACGCACTCACATACTAAAAGCGGACATTCCCACACCAAAATAGATAAAAGTGATCCTGAATGCGAGGATGAGCATCACCACGGACACTCCCACGAACATGCTCATGAAAGCTGTGATATCAACGCTGCTGTTTCTAACGTTGAGCCAGAAAAAGTAGCACAGCAACGCTTTAGTTGGAAAGTGCAAGGAATGGATTGCCCGAGTTGTGCTCAAAAGATCGAAACAGCAGCGCTCAAAGTCACAGGCGTAAAACAAGCAAAAGTGCTTTTTGCCACCGAAAGATTGGTCGTTGATGCTGATAGTGATCTACGCGCTGATGTGATTGCGGCAATTAACAGTGCTGGTTTTGAACTGTTTGATCTCTCATCACCTCAATCTAAAAAAGTCACAAAGCAGAGTCTTTTAAAAGAGAGCTCATTTGTTATTGTCTTGGCACTTTTAATGGCGATTAGCTGGGGCGTAGAGTTTATTGATCCTCAAGCAGGTCGTACTGCCTTTATTGCAACAACGTTGATTGGTCTATTCCCCATTGCGAAAAAGTCCTTACAACTTATTCGTAGTGGTACCCCTTTCGCCATAGAAACATTGATGAGTGTTGCCGCAATTGGTGCACTATTTATTAATGCTACCGAAGAAGCAGCAATGGTTATTTTGCTGTTTATGATTGGCGAAATGCTGGAGTCTTACGCCGCAGGTCGTGCTCGTCGTGGTGTAAGTGCATTAATGGCACTAGTGCCAGAAGAAGCAACATTAATCAAAGACGGCAAAAAACAAACCGTCCCTGTTGCACAATTACGTCCAGGCGACATTATTGAAATTGCCCCAGGTTCACGTTTGCCAACAGATGCGGAATTAGTTAGTGCATTTGCAAGCTTTGATGAAAGTGCATTAACGGGTGAATCCGTACCTGTAGAGCGTCTACAAGGCGAAAAAGTAGCAGCAGGTTGTTTATCTGTAGATAGATCGGTGCAAATGAAGGTAGTCTCTGAACAAGGGCAAAATGCTATCGACCGTATTTTGCAATTGATTGAAGAAGCTGAAGAGCGTAGAGCCCCTATAGAGCGCTTTATTGACCGCTTTAGCCGTTACTATACACCTGCAATTATGCTGTTCTCTGCGCTAGTTATCATTGTTCCACCCCTGTTGTTTTCACAGCCGTGGGAAACATGGATTTATCGCGGTTTAACCCTATTACTGATTGGTTGTCCTTGTGCTTTGGTGATCTCAACACCCGCGGCAATCACTTCAGCATTAGCAGCAGCCACTAAACGTGGAGCGCTGATCAAAGGCGGAGCGGCATTAGAGCAATTAGGCACTGTTAATACTATCGCATTAGATAAAACGGGTACATTAACTGAAGGAAAACCTCAAGTTACTGATGTCGTAGCTGAAAGCGGTTTTAATGAAAAAGAAGTACTGACTTTTGCTTCATCCGTAGAAATTGGCTCTCATCACCCATTAGCAAAAGCCATTATCAATAAAGCACAAGATGAAGGCGTGCTTGTTGTTGAAGCGGAAGATCGTAAAGCGCTAGCGGGTAAAGGCATTGAAGGTTATTTAAATAGCCAACATATTCTAGTCAGTGCACCTTCTCAATTATCAGAAGCCACATCGCTCTCTTCTCATTGGCAACAAGAAGTTGCACGCCTTGAAGATGAAGGTAAAACCGTGGTTGTCGTATTAAAAGAGAGTCAGCTTATTGGTGTTATTGCTATGCAAGATACCTTACGCGGTGATGCTGTTGAATCAATGAAATTATTGAAAGAGATGAACATCAATGCCGTTATGCTAACGGGTGATAATCCAAGAGCAGCTGCGGCTATTGCGAAAAAACTAGGTATGGATTTCCGAGCAGGATTACTGCCTGAAGATAAAGTGACTTCAGTAATGGAAATCAGCAAAACGCATAACACAATGATGGTAGGCGATGGTATCAATGATGCGCCAGCAATGAAGGCTGCCACCATTGGTGTCGCGATGGGAAGCGGTACTGACGTTGCACTTGAAACAGCTGATGCAGCATTAACACATAACCGTTTAACCGGCTTACCTGAAATTATTAAATTATCTCGTGCGACACGTAAAATTATCCGTGAAAACATTACGATAGCATTGGGCTTAAAAGCAATATTCTTAGTAACAAGCTTATTAGGTATCACTGGGCTTTGGGTTGCGGTTCTTGCTGATTCCGGCGCAACAGCACTGGTTACTGCCAATGCGGTAAGGCTGTTAAGAGTAAAAATTAACGCCTCAAATAAAGAGTAAGCACGTTAAAATAACAAAACCCAAACCTCAGTTAATCTGGAGTTTGGGTTTTTTAGCGCGAAGATGAACAATATTTACAGCATAAATTACAAATTGCTCTCTTTTTTACGAATAAGATAACGATAAGGTGCAGATTGCGTCTCTTGATTTAATAAATCATGTTCCATAAAACGGCAAAAGCCAGGAATATCACGCACTGTAGCAGGATCATCAGCTATCACTAATAATGTCTCACCCAATGCCATATTTCTTATCGTTTTACGTACTAACATCACAGGCTCAGGGCAACGTAGTCCTAGCGTATCTAATGTCTTAGTTGCATCATCAAATTGAGCATTCATTCTATTAACCATTCTTATTGCACTGACAGATTGTGTCATTATATCGCGCTTTCGTGTTCACATCACGGCACATTAAGCACAACGGTATTTCTTCCTAATTTTTGCTTTTGTTGCGCAACAGGCGTATTATGCGCATCCTCTCATTTAAGAGAAAAATCACTGTTTTATTGGGTTCCCTCACCCCAATCACTAAAAAAGGTACAATTTATGTATACGTTTACTCCCCGCCAAAAAGCGGTGGCGCTATTATGGCTTTCTTTGTTCCACATTCTAATAATTACATCTAGTAATTATCTTGTGCAGTTACCTATCTCCATTTTTGGTTTCCATACCACTTGGGGCGCCTTTACTTTTCCGTTTATTTTTCTAGCAACAGATTTAACGGTTCGTATTTATGGCGCACCACTTGCCAGACGCATTATTACCGCTGTTATGTTACCTGCATTAGCAATTTCTTACCTGATCTCAACGCTCTTTTTCCAAGGAAGTTGGCAAGGGGTTGCCTCATTAGCTGATTTTAATATCATGGTAGCAAGAATTGCGACAGCAAGCTTTATGGCTTATGTGTTAGGTCAAATCATGGATGTATCTGTCTTTAATCGTTTAAGACAACAACAAAAATGGTGGGTAGCACCCAGTGCAGCAATGTTCTTTGGTAATTTACTCGACACTCTAGCCTTCTTCTTTATTGCTTTTTATCGTAGTACTGACGCATTTATGGCAGAGAATTGGATTGAAATTGCATTAGTTGACTATGTGTTTAAATTAACCATTTGTATGCTGTTTTTCTTACCTGCTTATGGTGTTTTATTGAATTTTATTTTGCGTTACTTTTTCGCCCAAGAAAATAAAAAACAAGATTATGCTGATATTCGCTCATAATCTGTCTCGCCTCGCAAAAAAATAATGATATTAATGTCATAATTCAAATAATAAAGCTTCATAAGTCAATTTTATGAAGTTTTATTCTGATTGAAATAATTAATTATTTTACATAAATATTTCGTATCGTAATTAATTAGCATGATTAGTTAAATAACTCACAAAATATTACTTAAATATCAGTATTAGGATGTTTTTTGCATGCTAATATAAAAATGATTAATTATTTGCAATGAAATATTTTATTCATCTATTAGACTGTTAATGTGTTTAAGTTCATCTCCATAAAATTCAATGTCAATTGGGAAGACAAGCCCCACCATAAGGATTTTTTACTCTCTTTTGCGAATAGTAGGAGTCTATTATGTTAAAAGTTATTCAATCCCCCGCTAAATATATTCAAGGGCCAGATGCGCTATACCATATTGGTAAATACGCAAAACCTTTTGGCGATAGGGCACTGATTATTGCTGATAAATTTGTTATGGATCTCGTCGGAAGTACCGTCAAAGACAGTATGTCTCAATATGAAGTGAATGGGCACTTTGAACTGTTTAATGGTGAATGCACACATAACGAAATCAATCGACTATCTGAACTTGTAAAAGAACAAGCCTCTCTTGTGATCGTTGGCGTTGGTGGTGGGAAAACATTAGATACTGCCAAAGCGGTTGCTTATAAATGCCAGCTTCCTGTCGTTATTTCCCCTACCATTGCTTCTACTGATGCCCCCACAAGCGCACTTTCTGTGATTTATACAGAATTAGGGGCATTTGATAGTTACCTTTTCTATCCAACAAACCCTGACGTGGTCGTGATGGACACAAATATCATCGCTTCTGCGCCAGCGCGTTTATTAGTGGCTGGAATGGGGGATGCTTTAGCAACCTACTTCGAAGCAAGAGCCTGTAGTCAGGCTCAAAAACAGACTATGGCAGGGGGTAAATCAACACTAGCAGCGCTTGCTTTGGCTGAACTTTGCTATAACACCCTTTTAGAAGATGGTTATAAAGCAAAACTCGCCGTAAGCCGTGGTGTTTGTACAACTGCGGTAGAAAATATTATTGAAGCTAATACCTTCTTAAGTGGTATCGGTTTTGAAAGTGCGGGTCTTGCGGCAGCCCATGCCATTCATAATGGATTTACAGCATTAGAAGAGTGTCACAACATGTATCATGGTGAAAAAGTTGCCTTTGGTACATTAGTTCAATTAGTTTTAGAAAACAGTCCATTAGAAGAATTAGAGGAGTTCCTTGATTTCTGTATTTTAGTCGGATTACCTGTCACTTTAGAAGAACTGGGTATCAATGCAACAGGTGATGAATTAAATGAAAAAATCATGGCAGTTGCTGAATTAAGCTGTGCTGAAGGTGAGACAATTTACAACATGCCATTTGATATCGATTCCGATAAAGTTTATGCCGCAATTTTAACTGCCGACCAATTAGGACGAGAATGGCTTTATTAAAGCCTGAGTAAACAGGGAGTGTTTATCTCCCTGTTTATATTTACAAAAAAAGAGGGCTTTATGGTCAGTATCGTATTAGTTTCAAAGAGCCTTACACTCGCCAATGGTATTAAAGAGCTCGTTAATCAGACTGTAAATCACCAAGTAAAAATTGCCATTGCGAGCAACTATCAAACACCTTCTGATCTTGCTAATGAAGTGTCACCAAAAACTATACTTTCCACAATTGAAAAGTGTTATAGCAAACAAGGTGTACTGGTTTTGCTTGATACTTATCATTCAGCAAAAAATGCCGCTCTCGCCATTGCTGATCTTGAGCATAGCATTGCCACTAACGTCATATTAAGTTCGGCGCCAATTGTTGAAGGCACCTTGGCTGCTGCCAATAGTATTGCGCGAGGAGATTCACTTGAAGAGGCAGAAAAAGCGGCGCATAAAACCATTACAATTAAAAAACTGCAATTAGGCGAAAATCCCCTTAATTTTAATATTCTCCCTAAAAACACAAATTACGGACCCGTCAAAACGATCACCGCACCTGTTTGGTTATACCCTTATCATCGTTTCGTGATCCCCCGTAAAAAAATATCCTCCAATTTATTACTTGAAGAGCAAAAACGTCTCGTGAAAGCAATTGAGCGATCCAAAAAAGATATAGACTGGTTAACTGAAGAAACGCATAACAAAATTGGTGAACAATATGCCCATATTTTTTCTAGTCACCACTTCTTATTAGAAAATACCGAATTACAACTGACTGTATGCAGTATGATAAACAAATATCACTGTAATGCTGAATTTGCCTTACAGCAAACATTCATTGATTTAATAGATACTTACGCACAAATGGATGATGATAATATGCGTGCTGGTGAAAGTGATTTAGATGATATTTTATCTCGATTACTACGCTATTTGACGTCAGCACCACCAATACCGCCACCTCCTTATCCAAATGCTATTCTAGTGACAAAACAACTTCATCCATCAACATTAATCACACTTGATCCTTATAAAATTAAGGGGATTTTATTAAGTCATGGGAATCCACTATCTAACACAACTGTATTAGCAAATGCATTAGATATCCCCATTATTAATGAGGCAGGAAAACAGGCATTATCGCTAACTAATGGGCAAAATATCACACTTAAAAAAGTCCAAAATATTTGGCTTTATCAAAACACCTATATTTCTCATTAAAAATGAAAGTATTTAAATAACCTGTACTCCTCAATATCAGGTTATTTAATTTCCTTATTTTCTTATAGTTACGTGTTTTTTAAGAATAAAAAAAGGGAATAAAAGATCCTCTTTTACTCCCTAGCTGCTTGTTATCTTAGTAATCAATTACTTTTTTATTATCTAATAGGCAATACTTATAATGCTCTTGCCAATAAACTAATGGGGTGTTCACATTTTTTCGTTGTTGACATCTCAATTTGCCATTTACAGGTTTCGCAATCCGTGATCACTAAATCACAGCCACTCTCTTCAATTTGGCGGAATAAGCCCGCACCAATGCCTTGAGCAACATCGTAGTTTTCAGATTTAAAACCGTAAGTTCCAGCAATACCACAGCATTGAGAATCTAAAACAATAACCTCAACACCAGGGATACGTTTAATTAAATCAATGGAATATGCTGTCCATCCCATTTTTTCCATATGACAAGGTGTGTGATACACCACTTTTAGTGGGGTGTGTTTCAGTGGTAATTCACGCCCGTCTTCTAATAAACGATAAATATAACGTGTCGCTAATTCGATATTTTCACGTACTTTTGAAGTATCAATATCAAGGATATGTTCATACTCATCACGAATAGTGAAGGTACAGGTTGATGATGTTGCAACAACAGGAATATTGTTTTCAACAATTTTTTCTGTTAGCGATTCAAGGTTTACAGCAGCTTGTTTTTTGGCTTGTTTAACAAAGCCATTCGCAATTAATGCAACACCACAGCATTTTTCGCGTTTTAATAACTGAACACCAATCTCCATTTTGTTGAATACCTTAACTAAATCTTTCCCTAATTGGGGGTGGTTATAGTTAGCGTAACAACCATGGAAGAAAGCAACTTGATCTTTAAAACGCGCCTGCTCTTCAACCTGTTTTTTCATCCATGTTCTAAATGTACCAAAAGAGTATTTTGGTAATTCGCGACGATGGTCAATTTTAAGTGCTTTATCTAAGATCTTACGTACAGGTTTTAGCCCTGTGATCGTATTGACTATCGGCGCCATTGGCGTTGATAATGTTCCCATTAAATCCGTATGACTTAAAATAGCATCACGAAGTTTTGGCGTTTTTGTATTGTAGTTCAATTTCGCACGTGAAATGATGTCACCAATCTTCACATCTGACGGACAAGCAACTTCACAACGCTTACAGTTAGTGCAATATTTCAATGCTTCATCATAAAGCATTGGATCTTTCAGGCGTAAACGCTCACCATCAGGGCCGGCTTGTTTAGGACCAGGATAAAGTGGATTTACTTTTGCAACTGGGCAATAAGTCGTACAAACAGTACACTTAATGCACGCTTCAAAGCTGTTATCATGTAAACTCATTGTGCTGCCTCCACAACCGCAGATGTGGTCTGTTCTGATTTATTGTGCTGTAAAATTTGTTGTGCTGCATAAAGTGCGCTGATCATTGAAACACCTGCGCCACAACCTTCATTAAGAGGGTCAAACCCACCTAATACAGCACCTACAGCGTAAACATTCTCTAAGACTTCACCATATTTCATCGGTCTTAATTGGTTATCTGTATCCACACCAAATCGCATATAAGGCTGTTTTGCAAAGACATTCACTTGTGTCCACTCATTGCGTGGTAATGTCTCTAGCAAATCAAGTTCCATCAAAGGTTCATAGACACGGTCAAACTCCGCAATTAATCCATTATTGAAGAAACTGCCCGTTGCCAATACAACATGTTCACTACGAATAGGAATATCAGTGTGGTTTCGAGTATGAACACCTGTAACTTTATTACCAATTAAATCAACTTGTTCTGCACGATCGCCCGGCATAATTAAACCGCCCGCTTTTTGGAAGCGCAGTTTTAATGCTTGATGTAAACGAATGCCTAATAGTGATGGTGGCAATGTCGGTAATAAACAGATAGGTTTACCTACCAGTTGTTCAAGTAACGTCACTGGCTCTTCAGCATCCAAACCAATACATGCAGGTAAAATAATCGCTTCAACACTATTATCGATATGCTTTTTCAGCTCTTCTGCTAACGCTTTAGTGTTTTCAGGCTTATCTAAATAGCGCGCAATATTGACTGCTCTAAATTCACTTGGATTATCACGCAATCTATCTAATAACGGTAAGTGGATATGATAAGGAATCGCTTCAACATCTTGCTCATTCAACGTATTGCTTGCAAATTGTGGCTGAAAATCTAAAAAGCCTTCAATTCCAACAACAGCTAACTTTTTCCATGGCAACGCTTGGTCAATTCCATGAGTTGGTACACGTTTTGGACTCATCCAACTCATACGTGAGCGCCCAACTGGTGTAATACGATAATGGTTTTCATCACCATTACCTTGATATTCAAGATCTTTAGTCGTTGATAATAATGCTTGAGCCTGTTCAATTAAGGTTGAAACTTGCGATTCACCCATGCGGCTATAAGGATGTTTCGGAGCAAGCTCAGCCAATGCAGCCAACGCTTTTTTAGGTTGGGTCACTAATGAACCATCAGGAAGATGAGTTAATAGATCTAGCGAACCTGATGAAAAATGTAGTGCGCTTTGACCATTACTAATAATTGCGCAAGACTTACCTGCTTCAGCAAGACGAATACCTGCGGTTAAACCTGCAAGTCCGCTACCTATAATGATGACGTCAAATTTCATTATCTGCCTCCGCTGAAGTTGCTTTTTCAATCATATCAGCATCTAAACCACATAAACCTTGGTAAACCCAACTGGTGAATTCACTCTCACGTAACGCATTACCCCAAGCAATTGGTCGAATACCTTTCCAACGCTCATTTAAGAAATGGGCAAGCTGTTGCTCTGACTCGTGAGGAGTCGTGACTTGTAAACGGTTTAATAAACCTGCAGCACGGCAAGCACAAAGCTCACCTTGGCATGTTCCCATGCCCACGCGAGTACGGCGACGTAAATCAAGTAAGTTATTGACAGTTAAAGAGTTAACAGCATAACGAACTTCTCCTGCGGTAACGGCTTCACATTCACAGACTAAGCTCTTATCGCTACGCTCATTACTCAATAATTTATTGGCTAAATCACCGTGGCGATAAACCGCAGAACCACGGATTGGTGCAGGTAATGAAACAACACTACGTAATGCTTGCTCTGCGGATTGACGGGAGCCAGGTAATGCCTCTTCTGCAGTGGTACATTTAGCAGAGACATTTAATTTCTCACAGATTTTATCTGTTGCCCATTCGGCCATTAAACGGTAAGTCATTAATTTACCGCCAGTAATGGTAATAAAGCCTTCTAATCCATCACGTTGAGCATGATCGAGTAACACAATACCACGGCTCACATTACGACCAGATGGATCATCATCACTTGCCACTAAAGGACGTACACCAGCATAAGCACGTAGAATTCGAGTTTGAGCCAGTTTTGGCGCCAACATTGACCCTTCACGAATAAGAATATCGACTTCTTCAGGAGTGACATACATATTGTCGATTTCATCGTAAGGTACACGTGTTGAAGTTGTACCAATTAATGAAATTGTATCGCCAGGCACTAAAATATCGGCATCTGCAGGTTTACGACAACGGTTGATCACCATATTGTTAATGCGATGACCCAAAATCAGTAATGCCCCTTTTGCTGGGAACATTCGAACTTTTAATTCACCGTATTCAGCAATTTTTTGTCCCCAAATCCCCCCCGCATTCGCCACAATTTGTGCGCGAATTTCATACAGTTTTTTCGCTTGATGATCGTAAACTTTGACACCTTTAACACGGTCACCTTCACGAATAAGCCCAACAACCTCATGATAAGTCAGGACTTGTGCACCATGTTCACGAGCATCTAACATATTTGCAGCGGTTAAACGGAAAGGATCGACAGTACCATCTGGTACTTTAACTGCACCGATTAAATTCGGGTTAACAGAAGGCTCTAAGCGAATAGCTTCTTCGGGTGAAATCGCTTGAGCATCAATACCTGCTGCTTGGCAAGATTGAATAAAGGTCTGTTGAAACTCTAAAGAATCGTCAGGAAGGGTAATAAAAAGGCCATCCGTTTTTTCAACACAGTGACGAGCGACCCGTTTTAAAATCATGTTTTCTTCAATACACTCACGCGCTGACTCTGGGTCTGTTACTGCATAACGCGCACCACTGTGTAACAATCCATGATTTCGACCGGTTGCACCGGTTGCAATATCATGTCTTTCCAGCAGGACGCAACGTAATCCACGGCGTGCACAGTCTCTTGCCATGCCCGCACCGGTTGCTCCCCCGCCAATAATAATGACATCAGTTTCTGTCACTGGTGAACCGCTCATCATAGAGATGCCCTCTCACATTACATTCAGCAAACGCTTATTTATTCTTTAGCGTTAATTATAGTGTATAAGATACACAAAAAATGTGGTTAATGTTTGATAATGAGCAAAAACGAAAGAGAAACGCTCACGCGTGAAAAATTAAAACCACATATGTGATACTAATCACAAATTATTTAACAAAAAGTATTTGATAAAGTTAACATATCACTCAAAATTGCACATCTTGAAAAATTATTCGACAACTGAGTAATACTTCACAGTAAATTTGATTGTATAAGTTTACTATTAAGTTCGTTAAAGAAAATTTCTTGATAACTTCGTTGTTCGTTTTGTCATTATTTAATATCAACATATTAAAATAAAAGCCATCGGAGGCTAATATGTTAAGTCTATTTAGACCTGCGCCACATAAAGCGCGTTTGCCAAAAGAGCAGATAGATCCCGTCTATCGTCGTCTGCGTTGGCAGATCTTTATGGGGATTTTCTTTGGTTACGCTGCTTATTATTTAGTAAGAAAAAACTTTGCGTTAGCAATGCCTTATCTTGTAGAAGAAGGTTTCTCTAAAGGTGACCTAGGTTTTGCTTTATCCGGGATCTCGATTGCTTACGGTTTCTCTAAGTTTATCATGGGCTCATTCTCTGACCGAGCTAACCCGCGTTATTTCTTACCTGCAGGTCTTATTTTAGCATCCGCAGTGATGCTATTTATGGGCTTTGTACCATGGGCAACTTCGAGCATTATGGTCATGTTCGTTCTGTTGTTCCTTTGTGGTTGGTTCCAAGGTATGGGTTGGCCTCCTTGTGGACGTACTATGGTGCACTGGTGGTCACAGAAAGAACGTGGCGGTATCGTTTCGATTTGGAACTGTGCGCATAACGTCGGTGGTGGCTTACCTCCATTACTGTTCTTATTAGGTATGGCGTGGTTTAACGACTGGAAAGCAGCGTTATATATGCCAGCATTTGCAGCAATCTTAGTGGCTATGATTGCGTTTGCATTAATGCGTGATACCCCACAATCTTGTGGACTTCCACCAATTGAAGAATACAAAAACGACTATCCACCTGATTATAAAGAAACTGACGAACAAGAACTGACTGCAAAAGAAATCTTTATGAAGTATGTGTTCCCTAACAAACTTCTGTGGATGATTGCAATTGCAAACGTGTTCGTTTACTTACTGCGTTACGGCGTGCTGGACTGGTCACCAACTTATCTGCGTGAAGTAAAAGACTTCGCAATGGATAAATCATCATGGGCTTACTTCTTATACGAATACGCTGGTATTCCGGGCACACTACTGTGTGGTTGGATGTCGGATAAAGTGTTCCGAGGTAACCGTGGTGCAACAGGTGTGTTCTTCATGACCTTAGTTACTATCGCAACTATCGTATTCTGGATGAACCCAGCGGGTAACCCAAATGTTGATATGGCGTGTATGTTAATCATCGGTTTCTTAATCTACGGCCCTGTTATGTTGATTGGTCTGCATGCTCTTGAGCTTGCACCGAAAAAAGCAGCAGGTACAGCAGCAGGCTTTACCGGTCTATTCGGTTACTTAGGTGGTTCTGTTGCGGCAAGTGCTATCGTGGGTTACACCGTTGACTACTTCGGCTGGGATGGTGGCTTTATGGTCATGATCGGCGGTAGTGCACTGTCTGTTGTATTATTACTTATCGTGATGGTTACTGAAACCAAACACAAACGTGAAATGCTTCAGAAGTACGAATAATCGTTAACTGATTATTTATGAAATTAGTTAAATCTCATCTCTAAAAACCAAGCCACATCAACTGTTTTGATGTGGCTTTTTTATTGCCAACTGTACATAACTTTATTGTACGTAGAATTAAAATGGAGCAGCTTTATGAGTACATCTTTTAGAATAAAACCGTTAGTTGCAGGCGTTCTTTTAACTCTATCTTTAAGTGCAATCGCACAAGCGGCGAGTGATAAGGTCGTTATCGCCCACCGTGGTGCAAGTGGTTATTTGCCTGAACATACGCTTCCTGCCAAAGCATTAGCTTATGCCCAAGGCGCAGATTATCTTGAGCAAGACTTAGTGATGACCAAAGACAACGAATTAGTTGTTTTACATGACCACTATCTTGATCGTGTAACAGATGTGGCTGATCGTTATCCTGATAGAGCAAGAAAAGATGGCCGTTACTACGCTATCGACTTTACGCTTGAGGAAATTAAAGGGCTGAAATTTACTGAAGGTTTTGACATTGTTGACGGTAAAAAAGTCCAAAGTTACCCAAACCGTTTCCCTATGGGTAAATCGGATTTTCGTGTACATACTTTCCAAGAGGAAATTGAATTTATCCAAGGCCTAAACAAATCAACAGGCCAAGATATTGGTATTTACCCTGAAATTAAAGCACCTTGGTTCCATGAACAAGAAGGCAAAGACATTACCACCAAAGTACTGGAAGTGCTTAAACAGTACGGTTATACGAAAAAAACCGACAATGTTTATCTACAATCATTCGATGCTAACGACCTAAAACGCATCAAAACAGAATTGATGCCAAAAATGGGCATGGATTTAAAACTCGTTCAGTTAATTGCTTATACCGACTGGAATGAGACCTATGAGAAACAGCCTGACGGTACATGGAAAAACTACAGCTATGAGTGGATGTTTAAGCCAGGTGCAATGAAAGAGATTGCCACTTATGCTGATGGAATTGGTCCTGATTACCACATGTTAGTCGAAGAGAACTCGACGCCAGAAAAAATCACATTAACTGGTATGGCGGCTGATGCTCACGCTAACAAACTCACCATTCATCCATTTACTGTTCGTATTGATAAACTGCCTAAATATGCAAAAGATGGTGATCAACTATATGACATTATTTATAACCAAGCCGGTGCTGAAGGTGTCTTTACAGACTTCCCTGATTTAGGCGTTAAGTTCTTACAAAAACAAGCTAAATAATTCAAAGTTCAGCTTGAAGTGTAACGAGTATCCTACCTTTTTTTAAAAGGGTAGGATCTTTGCGCCCTTTCTGATTGTATATTTTTCCATCTTTCTTTAACTTATTCTCACAATTTTATTAAAAAATCATAATCACTTTTTAATTTAACTATCATTATTTAATTTATTAAATATTTAAAGGAAGGGATCACAATGACAATAATGGCTATTATTTTACTTGTTCTTATCGTTCTATTTATCGGTTGGGGAATTTCAACTTACAATCGACTTATTGCGGCGCGCAATCAAGTAAGCAATCAATTTGCGAATATTGACGTTATTTTAAAACAAAGAGCTGACCAAATTCCTCAATTGATGACGATAGCTGAAAAAGCAATGGAACACGAAAAAAGTGTATTTATTGCATTAAGTGACGCAAGACAACGCTATTTTAAAGCACAGAATATTAATGAAAAAATCAGCGCATCAAACGAAATGAATACCGCTTTACGGGGTATGATTGCCCTTGCTGAAAATTATCCAACATTAATTTCAGGTGAACAATTAGCACTACTTCAAACAGGTGTTAGCGATGTAGAAAATAAAATTGCTCAACGTCGTGAAGGATTTAATGATGCAACAACTCACTACAACACCACAATAGAGATGTTTCCTGATAGCTTAATCGCCGGCCTTTTTCGCTTTGAACGTATGCAATTACTAGAAATACCAAAAGAAGAGATGAAATTTGAAGGGATTCATTTTAAGTAACAGTAAGTTAAATAACCGCATTAAGGATAAATTGCAGTGTTAATTTATTTTTTTATCGGCTGTACTGTGGGCGTATTAATCTATTTTTTACGTAGTAAACGCTCGAAAAAAAAGAAGAACAATTTGAGTATTGTTCCCTTTTTAGGGATCGCCTTTGCTGCAGGGAATTACCTTTTTTTCTCACGAGAAACTGACGTTTATCCTAGTGGTGAAAACTCTGTTGTTAATCTTATCTCCTGTATTGCATTCGCTGTTATTTTGTTATTTGCATACGGTATTTCAAACCATATTGCTAATATTGGTGAAAAAGCGATAAAAAATTACCACCAATTACAAAATGAAGGATCCTCTAAATTTTCGGCACTTATCAACACCGTATTTATTAGCCTCTTATTATTAAGTTTAAGCTTCAGTTTGTTTATTGACCAAAGATTGTTCTTTTTAAGTTTCGTTTTAATGTTTGTTTACCAAATCGTCAAAAGAACACCTGAAAAACGTTTTTTACGCTTTCAAAAAATTCTAGCAACATCAAAAATCCGCTCTTTAGCCATTGGACTTGTTGAAATTGAAGGCAAAATAACTGCGGGTGAAAAACTAATAAGTCGCTTAGGTAAAAAAGAGTGTTATGGCTACATCTATTATGAATATAACGTATCCACAAATAAAGAAGGCAAGAAAAGCTATCACCAAACACTCTATGAAAAAAAGATCAATAATTTCACGATGACAGATGATAGTGGTTCAATTCAAGTTCTCGCAGCTGATAAACCGTTAGTACATCTTGGTATCGAGCCTCATCAAGATTTGGAATATAACAATAAACGTTTTAAGGAGTATATATTAGAAGCTGATGCTACTTATTTATTAATAGGTAGTGCAGAAACGATTAATGATAAAGTTGTGATCACACACAGTGCTCCTCACTATCTATTAGGTTTATCACCACAAGATTATGTTGTTCGTTGGAACAAAGCGCGTCCTTTTCGTCGTAACGCGACTATCATCGTTATTATTGCTCTTTTTGTTATCTTTTCCATTCTAGCAATACCAATGGAATATCAAGACGGCATCCTAACACTTTATTTTAATAACACCTCTTCATTTTGGTAATTGATTATATGGAATGGCTTATTTTCATCATTTTTATTCTCGCCTTGGTTTATTTTTTAATACGCCAATTAGTGATGATTTATAACAATATGGTGATGCTAAAAAATAATTGCTATAAAGCCTTTGCAAATATTGATGTTTTATTAAAAAAACAAGTTGATCTGATCCCAATGCTGATAGCAATAACACAAAAAGCGATGGATCATGAGAAAACCTTATTTAAAAAGTTAGCTGAAAATAGAGATCTCTATTTATGCGCAGAGGTATTAGACCAAAAAGTTGATTTAGCTAATCAGTTATTACCTCAAATAAAAAAATCACTCATTATTGCTGAAAAATATCCTGAACTTATCAGTGGGAAAAATTTACGCTTATTACAGACACAAGCGAAAGAATTAGAAGAGTGTATTGCAGATAGACGTGAATTTTTTAATCAATCTGTCACGCTCTATAATACCGAAATACATATTTTCCCTAATGTATTGTTTAAGCTTATTTTTAATTTTAAAGATATCCCTCTTTTCTATCCTAGTAAGGAGGCCACTTTATGATAGAAATTCCCTTTTCTTTTTTTGGTATAACGGATTGGTTTCTAAGCTTTAATGAACCTATCTCGATTATTATGTTCGCCACATTTGGCGTACTGTTCTCCATGGCGATTATTTTGCCATTAGTCAGTATCACTCCGTTAAAAAAATATATGTCGCAAATTGTGGGAGGATTATTTAGCTCGATATTTGTCAGCTTAATGGTCTTAATTAGCTTTCATTTAATGCTGGGTGTTAATTCTTCATTAAAGCTACTCTTAATTTGGTGGGTTATTTTATTTTCGTGTATTACGTTTTGGTTTATTAATTATCGCTATATGAAAGATGTAACAGGAGATAAATTTACGAAATTTCAAGAAAAAGCCCTTGAAGCAGAGGAAAAACGAAGACAAAATCAAAAATCTAAAAAATAAAAGAGAGCCTAGGCTCTCTTTTTAGCATTATCGATATCGTATTTATGCTCTATAAACTGGGAACGCAATCACATCACTAAGGTGTTCTACTCCCAAAGCCAGCATAATAAGGCGATCAACCCCTAAAGCCACACCTGAACATTCTGGTAATCCAGCTTCAAGGGCAGCTAAAAAGCGCTCATCAATAGGTTGCTCTGGTAATCCCATGGCTACTCGCTGACGATTATCACGTTCAAAACGATGACGTTGCTCCTGTGCATCCGTCAGTTCACGGAACCCATTCGCTAATTCAACACCTTTAAAATAGACCTCAAAACGCTCTGCAACACGGTGATCTTCTGAACTAATTTCAGCTAATGAGGCTTGTGACGCAGGGAAATGATAGATAAAGGTTGGTTTTTCTAAACCGATATGAGGTTCAACTCCAGAAACAAATAGTAACTGAAGTAACGTATCTTTATCTTCTTCCGTATCTGCAATATTTGATAAGTCCAGTTTTGCTGCCACTTCACGCAATTTTTCTTTATCAACAGATAAAGGGTCAATATCGAGATAACGCAAAAATGCTTGTTGATAAGAGAGTGATTCTGATGCTTCACAATCTAACACTTCTTGCAGTAGATCATCGACTTCATTCATCAACCGGTACATATCAAAACAAGGGCGATACCACTCTAGCATCGTAAATTCCGGATTGTGATATCTACCGGCTTCCTCATTACGGAAGCAACGCCCCATTTGATAAATTGGCCCACTGTTTGCGGCTAATAAACGCTTCATGTGGTATTCAGGGCTTGTCATCAAATAAAGTTTTAGCCCTTGTGAAGCACCTGGCCCAACAAATTGGGTTTCAAATGGGTAAAGATGAACATCGGTAACGGTAGCCTGACTCATCATCGGTGTTTCAACTTCTAACACGCCACGATCAGTGAAAAAACGCCTAATATTACTGATTATTTTCGCCTTTTTTAGTAAGTTGGCGATTGAGGCGCTTGGCTGCCAATCCGCGATTTCACTCATAAACGAAAAACTCCAACAGAAAACAGAGCGTGCAGTTTACTCGCATCCTCTTCAACAGACAAATTTCTGCTAATAAAGAGGTGTTTCATTTTATATTTTTTCATTATTCTTTTCTTTTTTAAGTAAAAACATATAAGACAAATAAATATAATTCTACAAAACATCTACTTTTGGGCACTTTTTATTGTTTAAATAAACACCAATTTACATCAGAAAAGCCGTGATTTTTTGCTATTTTTATAACAAGAGTTAATTAGAATAATTCTTTTTCTCAATTAGAAATAACAATAAACTAACACTATTCTTATATTTAAATAGCCAAGTTCACCTAAACTTTAAAGTTAACTTTCTATTTAAATCTATGTATTTTGATTAGAATTAAAAACCTTTAGAAATATTATTAATATTTTATTAACAATTAACAAGACAAACCGATTTGTTTTAGATAAATAGTAAAAATTTTATTTTAACTTTTAGAATGGAATTTTATTTATTTAAATTAGACTTAAGAAAGATAAAAAAAATCACTCTTTAAAATCAAGATATTATAAAAAACCATTGTCATTTTTAATTAAAGTTATCTATACTTTCAAAACAGATTATTCATTACTATTTATAATTTCCAATTTAGAAAAATATATTCTATTTGATCTTCGAGTTTTTCTGGTGGCTTATTATCAAAACCCAGAATTCTTGGTGTGGATCACACTTTTTTTGCGAAATACGGGAAAACCATCATTCATATCAAATTTCGGTGCCCTACATTTCGTTATACTAAAATTACAGTCAATGATAATAAAGATGTTATCAAGCGTAGTCACAAGGCAGTGAAACAATTTCGTTACGGATAGCTTAAAAAAATAGCATTACAAATTAATAATGTCAGTGAATTGAATTCTAGACAATTATTCCAATTTTCACTTGAACAATGGAGAAGCGCAGTGCAAACCTTTAATGCCGATATAGCGATAATCGGAGCCGGGGGCGCAGGCTTACGAGCAGCAATAGCTGCAGCGGAAGCGAATCCTCAACTGAAAATTGCTCTGATCTCAAAAGTTTACCCAATGCGTAGCCACACCGTGGCAGCAGAAGGCGGATCAGCAGCAGTGACTCAGGCTCACGACTCCTATGATTTCCACTTCAATGATACCGTTTCAGGCGGTGACTGGTTGTGTGAACAGGATGTCGTAGATTACTTCGTTGAGCATTGTCCAACAGAGATGACTCAACTAGAACTCTGGGGCTGTCCTTGGAGCCGTAAAGAAGACGGGTCAGTCAACGTCCGACGTTTTGGTGGGATGAAGATCGAACGGACCTGGTTCGCAGCCGATAAAACCGGCTTCCATATGCTACATACCCTGTTCCAAACATCCTTAAAATATCCACAGATTCAACGTTTCGACGAACACTTTGTTCTCGATATCCTTGTTGATGAAGGTCATGCTCGTGGTCTTGTTGCTATCAATATGATGGAAGGTACGAAAGTTCAAATTCGTGCTAATGCGGTCATTATGGCAACGGGTGGTGCTGGACGTGTTTATCGTTACAATACCAATGGCGGCATTGTAACGGGTGATGGTATGGGTATCGCTTTACGTCATGGCGTTCCACTGCGTGATATGGAATTTGTTCAATATCACCCAACTGGACTACCTGGTTCAGGTATCCTGATGACCGAAGGTTGTCGTGGTGAAGGTGGTATTCTGGTCAATAAAGATGGCTATCGTTATCTGCAAGATTACGGCCTAGGACCAGAAACACCATTAGGTAAACCAGAAAATAAATACATGGAATTAGGCCCTCGCGATAAAGTTTCTCAAGCTTTCTGGCATGAGTGGCGTGCAGGCCGTACCATCAAAACTCACCGTGGTGATGTTGTTCATCTTGATTTACGTCATCTGGGTGCGAAAAAACTTCATGAACGTCTGCCATTTATTTGTGAACTGGCAAAAGCGTATGTGGGTGTTGACCCAGTAAATGAGCCAATCCCTGTTCGTCCTACTGCTCACTACACTATGGGTGGTATCGAAACCAACCAACAAACAGAAACTCGTATTAAAGGTCTGTTTGCAGTAGGTGAATGTTCATCTGTTGGCTTACACGGCGCTAACCGTTTAGGTTCTAACTCACTAGCAGAACTGGTTGTATTTGGTCGTCTTGCAGGTGAAGAAGCGGTTCGTTGTGCTCAAGAAGCAGCACCAGCTAACGCATCAGCATTAGATGCTCGTACTCGTGACATTGAAGATGACCTGAAAAAACTGATGAACCAAAAAGGTTCTGAAAGCTGGTCACAAATTCGCGATGAAATGGGTGAATCAATGGAAGAAGGTTGCGGTATCTATCGTACACCTGAATTAATGCAAAAAACCGTTGATAAACTGGCTGAATTAAAAGAACGTTTCAAACATGTTGAAATTAAAGACACCAGTAGCGTCTTTAATACCGATTTACTGTACAAAATTGAGCTTGGCTTTGGTTTAGATGTCGCTGAATGTATGGCTCATTCTGCAATCAATCGTAAAGAGTCTCGTGGTGCACACCAACGTCTTGACGAAGGTTGTACTGAGCGTGATGACGTGAACTTCCTGAAACATACTCTGGCGTTCTATAACCCAGAAGGTGCCCCTCGTTTAGAATATAGCGATGTGAAGATCACTAAATCTGCTCCTGCTAAACGTGTCTATGGTGGTGAAGCGACTGCACAAGACAAGCAGAATAAGGAGAAAGCGAATGGCTGATGACATGAAGCACATTAAGATGGAAGTCATGCGCTATAACCCAGAAACGGACGAAGCGCCTCATTTCGTCACTTATGATGTTCCTTATGATGAGCAAACCTCATTACTGGACGCATTGGGTTATATTAAAGACAATTTAGCGCCTGATCTCTCTTACCGTTGGTCTTGCCGTATGGCGATTTGTGGCTCTTGCGGCATGATGGTCAACAAAGTGCCTAAGTTGGCTTGTAAAACGTTTATTCGTGAATATCCAAACGGCGTAAGAGTTGAAGCTCTAGGTAACTTCCCTGTTGAACGTGACCTTGTTGTTGATATGACTCACTTTATCGAAAGCTTAGAAGCGATTAAACCTTATATTATCGGTAATGATCGTAAGCCTTCTGAAGGTCCGAATAAACAGACTCCTGCTCAAATGGCTAAATATCACCAATTCTCTGGTTGTATCAACTGCGGTCTTTGCTATGCAGCATGTCCTCAGTTTGGTCTAAACCCAGAGTTTATTGGCCCAGCAGCGATTACGTTAGCTCAACGTTACAACACAGATAATCGCGACCATGGAGCTAAAGAGCGTATGCCTCAGTTAAATGGTGAGAACGGTGTCTGGTCTTGTACCTTTGTTGGCTACTGTTCTGAAGTCTGTCCAAAACATGTGGATCCTGCTGCCGCTATTCAGCAAGGTAAAGCAGCCAGTGCGCAAGACTTTGTCATTGCGATGCTGAAACCACGTTAAGGAGGAAACAAGACATGACAACAAAACGTAAGCCTTATGTTCGTGGCATGCAACCAAACTGGTGGACGAAACTCGGTTTCTATCGTTTCTATATCACCCGTGAAGGGACTTGTCTTCCACAACTTTGGTTCAGTCTGGTTGTACTGTTTGGTGTGTTTGCACTGAAAAATGGACCAGAAAGTTGGGCAGGTTTCGTTGGATTCCTGAGCAACCCAATTGTAATGCTGATTAATATTGTGACCCTTATTGCGACGGTATTTCATACTGCAACTTGGTTTAAGCTTGCACCGAAAGCCGTAAATATCGTCGTTAAAGATGAAAAACTACCACAAGAGCCTATCGTTCGTGGTTTATGGGGTCTTACCATCGTCGTGACTGTCGTTATTTTGGCAGTGGCGCTAATTGTTTAACCCAGGAGGAAATAATGAATCAGAATCAACTTCCTAAGCGCTCTGATGAACCTATTTTCTGGGGATTATTTGGTGCAGGTGGTATGTGGAGTGCAATTGTCTCTCCAGCCATTATTATCCTGCTCGGTATCCTAATCCCAATGGGTATTGCGCCAGAAGCATTTACTTATGAACGTATTATGGCATTTAGCCAAAGCATTATTGGCCGTCTGTTCTTACTATTAATGATCATTCTGCCAGTTTGGTGTGCATTACACCGTATTCACCATACTTTGCACGATTTTAAAGTGCATGTACCTGCAAGCAAATGGGTATTCTATGGTGGTGCAGCAATTATCAGTGTTATCGCTATTATTGGCGTATTTACACTGTAATTGATTAATACGTAAAGATTAAAAGCCACTCAATTGAGTGGCTTTTTTGTGCCTGATATTCTGGTTTAGCTCGCTAATTTCAGTCCAATAATACCGAAAATAATCATTGCTAAACTCAATAAACGATAGATATTGGCTGATTCACCAAACACGAGAATACCAAAAATTGCCGTACCGACAGCACCAATGCCTGTCCAAATCGCATAAGCCGTGCCAGCTGGTAGGCCTTTCATGGCATAAGATAACATTCCCATGCTCACAACCATGGCACTAATGGTGATAATACTTGGTGTTAAACGCGTAAAACCGTGTGTGTACTTAAGGCCGACAGCCCAAACGATCTCTAATAAACCCGCAATAAGAAGAATAATCCAAGACATAACGTCCCCTACTCGATAAATTGGGGTCGTCCCCTGAATACAAAGACAAAAAGCTGGGCCGTCCCAGCTTTTAAAAGATGAAGGTTAAGTATAAGAAAAAGAAATTAATCGTGCAATAGTACAAAACTAACTCAATTTTTCTTTGGTGCGCCCTCTTCACCATAAAGAAAAGCAGAGACATCATCTTCCACTTCTCCCATGGCCATCAGAGCATCCAGTGTCTCTTTTGCTTCTTCTTCATTGACGATACTCATAGCAAAACCTACATGCACTAGCACCCATTTTCCGATCATCGTATGAGGCTCGCCTTCACAGACTAGCGCAATATTAACTTCTCGTTTAACGCCACAAACATCGACCATTGCATTTTCAGTGATTGTTTTTCCAACTTCAACAACCTGGCCTGGGATACCAAGACACATAACAACCTCTATTCGATCTCTATTTGCTTTATTCGCATTGCATCGTCACTTTCAACGCGCAGATTCTGGCTACCACAAGACGGGCAACCCGCATTAAAGGTTGAAACAGTGACAACTTGATGACAATCCCAACACCATGCTTTCGCGGGGATAATCTCAATATGTAATTCACAGCCTTGGGCAAGGGTGTCTCTGCAAACAATATCAAAACAAAATTCAAGTGCACTGACTTCAACACAAGATAATGCGCCAATTTCCATCCATACGCTTTTTACTTTTTTTGCATTATTTAATTTAGCTTGAGAGTCTATTATCTCAAATGCACTCTGGCAAAGCGTGATTTCATGCATGTCGATACCTTATTGAAGCAGAATAAATAATAGCAACTATAGTATCAGCACATAGTTGCTTTATTATTGATCTTAGAACAACAATTCAGCACCGGTTTCAAAAGCGGCTTTACGACGACGTTCTTTAACCATCTCTTCAAGTGCATCTCTATCAATACACACTAGAGCATGAGTTGGGCAGACTTCAATACATGCAGGACCCGCTTCACGGTGGTGGCATAAGTCACATTTATTTGCTTCCGCTTTAAATGCCTCAATGGTATTAAGCGCGGTTGATTTGCGCATAACAGGACGAGAAACCACTTCCATCGTGCCATAAGGACAAGCCAGTACGCAGGTTTTACAGCCGATACATTTTTCCTGATCGACATAGTAATAATCTTTGTTATGAATGATAGCGCCATTCGGGCACACATTGGCACAAGGGGCATCTTCACATTGATGACAAACAACTGCCGTACTGATTGAGAATCCTTTGATCACATGAATTCGCGGTTGAAAATTTTGCTCACTAATTTGGTCAATGGCTAAATTATCTTGGTCTGCTTGCTGATGTGACACAACACAAGCCACTTCACAAGTATGGCAACCAATACATTTTTTAGGGTCTGCAATGATGAAACGGTTCATCATATTCTCCTGATCTTTGTTATATATAGCCGTTATATATGGCGATAAATGCAATGATTTATTCTAATTAAGAGTAATAATTAGCGTATCTATAGAATGAATCTAGCACAGTTCATGCCAATATATTTTTGATATAACTATTCCTTATTTTTCAATTAAATAATTTTCAAATAAAAATGATTATTGATTAATAGATAAGTCACTTCGTCAAATTATTCGACAAATTTGACGATAAAATAAATCGCTATATATTAAATTATATAATGGTTTGATGCGTTTATATTCTTAAGTTTCATTACATATACAAAAATAGCGGGTTGGATCAAAAATGATTCAGTCATTGATATAAATTTATTCTAAACCTACTACAATATAGCTAATTTTTTAGGGCAATCGGTGGTGTCATGAAATTAAGCAGTAACAATGCTGAAACTATGGAGAGCCTTCGTAATGAGCGCAACCAATATCGAATTTTGGTTGATATCACAAATTCTGTATTAGCTCATCTAGACATGGATGGTCTTATTTCTGAAGTCTCTAAAGAAATACATCGTTTTTTTGGACTAAACCATATTAGTCTTATGTTATGCCGTACCTCATCACAAAATAATAGTGAAGGTATTCTTTATTCTAGTCGTTATCAGACTGGAAAATCCGTTATTCGCCAACAACGTAAATTCAGTAGCGCGAATAACAAAGCCGAAGAAATTATTAATCAGAATAAACCTGTCTTAATTGATATTAATAAAGAAGATCAGGAAGATGTTTTGATTAAGCGTCTAATTAAGCAAAATATGCAGACGGCTTTGTTATTGCCACTGGCTTTTAATCATAAACCTCTCGGTTTATTAATTTTAGCACATGAAATAGGAAGTGTTTTTACTAACGACACTTGCCAATTGCTTCAACAAATTGCGGCTCGTATTGGTATTGCCATTGAAAATGCGGCCGCTTATGAAGAAATAACGCATTTAAAAGATAGTTTAAAGAATGAGAATATTTGGCTTAATGAACAGATAGATAATAATGCGGGTTTTAGTGAGATTATTTATCAAAGCGATGCTATGCATAATGTTCTCGAACAAATTGAATTAGTGGCACAAAGTGATAGTACCGTTCTTATATTGGGTGAAACAGGGACGGGTAAAGAATTAATTGCACGCGCTATTCATCGTCTAAGTCAGCGAAAAAGTAAGACTATGATAAAAATGAACTGCGCAGCCGTACCTTCTGGCCTTTTAGAAAGCGATCTCTTTGGTCACGATAAAGGTGCATTCACTGGTGCAACGAATACACATATCGGCCGATTTGAAATGGCGGATAAAAGTACACTATTTCTAGATGAAATTGGTGATATGCCCATTGAATTACAACCCAAACTGCTGCGTGTTCTTCAAGAGCGAGAAATAGAAAGACTGGGTGGTAATAAAGTTATTCCTGTTGATGTTAGGCTGATTGCAGCCACGAATAAAGATCTTCATGAATTAACTGATGAAGGTGAGTTTAGAGAAGATCTTTATTATCGTCTTAATGTTTTTCCTATTATTATTCCGCCATTAAGAGAGCGACCTGAAGATATTCCGCTTTTAGCAAAACATTTTACGCAAAAAATTGCGCGAAGAATGGATAGAAAAATAGATTGTATTCCCGCTAACGCATTGGAACAATTAACACTTTATCCATGGCCGGGTAATGTCCGTGAACTTGAAAATATTATTGAGCGTGCGGTTATTTTAACCCGAGGTTCAACATTAAATCTTCAGTTAAAAGAGCTTCACATTAATAAGCCCTCTCGTTTAAAACAGGTGCTATCTCAACCTTCATCTATTGAAAAGCGTATGCAAACTAATGCGCCAGAAAGTGATGATGAGGAGCGAGAAAGGATCATTCAAGCATTAAGAGAAACCAACGGTGTAGTTGCTGGCGCTAGAGGTGCCGCTTTAAAATTAGGATTAAAAAGAACAACGTTATTATCACGAATGCAACGTTTAGGTATTTCAATTCCAGAAATACTTTAATTCTGAAATAATGACTTATTTAATTAGAGTGTAATTAATTTATTACACTCTTTTATTTCATTTATTTGAAACTTATTAGTCTCTATCTATAATTTAATTGATCGTATTTCATTAGATAACCCTCTAATTAATTATTAATAATATAAACAATCAATGGAGCATATTATATATGAATAGCCTGCTTATAGATAAAATTAGTGAAATAAAGAAAGAGTACAAAAATAATAAATATGTTTTTATTCCCCAAAATATTGTCATTGATTTAATAAAACAATTAGGTGCTAAAGAAAAAGATATTAATACATTAATGGAATATGGCGACTATTTGGCGCAAGATCCAACTCTTTCATTTCGCCATACTCGAACAGGACGCTACCTTTTTGATAATGATATCGAAACCATCTCCAGACTAGAGTATCAACCTTTTGTTCTCACCGAAGAAGATGGATTTATTCGTGAAGACAGCGGTGCACAAAGGCATTTTAGAGCGCTGGATGATCGCTGGCAGAGCAATACGGCCTATCAAGCCTTGTTAAAATTAAAAATGCTATTAATTCAAGGAAATGCATTTACCCCTCGTCACTTAACAGATCAACAATCGCCAAAATCAATATCGACTGTTTTTCATTTAAGATTAATTGCTCAACCAGACTCTTTAAGCGAACTTTCAATTGAAGGTGTGCATAAGGATGGCGTTGACCACACCATGATTGTTATGATGAATAAGCATAATGTAAAAGATAATACTGGTGCTTTACGTGTCCATTCACCACAAGAAGCTATAGGAACACCTTGGCAAAAAATTAACCCTGAAAATGTGCTTTATGAACACAATAATGCGCAATATCTTGATGTTCTATTAATTGCAGATAATGAATTAAATCATAGCGGTACACCTATTTTCACTCATGATAATAAAAATCAGGCTTACCAAGATTTTATGGTTTTATTATCTCGTTATCCCACCGTTGATGCTCACCCATCACATAAATTCGACTCAATGAATGCACACCCTGATTTACCCTTAACGCTTTATTTAAATCAGTCAGTTGCTTAGTCATAAATTATTATTGCATAAATTAAAAAGCAATTTATCAAATTGATTTAAAAAGGATTATATTAAAAGTAACGTATTACTTTTTTATTGTGAGCCAACGTATAGTGAATATTCAAACAAAAATTAAGTGATTTTTTGACGATAAGCAGAAGAGGAAAAACGCCGACAGTAATAAAAAACCATAAAAAAACCGAGTTTATTAACATCAAGTCAATAAACTCGGTCTTAAGGCAGAAAAACAATACTAATTAGGTCAGATTAGCCCTCGGCGGCTTCTCTTAAACGACGTTTAATATTGCTGTACTCCGTTTTCACATAGTGTTCTGCCTGAGCCTGCTCCTTGATTGGCTCAACACATACTGCACAATACTTATACTCAGGAGTTTTAGTAATTGGGCTTAAGTTTTCTGCAACGAGTTCGTTACAAGCACCAATCCACCACTGGTAAGTCATATATACCGCGCCTTTATTCGGTCTATCACTGACTGCAGCGCGTGTAATCACTTTACCTTGACGGGAGCGTATCCAAACTAGCTCTTGATCTTTAATTCCTAGTTGTTTGGCATCTTCAGTGTTTAACTGAACATAGCCCGGCTCATCAGCTAATGCCGCCAATGCTTTACAGTTACCTGTCATTGAACGACAAGAGTAGTGCCCAACTTCACGGACTGTTGCCAGTACCATTGGGAATTCATCAGAAAGTTTGTCAATGGGTGGTGCCCAGTCACAAGTAAAGAATTGACCTTTACCGTTAGGGGTATCAAAGTTACCGCCTTCGTACAGATATTGTGTACCTGGGCTATCCTCTGTTGGGCAAGGCCATTGAATATAAGCCAAGTCCGCCATTTTTTCGTAAGTCGCACCATAATAAATTGGGCATAACTCACGCAACTCATCCCAAATTTCTTTGGTATTGTTGTAATGCATTGGATAACCCATTGCTGTTGCCATCAGACTGATAATTTGCCAGTCTGTTTTCACATCACCAACAGGTTCAACCGCTTTATAGAAACGTTGGAAACCACGGTCTGCTGCAGTATAAACACCTTCATGCTCGCCCCATGATGTTGCAGGGAAAATAACATCAGCAATAGACGCCGTTTTGGTCATAAAGATATCTTGTACTATCAGTAGATCCAGCTTTTCAAAGGTTCTACGGATGGTTGCTAAATCTGGCTCTGTTTGTAGTGGATCTTCACCCATTATATAATGCGCTTTTAATAAGCCATGATCGATATTATGAGGAACTTCACTCAACGCATAGCCTACCTCATCAGGCATAGATTCAATGCCCCAGAATTTAGCAAATTTCTCACGCGCTTTTTCGTCAGTAACGTATTGATAACCTGGTAGTGTGTTAGGTAATGCTCCCATATCACACGCACCTTGTACGTTATTTTGACCACGAACAGGGCCAACCCCGACATATTTTTTACCTAAGTTACCAGTTAATAACGCCAAACTAGTCAGTGAACGAACCGTTTCAACACCTTGGTAGAATTGAGTCACCCCCATCCCCCAAAGAATTGTTGCTGTTTCTGCTTTTGCGTACATACGCGCAGCTTCACGAATAATTTGCGCACTTAAGCCTGTTATTTCTTCAACTGATTCAGGTGTATAGCTTTCAACTAACTTACAATATTCTTCAAATTGCTCAGTATGATTTTCGATAAAGGATTTATCATGTAATCCTTCCTCAATAATCACATGCGCAATCGCATTTAATAACGCAATGTTAGAGCCATTTTTCAAGCCTAAGTGTAAATCAGCTAAGCGTGCTGTTTCGATGTAACGAGGGTCACATACAATAATTTTGGCACCCTTTTCTTTCGCCTTAACAATACGGCGAGCAACAATAGGATGCGAGTCTGCGGCGTTATAGCCGAAGACAAATAGACATTTGGTATCCTCAATCTCAACGATTGAGTTGCTCATAGCACCATTACCGACCGAACGCTGCAGACCTGCAACCGAAGGGCCGTGTCAGACACGAGCACAGCAGTCTATATTATTATTTCCGATAACCGCACGAGCAAATTTCTGCATAACGAAGTTAGCTTCGTTACCCGGGCCTCGTGATGAACCGGTTGTCATAATAGATTTAGCACCGTATTTCTCTTTGATAGCAAGAAGCTTGCTACTTGCAAACTCAATCGCTTCTTCCCAAGAAACCGCTTCTAATTTTCCGCCTCTTTCACGACGGATCATTGGTGTTTTAAGACGTGGAGTCAGTATCTTAGTATCATGGATAAAATCCCATCCATAATACCCTTTCAGACACAGCTCACCTTGGTTTGTTAAACCATTGGCTCCTTCAGCGCCAATGATTTTACCGTTTTCCACCTTCAGGTAGATTTTGCATCCTGAGGCGCAATACGGACAGACCGTGATGACTTTTTTCATCAACATTGCTCCTGTGTTCATCAACTTTCAGGTTATTACCCGATTCTCTCCTCTATCTATGCAGAGAGTGTGCCAAAGAAGCACGCTTTTTTATATTTCTGCAATACAATGAAAAATAAAGAAAAATAAAATCAAAAAATCAGTAAGAAAATAATGAAGATTAAATTAGCAAGCGATGTTCGACACTAATGACGATATTTATGTCGATTAAGATACCTATAAAAACACGTTATACATAAGACGTTATAGCGAAGGAATGTTCTTTATTTAGCGAAAATAGCGATTGTGCAAATACACGTTCTTATCTGCCTCTATCAGGATCTTGCCATATATAATGATGACAACTTTCTAATATCACTATCAATACGCCTATTTACTAGAACTATTCAAAACTAATAATTTTGATATTAATGTAATTCAAATAAAAAATTTTTAAACTTCAATAAAAAAAAGAACATAATACTGAACCTGAAAACAACTTCGTGGTCTTAAAGACCTCTACACCCTATACATTGATAATAACTGAACATGCAAAAATTAAAGTTTTTAAGGTTTTCGAAAGAAAATATTGTCCTTTTTTTAGCTATCTATCTTGGTTTTTTTCTAAATATTTCCGTTTACATTGGCCGATACGGCACACAGAATACAAATAACCCCCTCATTGATGTATTATATATTCTAGGTGAAGTTGTCGTTAATATTGCCTTTACCTTCTTTTTACTGCGTTTTCTTTCCTTTTTTGGTTCCCTTTTTTTTAAAATAGTCGCTTCTTTTATTCTTATCGTCAGCGTTTGTGCTAGCTACTATATTTCGTTTTACGATGTTGTCATTGGTTACGGTATTATCATTTCAACACTCACTACAGATACCGATTTATCAAAAGAGCTGGTTAGTCCTAATGTCATTATTTGGATTGTTGGCTTATCTATTTTGCCATTAGCACTTATTTGGCTATGTAAAAAACCAGAAAAAAATCTCACTACAGAGCAGAAGAAAAAAATCTGGATAAAAAACACAGCTAAAATGCTTGTGATTGCCGTCGCTGTATTTGCTTATCTAAAGACCTTAGATTCAAAACAGAAAGCCTACGAAATCAAAAATAACTTAGATTTACCAAGCTACAGTGGTGGCTTAAGTTATGCATACTTGCCCACAAACTGGATCATTCCATTATTCCAATATGCAATAACGCAGTATGACGATACGTTTAATAACCAAAATATTTTTGATCCCGCTGATCATTTCACATACCAACCATCAAAGGCTAATGAGGATGTGTATGTTGTCTTTATTATTGGTGAAACAGCAAGATGGGATCATATGGGATTATTAGGATATGAGCGTCAAACCAATCCTCTATTAAGCCAAGAAAAAAATCTTGTCGCCTTTAAAGGTATTTCTTGTGATACCGCAACCAAGCTTTCATTAAAATGTATGTTTGTGCGAGAAAACGGAACAGAAAGTAACGATCAGCGAACATTAAAAGAGAACAATATTTTCTCAGTTCTGAAACAGCTAGGTATGACATCAGAACTCTTTTCAATGCAAAGCGAATTGTGGTTTTACAATAAGCTTGATTTAGATAATTATGCGATGAAAGAGATGATGACTGCCAAAAACAGCAACTTTGGTAAAGAACTTGATGATACTTTATTAATTGCTGAAACGGCGAATGCGGTTTCTCAGCGTCCAAAAGGAAATCATTTAGTGATTTTACACACTAAAGGCTCTCACTTTATGTATTCTCAACGTTACCCAGAATCATTCAAAAAATATCAACCTGAATGTTTAAATGTGGATGATGAGTGTACTAAAGAGCAATTAGTGAATGCTTATGACAACTCTATTCTTTATACCGATTATTTTATTGATGGCATACTCGACACATTACGCGATAAAAAAGCCATTGTGTTTTATACCTCCGATCACGGTGAGTCTATTTCAGAAAAAGGTGGCTTACACGGCACACCAAAAGAAATCGCACCACCAGAACAATTTAAAGTGCCTTTCTTAGTTTGGATGTCGGATAGCTATTTAGCAGAGCCTGAAAACAAGCAGTTATTTGATAACCTAAAACGCAATCAAGTTGCGGAGCGCACGTTCTATCATCACAATATTTTTGATTCAATGTTGGGTTGTTTAGGTTATTCATCTCCCGATGGTGGCATTAATAATCAAAATAATCTCTGTTTTGGTGAGACACCATCAACTGAAAAATAAATCTTTAATGAGCCATTAGACAAAACCCCACACTCAACTTAAGCGTGGGGTTTTTATTCTTCTTAACTTAATAAATAAGCTAATTATTGATTAAAGCTAGCATCAGTATAAAGATGTGTTGCCTGAATATCTTTTACTGTTTTTGCGCCACCTAACATCATATTAATTTTTAATTCTTTATTTAAATGTTGGATAACTGAATTTACACCTTCAGCTCCCCCTAAATTTAATCCATAAAGGATCGGGCGACCAACAGCCACAACATCTGCACCACTCGCTAACGCTTTAAAGACATGAGAGCCACGACGTACGCCACTATCGAAAACAATAGGTACACGTTTATTCACCACTTTAGCAATCGCAGGTAATACATCAATGGTTGCTGGTGCGCTGTCTAATTGACGACCACCATGGTTAGACACCCAAATCGCATCTGCGCCAGCTTTAATGGCAGTATCTGCATCTTCAGGTGATTCGATACCTTTTACAATCACTGGTAAACCAGACATTTTCTTCACATATTGAATATCTGCTGGTGTGAAGGCTTGTTTAGCTTGTGCATAAATTTCGCTAATACCCGCACCTTTACCTGTCTTAGATTTATCATCGCTTATTTTTGCGAATGCTTCTAAGTTGGCAAAGCCTAATGGGAATTGGAAATTATTTTTCACGTCATCTTCACGATAACCACCAACCGAAGAGTCGATAGTCATAATAATACCTTTAGCGCCATACTGTTTTGCTTGAGATAAAATATACTCGTTAAAGGCGTCATTTTTACTCATATACAATTGAAAGAAGAAAGGATAACCCGGTTGAGCATCTGCCACTTCTTTAATGGTTTTATTACCATAAGTACTTAATGAAAAAATAGAACCTGCTTTTGCCATACCTTTTGCTGTGGCGACTTCGCCTTGTTGATGAGCAAGCCCTTGAGCTGCCATCGGTGCCTGAATAATAGGCGTATCTAATTTAATACCCAAAAATTCTGTTTTTAAATTTAAGTCAGAAAATTCGATGCCTTGTAATGACCGAGGCATAATATATTTTTTATCAAATGCAGTCGTATTTAAACGTAAATTATTTTCGTCTTCAGCACCACCTCGAATATAACCAAAAGCGCCTTTTTCCATATTAGCTTGAACTTGTGCTTCCATGGCTTTTAGGTTGACTATTTTTATTGGGCCTTCAGCAGTACTTGCTTTATATTCAGCCGCTTGTGCAACACCCACACTTAATGCCATCGCAATAGCGGTTGTTTTTAATATTTTGTTTTTCATTTTCGATCCGGTTATTAATTAAGGGCTTATATCTATAATTTAATAAATTTAAATTTTAATTAAATTATACTTTTCAAAAAATAATATAAGCCCTATTTTTGAATAAAACTTAAATTAACCGCTTACTTTTTTGTTAAAGTATTATAGCTTGTCATAAGATTACGATAGTCTGGAATATGGTTAGCAAACAGTGTGCCTAATCCTTCAACATCATTACGCCAATCACGGTGTAACTCACAAGCTAAACCAAACCAGTTAATTAATTGCGCCCCTGCTTTTGACATTCTATCCCACGCAGAGTCACGAGCAATAGCATTGAAAGTCCCTGAAGCATCGGTTACAACAAACACTTCAAAACCTTCTTCAAGTGCTGATAATGCAGGGAATGCGACACAAACCTCAGTCACAACACCTGCAATAATCAGTTGTTTTTTGCCTGTCGCTTTAACTGCTTTGACAAAGTCTTCATTATCCCATGCATTAATTTGTCCAGGGCGGGCGATATAAGGGGCATCTGGAAACATTTCGACGAGCTGAGGCATTAGAGGGCCATTAGGGCCATCTTCAAATGAGGTGGTCAAAATGGTAGGTAGATTAAAGTATTTAGCGGCATTGGCTAATGCTAATACATTATTATTGAATTTATCTGGCTCGATATCTCTGACTAAAGAGAGTAATCCTGCTTGATGGTCTACCAACAGAACAGCGGCATTATCTTTATCAATACGATGATATTTAAAGCTCATAATAATCTCCGATAGTATAATAGAGGTAAGACTCAATTAAATCATAGCACCAAATTTATATGCCAAGGCTCAGATTAATTTAAATTTACAATTACAATTAAGTTTATTTATTATTAATAAATAATCGATTTTGAATCTTTAAATTTAATTAAATATCACTATATTTAATTAACTGTTTATTGCCTGATATAAATTCATTTCGCTGAAAAGAATTATAAGTGCAACCATTCTTAAATGAATCTAAAGATTATTGCTTTAACCATTCAAAATTTTTGTTGATGTTTTAGAGCTGGAAAAAGAGATAAAAAAACCCCCGCGGGCGGGGGTGAGATAAGCGCAATTAAAAGGTCTCAAACTTACTATCAGGAGATGGGTATTCATTAATGACGATTACGCACAATTTGATAGCGACGCGTTAAGTACTCAACGGGTACGCTCCAAATATGAACTAATCGACAGAATGGGAACAATAAGAAAATCGTCATACCTAAAAAAATGTGCAGTTTAAATACGAATGCGACACCTTCAAGATGAGCCGAAGCACCGCCGTGGAAGGTCACGATAGATTGCGCCCAAGCCACCAGCTTCATCATTTCGCTACCATCCATATGTTGGGCCGAGAATGGAATAGTCAGCAGACCTAACGCAACTTGAATAACCAGAAGCGTTAAGATCATGATGTCACCAAATGAAGATGTGGCTCTTACCCGTGGGTTGGTTAAACGGCGTTTTAATAACATCACCCCCCCAACCAACATTAATACACCACAAGTACCGCCACCCACCATCGCCATAATTTGCTTATATTCAATTGGCAGGAAAGATTCATACATCCAATGTGGCGTTAACATCCCCAGAAAATGACCAGCAAAAATACCGATGATCCCAACGTGGAATAAGTTAGAAGCCAATCGCATATTTTTCTTGTCTAGCATCTGGCTAGAGCCTGCACGCCAAGTGTATTGACCATAATCATAGCGTAACCAACTACCGATAATAAAAACGGCACCAGCAATATAGGGATAGATATCAAAAAATAACGTATTGATGTAATTCATTTTTGTACTCCCGTATCCAACGAATTTCCCACGTTGAGATATTGAACTGCCGTCTCTTGTGCAAAACGACGCTGATGTTGGCTGATTTTGTTACCACCACATTGCGTACCTTCTCCAAGAAACGTCACTTGTTCTTCTACCCACACCGCATCTAACGCGGCGGGTGTATCATCTAAAGGCTCTTTTGCTACTTGAGCCGCAAGTTGTGAAGCGTCTAACTCACTTTGTGAAAGACAAAGCAACACATCAAAGAGAGCGTGATAATCACTGCCTCGTTGTTTTAAACGCTCACCTAACAGAGCCAAAATAGGCGTAATGTTGTTTAGCCCTTCAATACACTCAGTGGTAGGTAAAAGTGTTAAATACTCAAGGTAAGTCGGCAAATAGTCAGGGAGTTCACGGCTGCTTAATGTGATCCCCGCTTGTTGATATTGATTTAACAGATCAACCATTGCCTGACCACGATCGCGAGACTCACCATGAACATGTTCAAATAACAATAGTGATCTCGCTCTACCTCGATCAAAAAGCTCGCTGTAATTGGCTTGTGCATCTAACAACTCTTGTTGCGTTAAGGCGTGAATAAACGCCATTAATTTCGCAACTTGAGTCACAGGAAGCTCATCGGCCTCCTGTAATGCGTCAATAAGCTCGCCACGGTTATCCCATAATTCTTGTATGGGATAATCTAAAAGATGAGAAATCACTTTCAGAGAGATCATCATATTTTCTCCTCTGAACGACGTTCATCCTGTGGTGTTCTTGAAGTGATATCAATCGCATCAATCCGATGACTATTAAACAAATTAAATTTACTATCACTACCATGGCAACCATCACCAAAGCTAAAACCACAACCATTACGTTCTGGGAAAGCTTCTCTCGCAAGTTCTCGATGACTTGATGGAATAACAAAGCGATCTTCATAATTGGCAATAGCAAGATAACGATACATCTCTTGTGCTTGCGCTTCAGTCAAACCGACTTGCTCTAACGCACTTAAATCCGTTTTTCCTTCTACAGTTTCAGCACGTTTGTAATGGCGCATCGCTAGCATACGTTTTAATGCTAATAACACTGGTGCCGTATCACCGGCTGTCAGTAAGTTTGCTAAATACTGAACGGGAATACGTAAGCTTTCTACATCGGGCAGAACGCCTGTATGTGGTAACACACCTGCATCAGCAGCAGATTGAATCGGTGACAAAGGTGGTACATACCAAACCATTGGTAAAGTGCGATATTCTGGGTGCAGTGGTAATGCCAGCTTCCAATCTACTGCCATTTTGTACACAGGTGAACGCTGTGCGGCATCAATTACACTTAACGGAATACCCTGCTCTTCTGCAGCTGCAATCACTTCAGGATCGAAGGGATCTAAGAAGATATCTAACTGGCTTTGGTATAAATCTTTTTCATTATCTGCACTGGCAGCTTGTGAGATTTTATCTGCGTCATACAGCATTACCCCCAGATAACGAATACGCCCTACACAAGTTTCTGAACACAGGGTTGGCTGACCCGCTTCAATACGTGGATAACAGAAAATACATTTTTCTGACTTACCACTTTTCCAGTTGAAATAGATTTTTTTGTATGGGCACCCCGTTAAACACATGCGCCATCCACGACACTTATCTTGGTCGATAAGCACAATGCCATCTTCAGCACGTTTATAAATTGCACCACTTGGGCATGTCGCAACACAAGCTGGATTTAAGCAGTGTTCACATAAACGTGGCAAATACATCATGAATGTATTTTCAAACTGCCCATACATCTCTTTTTGCATATTAGCGAAGTTTTTGTCCGCAGCACGTTGACTAAATTCACCGCCTAAATCGTCTTCCCAGTTTGGACCTTTTTCGATCTTGGTCATGCGCTGACCTGTGATCAACGAACGAGGACGTGCTGTCGGTAATGAGCCTTCTGGTGCATTTTTTAAATGCTCATAGTCATAATCAAACGGCTCATAGTAATCGTCCAATGCTGGGACATCGGGATTGGCAAAAATTTTAGATAATAGACCAACACGGTTGCCCATTCTTGGTACTAATTTACCTTTGATATTTTTTATCCATCCACCTTTCCACTTTTCTTGGTCTTCCCAATTTTGTGGATACCCTGTGCCTGGTTTTGTTTCAACGTTATTGAACCAAGCGTATTCAACACCTTCGCGACTGGTCCAAACATTTTTACAGGTTACTGAACAGGTATGGCAACCGATACATTTGTCGAGGTTGAGTACCATACCGACTTGTGAACGAATTTTCATTATGCCTTCTCCTGTCCATTCAGGGTCTGTTGATAAGCATCACCTTCACCATCAAGCCAATCAATCTGTTTCATTTTACGCACCACAACAAACTCATCACGGTTAGAGCCAACAGTGCCGTAGTAGTTAAAGCTATAAGCTAACTGAGCGTATCCACCAATCATATGAGTTGGTTTAGGGCAAACACGCGTCACAGAGTTGTGAATACCACCACGCATGCCTGTCATTTCTGATCCTGGCAGGTTTATTTGACGCTCTTGTGCGTGATACATATAAATCATGCCATCGGGAATACGTTGGCTAACAATCGCTCTCGCAGTTAGCGCACCATTACTGTTGTATGCTTCAACCCAATCGTTATCGCTAATTCCCATCTCTTTGGCATCATCTTCACTCAGCCAAACCACAGGGCCACCACGACCGAGCGTTAACATCAATAAGTTATCGCTATAGGTTGAGTGAATTCCCCATTTTTGGTGAGGAGTCAGGAAGTTCAATGCTTTCTCAGGAAAACCATTTGGTTTTTTACCTTTAACCGCATCAATCGCTTTAGTATCAATAGGTGGACGGTAAACCACTAAGCTTTCACCGTAAGCACGCATCCACTCGTGATCTTGATACAACTGCTGACGACCACTTAAAGTACGCCAAGGGATCATCTCGTGAACGTTGGTATAACAGGCGTTATAAGAGACATGTTCATCTTCAAGGCCAGACCATGTTGGGCTTGAGATAATCTTACGAGGCTGAGCAACGATATCGCGGAAACGAATTTTCTCGTCTTCTTTCACTTTGGCTAAGTGAGTGTGATCGCGTCCTGTCACTTTACTTAGTGCATCCCACGCTTTTACCGCTACTTGACCGTTAGTTTCAGGGGCTAAAGAGAGGATAACTTCGGCTGCATCAATTGCTGTTTCAATTGCTGGACGCCCTTTTGCCACACCGTCATGACGGACACGATTGAGTTTTTTCAGGAAATCGACTTCTGTTTGTGTATTCCAACTGATCCCTTTACCGCCATTACCCAATTTATCCATCAGCGGGCCAAGTGAGGTAAAGCGAGCATAAGTATTTGGATAATCACGCTCAACAGGAATAAGATGTGGTGCGGTTTTACCCGGAATAAGGTCACATTCGCCTTTTTTCCAATCTTTCACATCGAAAGGCTGTGCCATTTCAGCGGCAGAGTCATGCTGAATAGGTAATGTCACTAAATCGGTTTCAACCCCTAAATGACCCACGCACAATTTAGAGAAGGTTTTAGCGATACCTTTATAGATTTCCCAGTCTGTTTTAGACTCCCAAGCAGGATCAACGGCTGCCGTTAATGGGTGAATAAACGGATGCATATCCGAAGTATTCATATCGTCTTTTTCATACCATGTTGCGGTTGGTAAAACGATATCTGAGAAAAGACAGGTACTTGACATACGGAAGTCTAAAGTTACCACTAAATCAACTTTACCTTCACCGCCTTTATCTTGCCATTCCACTTCTTGTGGCTTAACTTGGCCTTGCTCGCCTAAATCTTTACCTTGTAATCCGTTTTCGGTTCCCAGCAAGTATTTCAGTAAATACTCATGTCCTTTACCCGCTGAACCTAATAAGTTAGAGCGCCAGATAAATAAGTTACGTGGGAAGTTTTGTGGATTATCAGGTTGCTCTGAAGCAAAACGGATTTCACCTGATTTCAATGCATTAACGGTGTAATCAGCGACACTAACGCCTGCCTCTTGGGCTTTTTTCGCAATAGACAGCGGGTTTAAGTTTAATTGAGGTGCCGATGGTAACCATCCCATACGTTCTGAACGCACGTTCATATCGACCAAACTACCACTAAAGCGTGATTTATCCGCTAATGGTGATAATAACTCTGTCGGTGATACGGTTTCATAACGCCACTGGCTTGAGTGATTATAGAAAAATGACGTGCTATTCATATGACGAGGTGGGCGCTGCCAGTCAAGACCAAAGGCTAACGGCAACCAACCGGTTTGTGGACGCAATTTTTCTTGTCCAACATAATGTGCCCAGCCACCACCACTTTGACCAATACAACCACAGAAAATCAGCATATTAATAATGCCACGATAGGTCATATCCATGTGATACCAGTGGTTAATACCGGCTCCCACAATCACCATAGAACGACCATGTGTTTTTTCTGCATTATCTGCAAATTCACGTGCAATACGGGTGATATCTTGACGGCTTACCCCCGTCACTTTCTCTGCCCATGCTGGTGAATATGCTTTGATTTCATCGTAATTTGATGCGCAGTTTTCATCATTTAAGCCACGATCAATACCGTAGTTTGCTAATAGCAAGTCATAGACGGTTGTAACGTATTTTTCTTCGCCATTCGCAAGTGTAATACGCTTAGCAGGCAGTTTATGAACGAGAACGTCATCAAGAACAACACCTTCAAAGTATTCACTCTTGATGCCACCAAAGTAAGGAAATGCCACATCTACAACATCATCGTGGTTCTCTAAAAGCCCTAATTGTAAAGTGACTTCTTCACCACTCTTACCGTCTTTAGGCTCAAGATTCCATTTAGCTGCGCCTTCCCAACGAAAGCCCATCGAACCTTGAGGGGCAACCAATTGCTGTGTTTTCTCATCAATAGCAATGGTTTTCCACTCTGGGTTTTTCTCCTGATCGAGATTGTTCACTAAATCAGAAGCTCGTAACATACGACCCGCAACTAAATTGCCAGAATCATGTTTATCTAACATCACTAACATTGGCATGTCAGTGTAAGTGCGCACATAGTTACTAAAGTATTCAGTTTGGCGTTTAACGTGGAATTCGTTAAGAATAACGTGTCCCATCGCCATTGCCATTGCGCTATCAGTACCTTGTTTTGGATTTAACCATTGGTCACACAGTTTAGCAATTTCAGCATAATCAGGTGTAACCGCAACAGTTTTAGTCCCTTTGTAGCGAACTTCGGTAAAGAAGTGGGCATCTGGAGTACGTGTTTGCGGTACGTTAGAGCCCCATGCAATCAGGTAAGAAGAGTTATACCAGTCCGCCGATTCAGGAACGTCTGTTTGTTCACCCCATGTCATGGGTGATGCTGGTGGTAAGTCGCAATACCAATCGTAAAAACTTAAACATGCCCCGCCAATAAGAGATAAATAGCGCGCACCCGCAGCGTATGACACCATCGACATTGCTGGAATTGGTGAGAAACCGATAATACGATCAGGACCATATTCTTTAGCTGTAAATACGTTAGAAGCGGCAATAATTTCATTCACTTCAGACCATGAAGAACGAACAAAACCACCACGACCACGAGCTTGTTTATAGCTTTTGGTTTTTTCTGGCGAGCTAATAATAGAAGCCCAAGCATCGACAGGATCACAGTGTTGTGCTTTCGCTTCACGCCATAATTTAATTAGGCGTTTACGTACCATTGGGTATTTAACGCGGTTCGCACTATATAAATACCATGAATAGCTTGCACCACGAGGACAACCACGAGGCTCATGATCGGGTAAATCAGGACGTGTACGCGGATAGTCCGTTTGTTGGGTTTCCCATGTGACTAACCCATTTTTGACATAAATTTTCCAGCTACAAGAGCCAGTACAGTTAACACCATGAGTGGAACGGACAATTTTGTCATGTTGCCAGCGACTACGATAACCATCTTCCCAGTCACGATTAACATTTAATTCTTGGCCATGATCCTTTGAAAAGGTATCGCCAAGCTGTTTAAAATAGCGGAATCTATCGAGAAACTTACTCATCAGATACTCTCCCAATGCGCGTGAGCGCTCTCACATTGCGTATAATTCGTCATTATTGTTTATTGTGTTTACGTCCATAGACCAACCAAGTGATCAAGACGCAGGCGATATAAAATAGAACAAAGATTTTCATGGCTCCGGCAGGTGAGCCAGTCATTGCAAGCGATGTGCCAAAGGCTTTAGGAATAAAGAAGCCACCTATTGCACCAATGGCTGAGATAAAACCAAGCGCAGCTGCACTTTCTGTTACTGCTTCTTTTTGCGCTGCTTCATCAGAAGCACCTTGTGCTTTCATGCGGTCAACGGTGATTTTTCTAAACACCACAGCAATCATTTGGAATGTAGAACCGCTACCTAAACCTGCGGTTAAAAACAGCACCATAAATACGCCATAGAACGCGATAAATGAGCCACCAACACCATTTTCAGGTAGTGTTAAGAAGAGTAGAGCAGAGAAAATTGCCATGATGATAAAGTTAATCAGTGTGACTCGAATGCCTCCAAATTTATCCGACAAAGCGCCACCCACAGGGCGAGCTAAGGCACCTAATAAAGGTCCGAAGAAGGCATAATGCAAAATAACGATATCGGGAAATTGGGTTTTCGATAACATCGCAAAACCCGCTGAAAAACCAATAAATGAGCCAAAAGAACACAGGTATAAAATACTTAATAACCAGAGGTGACCACGTTTTAAAACAGGTAATTGCTGACTTAAAGAAGCTTTGTTAGCCGCAAGGTCGTTCATACCAAACCAAGCTGCAAATGTCAGGATCAACAAGAAAGGAACCCAAATCCACGCAGCATTTTCTAGCCATAAACGTGAACCATCAGGCTGAACGACACCTGGGCCACTAAACAGAGCAAAAACACCAACGCCAACCACTAAAGGGGCGACGAGTTGCATAACACTCACTCCGAGATTACCTAATCCGCCATTTAATCCTAATGCCCCACCTTGACGTGCTTTAGGGAAGAAAAAGCTGATGTTTGCCATACTGGATGCAAAGTTTGCTCCAGCAAAACCACATAACAGCGAAATTATAATAAAGGTTGAGTAAGACGTTGTGGCGTCCTGCACGGCGACGCCTAGCCAGAGACAAGGAATTATCAGAAATACGGTACTGATTGCCGTCCAGCGACGGCCACCAAAAATAGGAATAACAAAAGAATAAGGAACGCGCAGAATAGCACCTGAGACTGAAGGCAGTGCCGTCAGCATAAATAGCTGATCTGTGGTAAAGTTAAAACCTACTTTGTTCAAATTTACTGCAACGGCACTAAAAAGCATCCATACGCAGAATGATAAAAGTAAACAAGGAACAGAAATCCATAAATTACGTGAAGCGATCTTTTGACCAGTCTTTTCCCAAAAAGCTTTATCTTCAGGATGCCAATCTTTGATCACCCCTTTTCTCATTTTTTCTGGGTGTTGAGTGAGTGCCATAACAACCTCGATTAACGGTTAGATTGGCATCTTTGTACGATTAGAATTGTTAATTAGTCATGATCTGCATCAAGCAAACATTTGTTTGATTTTTGAACTAAAATCACTATTTACACCTAAGTATTAATAACATAATACTTAATTTTTCATTCTAAATTAATTAGTTAGATTAAAAACATCATAATTTAGAAGTGAAATTATCTCTATTGGATATTTAGGAGTAATACTTTAGTGGTATATGACATTTGGTGTCTTTTTAAGGCAATATAGCGCCAGAATAAACTTGGAAAAATAACGATGAGTACACATAAAATCCAATGGCACTACCGTTTTTCAATTATTAATCAGATAGCGATATTAATGTTACTTTTCACGCTATTGGGTGTGGTAGGAATGGCAATTTCTAACCATATTATTTTGAGTGTGCAAGGTAACGCTCATGCGATTAATAAATCTGGATCGTTGCGAATGCAAAGTTATCGTTTGCTATCTGCTTTACCTCTAGATGAACAGCATCGTTATTACCTTCATGAATTAGAAACCGATTTAGACAGTGATGAATTACTTCAAGTCCTAAGCAATGAATCGCTACAATCACAATATGCTCAATTAAATACTTACTGGAAAGATACCTTAAAACCAACATTGCTCTATGCAAAACAACGTAATGATGCAAAAGAAGAAGTTATCTTTTTTGTTTCTCAGCTCGATAAATTAGTGTTAAGTATCGACCAGCTAACAGAGCAAAAAATCAGGATGGTGGCTTATACTCAGCTTATTTTTACTGCACTCACTCTGTTATTACTGTTTGGCTCTGTTTGGCATTTTCGCCGTCGTTTATTACATCCTTGGCAACAATTAATGGCGATGGCTCATTCAATTGGTCATGGTAATTTTTCAGCACGTTTTCATCAGCGCGCACACCATGATGAAATTGCCACATTGGGTATCGCACTCAATACCATGTCAGAAGAGCTTTCTACGCTGTATAGTGAATTAGAAAAAAGAGTGGTCGAAAAAACGCACGACTTACAACAGAAAAATAAAGTGCTCTCTTACCTTTATCATTCAAGCCAGCAATTACACTCCCCTGCCCCTCTTTGCGCTCGATTAAGACAGATACTATTTGAACTTCAACAAATCATTCCTGATGCTTATTTGCAGATACGTTTATATGAAGATAATCATCACACACTGTTTAATGAAATCAGTTTAGAACCTCAATCACGTCCACATCACTGCCCAGATAAGCAATGCGAACGTTGTGAAGATAATACGTCAATAACGACTTCATTAAATAGTGGGTTATTACATTGGGAATTAGCTGATCAAATCCATCGTTATGGATTATTTGTCATGCAGTTACCTGAAACTACTGTTTTAACTGACGAACAGAATAATTTAATGTTATTACTGACAAAACAGATCTCAGCAATGCTTGCGATGGAACAGCAAAACGAACAGCAGCAACAGCTTTTACTCATGGATGAGCGTTCGGCAATTGCTCGTGAATTACATGACTCGATTGCTCAATCGCTTTCTTGTTTAAAAATGCAAGTTAGCTATTTGCAAATGCAGTCAGAAACCTTACCGGATAACTGCCAAAAACTCCTTAAAGAGATGCGAGAAGAGCTTAATGTGGCTTATCGTCAACTAAGAGAACTGTTAACCACGTTTCGCTTAAAACTCACAGAGCCGGGATTACTAGCTGCGTTAGAAAGTACACTGACCGAATTTAATCAGCGCCTTGGATTTACTATTAATTTTGACTATCAATTACCTGCAAAATGCATGAATTCACATCAGAGTATTCATGTGGTTCAAATTGTACGTGAAGCATTGAATAATATATTACAGCATGCCAATGCCAACTGGGCTGAAGTCTCTTTATCTCTTGATAATGGCATTATTGAATTAAAAATTAACGATAATGGTGAAGGAATTAGTCCTAACCCTGAAAAATTAAATCACTATGGCCTTATTATTATGCGTGAACGCGCAAATAGCCTAAATGGCTCTTATACTATCAAAGTACGTGAACAGGGCGGTACTCAAGTGCTTGTTAAATTTCCATTAATCACTACTCATAAAGACCCTGTCTAACATGGAGCAAGTCGTAATGAATAACATGGGATCACCCACAGAAAAAGCGACAATTTTACTCATTGATGACCACCCAATGCTACGCAATGGTGTAAAACAACTCTTAAGTCTTGATACAACACTCACTGTCGTTGGGGAAGCGGGTGATGGTATTCAAGGCGTGAAACTCGCAGAAGAATTAGATCCAGATTTAATTTTGCTGGATCTGAATATGCCAGGAATGAATGGTTTTGAAACACTTGATCAACTTCGACTAAAGTCGTTATCAGGTCGGATCGTTGTTTTCAGCGTATCAAATTATAGTGATGATTTAGTCACAGCGTTAAAACGTGGTGCAGATGGCTATCTTTTAAAAGATATGGAGCCTGAAGAATTGCTTGCAGCACTTAAACAAGCGGCTGCCGGAAAAATGGTTGTCAGTCCTGCATTAACGCCGATTTTAGCAGAATCATTACGTGAAGATCGTTCTGAAGGTGAGCGTGATATTGAACAACTCACCCCGCGTGAACGTGATATTTTAAAATTAATAGCGCAAGGGCTATCCAATAAAATGATCGCACGTAAACTTGATATCACAGAAAGTACGGTCAAAGTGCACGTTAAACACTTACTAAAAAAGATGAAGCTAAAATCTCGTGTTGAAGTTGCCGTTTGGGTTCATCAACAACGTATCGATTAATCAAAATTAGGTACAATGGGCTGATGAGAACTCATCAGCTCAACTAATTCTTTTGCCCCTTTTTGTAACGACTCCCCTTTTAGCCACATGGCATGAATAGGCAACCGTAACTCATTTTTCGTATTCTTAAACTGCAGCTGTTTTAATTTTCCTTTTTGTAATTGAGTATAAATCAGCGAATACGGTAAATTACCCCATCCCATTCCCGCTTCAACCATACCTAATGCCATTTGAAAACTATCCGTTTGCCAATAATTTGTAGCCACTAATGAGCGTTCATCTCTCAACTCTTTGGTGTGACTAGCGATCATAATTTGGCGAACATTCACTAAATCCTCAATAAATACGCCTGCAGGGTGTGCTAATGCAATATGACTTGCAGAGATTGTTGCCACTAATGACTCTGAGCCAAGATATTGAAATTGCTCATCACCATTCACATACAAGCCCCCATAAACGAGGCTCAATTGAATTTTATGTGAATGCAACATTTCAATAATGTCGTCTTGTGCTGCGGTTATCACATTCACATTAAGTAATGGATAACGTTGGGTTAATTCAGATAACGCAGGTAATAAATAATCAGGATTAATATCAGCTGCAACACCTATATTTAAAACACTTTCGAGATCCATGGAAAGCTCTTGTGCATGCACTTGTAATAATTTTAATTGCTCTGCGATCATTCTGGCATGAGGTTCAAGTGCTTTGGCTTTTTCGGTTGGTTGAGGCTCTCGTGATGAGCGCTCAAAAAGTGCATAGCCTAATTCAGCTTCCATATTGGCAATCGCCATACTAACAGCAGAAGGAACACGTTTTAATGAACGTGCTGCCGCAGAGAAAGATCCCTTATCCATCACGGCTAAAAATATCGCAATATGTTCACTTGAAAACTGCATGTTCACTCCTGATGTTTCAGTTAAATTGATACTAGCTGACTTTTTCTGTCATTCTTGCTGATTTATCTTACGATGCTTAACAACACGGATCCACAGAAAAAAGAGAGCACAATGCAAGGTATTAAACGAAAAATTGTCTACGTGACAGCTTATGAGATTTTTGGCTGGGTTATTTCATCCGTTGGACTTGCTCTTTTGGCTGATAGCTCAACAGCAGTAACTGGCCCATTAGCGCTTGTGATAACAACAATCGCGGTGAGTTGGAATTTTATTTATAACTGTATGTTTGAATTTTGGGAAAGTAGGCAGATTTCAAGAATTCGAACTTTTAGACGCCGTATTGTACATGCAATTGGATTTCAGCTAACACTAGTACTCTATTTAATTCCGTTAATTGCATGGTGGCTTAATGTTTCGTTATGGCAAGCGTTAGTGATGGATTTTGCGCTGATAATTATTATCCCTTGTTATACTTTCGTTTATAACTGGGTATTTGACAAAGTATTTGGTTTACCGGCATCTGCATTACCTGAAAATGCGCCTGTAGCCTAAACGACAAATGAATTAAGAAGAGTGATCTGCAATTAAGATCACTCTTTAACGGGGTAGATATCTTCTAATGCAAATTGCTCAATACCGCCTTCTAACTCACAACGACCCAAACCAATATTTTTATCATCAGCCGTTGTTCTTTTGAGTAACTTACCTGTTACTTGAGAAAGTTGAGTATCTAATTCAACAACACGATAATACTCTTTCATATAGCTTTCTTCACCTAGCGCCATATAAACTAAAAATTCATCACCTATTTTAATGTTCATACTTTAACCATCTGCATTTTTAATTAGTTGCATAAATTCCTAATGCATTTAATAAATCAGCATCAATTAATGCATTAGAAGATAGTTTCATATCTCTTCTATAGTTTTGTATTGATTGGCGGGTTGCTGGTCCCATAACACCATCAATTACACCATTGAAATAATGCTTTTCAAATAATGCAAATTGTACCCTCATAACAAGGCGCTTTCTTTGTTCTTGAGTAAAGTTTGAATTCCTAACCGATTGTGAAAAATCATTATTAGATGAAGAATTTGACGAATTCTGCGAATTTGTTCTATTGGTTGTTTGTGGCTGAGAATAACTCGGCGTAGAAGGAGCACTTCTATAATAACCACCACCAGAAGAAGAGCGGTGAGAACTATGGCTACGATGGCTTCTGTGAGAGCTATGGCTTCTATGTCCAGCAATATAAAATGGTGTTTCTACATTTAAGGGTGCAAAAACAAGATCTTCAGGTTCAAAGGTTAATTCAGAATTAGGTAGTCCGGTAGAACTGGCTATTACCTGACTATTTAAGGATAAAAAACCAGGTAGTAATGCAGCTAAACTCCACTTTTTCATAAAATTGCCCTCGCAGTTTGATGATATTTACCATATGAAGAACTGAAATATCCGCCACAATGCTCTTTCATTTTGCATAGGCTACATTCACTTGGATAATAATTCTTCCAATCAGAAATAGATTGAACACTGTATGCCCATAAGTTTTCAGGTAGATGGCATAAAGGATAGTTAAACAATGCCAAAGGTATTTGACTAATATCCGTCATATTAATCGCTAAATTTAGCTGTTCTGAGTACTCATCAGGAGAAATATAAAGATCCTCCCAGTTTCTTTTAGCCCAGCCTGTTGGCTCTAAATTCATAATTGAAATTTGATTAATATTTGAAAAAATCCTTGCACATAGTTCAACAATCCCATGAAAATAAAGGTAATTTATTTTTGTTGGTATTATTCTTAATTCAATATTGATACCTAAATTACCAGCATTAATTAATCCTGCAATCGTTTCTTTATATGCCCCTTTACATCCAACTAATTCGTCATGAGTTTTCTCATGAGTAGAATAGAGAGGAATACCAAATGATATAGCCATTCCCTTAATTTCTTCTGCTAATTTTTTAGTAAAAGTAATATCACTAAATTTTCGCCCATTAGTTAATACATGTAGTGCCGTTTTAGGTGCATCTTTTTTCACTATTTGGATGAAATCAATAAATTTTTCATCATAAATTAAAGGCTCCCCACCACTAATTCCTATGATGCCATCAAAATTAAATGCAGATATAGCAAGAATAGCATCTTCTAATAGCCAAGAATCATCATCTTTTTTGGGTGGTTGAGAACAAAACTGGCATAGATTATTACATCGTTCAGTTACGAGTAATGTATTGTGATTTGCCTTACGAGATAGAATTACTCTCACTTTATTATTTGAAGAAGAAATAATATCACCATTCTCGACACTATTATAAAGCTCACTATTTACTATTACATATTTTGTACCGTTATAAGGTTTCGGCGATAAAACCGTTTCTTCTTGTTGAACAATAACATTGTCTAAATAGAATTTAGGATCTACCAGTTTATCTTTAAATACTTGGTAGTAACCATTATCTAAATTACTCTTTATATCGAATAAATCTTTTCTAATAACCTCAAGCATAAGTCCAACTTTTTAATAAAGTAGATCCTTCATTACCTTTATCAATTTTTTTTACTAATAATTTAAACATCCCTTTGTGATAAAGGCAAAATCGTGAAAGGCTTTTATTTCCAATCGGCTCACCAAATAAACTGATATTCTGACAAGGGTCAACGCCACAATATGGCTGAAAAGCACAAGTTTCACAACCAACATGTAACATGTTAAATGAATTAGAAAGTAAATTATTATAGATAGGATTTTTATTAAATGATAACGAATCAAAGTCACCTAAAGAAAAGTCAATATCAGAGTATACCTGCTGAAGCATTCTTGATTCATCACTTCCATAGACTTTCCCATCATAATTGAATAGTAAACTATTAAATACTATACCACTTGGCGATTTTAAATCAGCATATCCACAAAAGCCTGGGCTATATAATCTTTTTATATGTATAGCACCAGAATGCTCAACAAAAGGAAATCCTTTCTTGTTTTCCTCGAAAATAATATCTAATAATTTCTCATAAAAATTAATATATTCAGATATTGTGTAGCTTTCTTTTTTCTCTGCAAATCCATAAGGGCTTATAGGTCTAATAAAAAGATCAAATATATCTAATTCAAAATGAGCATCAATGAGTGACTGAGGATTATGAAGTAATTCTTTTGTTACCGTAGTGACTGTTGAAACCCTATTTTTACCTAGTCTGCGTTGCAGTTTTTTTATATTTTCTGTAATTATCTGAAATGAATTTTTTGTAGGTAATATCCTGTTTTTATTATGTACATATTCATTTCCATCTAAAGATACTGAGTAAATAACAGGCTTTTCTTCTGACCATTCAATCATTTTATCTGTAAGTAATGAAAGACTTGAAGTAATAACAAACTCAATATTCTCTTGACCAAGTTGAATAATAGCTTCGTCATATATTTTTTTTACAAGGTCAAACCTAATTAATGGCTCACCACCTTGTATTTCAATTTTATAATTATTTTTCGAAAGATTTTTTATTAGTGAGATTATTTTAGGAATTTCATTCTCATTTAAATCGAAATTATTAGACGATATGGAGGCTCGACTTACTTGGCAATATTTACAAGTATGATCACAACGTAATGTCGGCACGATCATAAAAATTGGAGAAAATCTCATTTCTGACATTAATTTTTTTCCTAAACCAGATGCAATCATCATTTTAGGAAGTTTTGTATCCTCATCAGTAAGAAATAATTTATCTCGAAGTATTTTATTTACTTGCTCATCAGCACTTTTTCCAAAATCAATAATATTTGATAACTCAACGTGATTTAAAACATGATTAAAACCAGCTAGGTTGCTGATAAATAATCTATTATCATCTATGTATTCGAAGTTAAATGGTAATAAATTCATTCGTTCAACCTTTCATTTATACTCACCAACACTTTATTAATAATTGATTCTTTTACTTTTCCTGTTTTTAATTCTATTTTTTCTCTTAAAATATAATCATTAATTAATTTATTAAATTCGAATAAATTTGACTCGTTATTGTCTTCAAACGTAATTTTCCATTGATTATCTATTTCTTCTAATGTCCAACGAGTATAGCTAGACATCCAATACAAAGAATTTCGTATAACCCATTGAGAATAATTAGATTTATCTAGTTTTATTTCAGTCATTTCATATCTTTCATAGGAAAAACATAAAAATATCTTATATTTTTATGTTGCTTATGTCATTCAATTTATCCACAATGATTGAATCGAATATAAAAAATTTTTTATATTCAATAGATTAACTTCCAACTCATCATAATGATGCTGATCAGAATAAACGACAGTGTTAAATATTGGAAAAAACGCTCTGATAAATAGACAAGTAAATAGCGTGATAATGGAATAGAAAACAATGATCCTAAGCAAAGAATAAGTGCCGTGTGAACATCGGTATAACCACCAGCACTATAAGCAATAGCTGAGCCACCCGAAAGGATCGTGGTAATAAAAATAGAGGTACCAATTGCCTCTTTAATCCCCATTTGTGCAAAACGCATTAATACAGGCAATACCACTAATCCCCCTCCAACTCCCGTCGCTCCAAGCACAAACCCTGCACTCATTCCTGGTACAAATAAGGAAGAAAAAGTAACGGATGAAGGTGGTGGCAAAGAAATTAAAAGATCTGAACCTGTTGATCTTCTTATCATTCGTTGTAAAAACAAGATCAATGAAAACACGATGGCAACGATCATTAAAATATTAATACCAGATTCAACACGATCGTAATATTGAGGTTGCGATCCCAACCACGTCACCCCATAACTCGCTAAAAAAGTTGCAGGAAACATGATCGCCAAAATTAATAATGCGGGTTTTAATGGAATATTACCTAAACGAAAATGAATATAAGAAGACGAGAGTTTCATTAGCATAGATAACAAATTAGCCGTTGCCACAGCCGCTAATGCATTCATTCCAAAAAGATAAATAAGAACAGGCAATAAAATAACGCCTCCGCCAACGCCGGTCGTTGTAATAACTAACCCTATTGCAGCGCCGATAAGCAATTGTGAGACGAGTAACATCTTATTTCCTTTTGCTGATAATTTAGCGAGCCTAGATTATAGGCAAAATAACTTATAACCAAAAGGAATTAGATATAACAAATAGATATATAAATAAAGTTATTATAAAAAAGCCCTTTAATACGAAATTTACTCATCTTAAAGGGCGAATATTAAAGGCGGGCATTATTCTTATTAATCAATATATTAATTCTTTAACACGCTTAATTTATTTCAGCTAAAACGGTTTCTGCTGAAAAGTAATCACCTGTTTTGGCTTTTTGCTGTAATACCCCGTCACAAGATGCGACCACCTGAACTTCCATTTTCATCGCTTCCATAATAGCAATAACATCACCTTCTTTGACTTTATCACCATCAGATAAGATCCAGCTATGTAATACACCAGAAATTGGTGCAATAACTGCTTTTTCATTCTCTTCTTTCTCATGACTGGCATTCATTGCTGTTGGTATTACCGCAGAGAGTGATAATAATTGAGCTGGCAAAGCAAGTTCATGACGACGACCATCAATTTCAATAAAGGTACGAACGAGTTGTTCATTTTTTGCTGGTGTACTACGTGGGAAATGGCTATTTTTTGCCTGAAAATCAGTTTCAATCCAACGAGTATGTACCTTAAAATCTTCAGTAAAATCGGTGTGTTCCATCATTTCACAATGGAAAGGCAATACACTTGCCACACCTTCTATTTTAAATTCAGATAATGCCCGACGAGCCCGTGCAATGGCTTGTTCACGTGTTGCACCTGTCACTATCAGTTTGGCCATCATTGAATCGAATTGGCGTGAAACCTGATTATTTTCAGCAACACCACTGTCTACTCGCACACCTGGACCTGAAGGCTGAGAGAAGTGTGTAATTAAACCTGGTGTAGGTAAAAAGCCTTTCGCCGGATCTTCCGCATTGATCCTAAATTCAAAAGAGTGACCGCGCGGGACAGGGGTTTTATCAATACTGACTGGCAACCCGTCAGCAATACGTAACTGCTCTATCACTAAATCGATACCCGCGGTTTCTTCTGTAACCGGATGCTCTACTTGTAAACGTGTATTCACTTCTAGAAATGAGATAGTACCATTTGCACTTAATAAAAACTCAACTGTACCGGCTCCGACATAACCCGCTTTAGCACAAATATCTTTAGCTGATTGATGAATACGTTCACGTTGTTCATCTGTTAAATAAGGTGCTGGGGCTTCTTCAATCAGCTTTTGATTACGGCGTTGTAACGAACAATCTCGCGTTCCGACAACAACAACATTGCCTAATTTATCTGCGATAATTTGCGCCTCGATATGACGAGGTTTATCTAAGAATTGTTCAACGTAACATTCACCACGTCCAAATGCGGTGACTGCTTCTCGTACTGCGGAATGATAAAGCTCTTCAATTTCTTCCATTTTATGGGCAATTTTTAAGCCTCGCCCACCACCACCAAAAGCGGCTTTAATGGCAACAGGTAGGCCATATTGCTTGGCAAAATCTAGAACCTCTTTAGCATCATTAACGGGATCTGCTGTGCCATTTACAAGGGGAGCACCGACAGATTGTGCAATTTTACGTGCTTTCACTTTATCGCCAAGTACCTCAATCGTTTCAGGATTTGGCCCGACCCAAATAAATCCGGCTTCTTGTACCGCTTTTGCAAAATCTGCACGCTCTGAAAGAAAACCATAGCCTGGATGGATCATCGTCGCTTTAGCTTTACTAGCAATATCAATAATTTTGTTGATATCTAAATAGCTTTCTTTCGGTAAATTACCATTGAGTCCATAAGCTTCATCAGCAAGACGAACGTGTAGTGCATCAATATCATCATTGGCATAAATGGCAATTGAAGTGGCACCATAATCCTGACAAGCACGAATAATGCGAACCGCGATTTCACCTCGATTTGCAATAAGTACTCGATGCTTCACTCGTTGTTTTTGGTTAATTGTTGTCATGAGTGGCATTCTCCTATCAATATTCTTGAAATTCGGTAATTGGATTAAAACGAATTTTAGCGTTAACAGGGATCTGCCCTGCGAGTGGTAAGTGATATTCAGCGACAGCACCAATAACAGGATAGCCCCCTGTTAATGGGTGATCGTTAAGAAACAAAACAGGCTGCCCATTAATTGGTACTTGTATTGCACCAATACAGGTGCCTTCACTTGATAATTCTTGTTGTTGCTCACGCGCAAGGGGCGTTTCGCCCAATAAACGTAAACCAATACGATTAGATTGTGGTGTGACTTGCCATAATTGAGAGGTTAGCGTCTTTATTGCATCCGCGGTAAACCAGTCAGTACGAGGGCCTAAAACGATATCAAGTGTGACAATATCACCTTGTTTTGGTAGCACTGATGTTGGCTGTTCATCGGCTACAATACCGTTTGAAATGCTTTCATTATTCAGATGAAGGACATCGCCTTCTTGCAGTGCACTAGGCCCAATTTGCGCTAAAGTATCAAAAGCCTGACTACCTAAAACTTTAGGTAATTCAAACCCACCTCTCACAGCAAGATAGCTACGTACCCCTGTTGTTGGTATACCTAAAATAATTTCATCACCACAACGAACATCAATTGGTTGATAGCTTGATAGATATTCACTCTTTCCCGACTCATGTTTTAGTAAAATAGAACAATCCGCCCCAGTTAAGGCAATAACACAATCTTGTCGCGCTTTAAGTGTTAATCCACCTTGAGTTATCTCAAGTGCCACGAAGGTTGTCGGATTCCCAACCAAACGATTAGCCGCATGTAAAGCGGGTTTATCTAGTGCACCAGAAGCAGAAACCCCCATTGATGCAGCACCAATTCGTCCTTCATCTTGAAATAATGTCTGTAACCCTGCCGAAATAACATATAAGCCTGTATCATTTAATGAAAGAGGGGAAGCTACTGCCGATTTTTTTTCAGGCAATGAAACTGTTATTGGTGCTTTTTGTGCATCAATAAAATGCACTTCATTTCCCGGTAATAAAAAGGCGGGTTGTTCGCGGGAAAGATCCCACATTTTTATTTCCGTCGTTCCGATTAACTGCCAACCGCCGGGACTTTGTTGTGGATACACACCACTAAATTCACCGGCTAATCCAACAGAGCCTGCTGGGATCCGTGTACGAGGCGTTTTACGACGAGGTACATAGAGCTGGGTTTCATCAGCGATCAGATAAGCAAACCCCGGTGCAAAACCAGTGAATGCAACTTGATAAGTTTGTTCTGTGTGCCTGCGGATCACTTCATTGGTAGTGATCCCTAATAATTCAGCGACCTCATTGAGATCTTCACCTTGATAATGAACAGGGATCGTTAATGACTGTGTTTGACGTGCTGATAGCGCTTTGATTTCTAATTGTCGGAGCTGAACAACAAGTTCTTCAGCCGTAATTAGCCACGGTGTATAGTGAATTAAGAGCGTTTTCGCTGCGGGTACAATATCTTCAATAGCAGCAATATCAGCTTGTTTAACGGATTCATACAATGCGAGCGTCTCTTTTAAAGAGGAGAGTTCGACAAGTAAGTGAGACAAGTTAACAGGCAAAAAGCGCAAAATATCTTCCTCCCTTATACATGATAAGCAGCATCAGGCACATCAGTAATAAACATATGCCCCGGAGCATGACTGAGCGCAAAAGGAACGCCTGAACGCATCACCGCCGCTTGTGGTGTCACACCACAAGCCCAAAACACGGGGATCTCACCTTCTTCAATTCTTACTGGAGAGCCAAAATCGGGTGACATAATGTCTTTAATACCCAGCGCTTCTGGTGAACCGATATGAACCGGAGCACCGTGTACCGAAGGAAAGCGGCCGCTGATCATGACTGCATCAGCAATTCTATCTGACGGAATAGGACGCATTGAAACCACTAACTCGCCTTCTAATCGTCCCGCTGGGCGACATAAACGATTGGTTTTATACATCGGAACATTGCAGTTATCCGTAATGTGTCGAATTTCAATACCCGCTTCTAACATCGGCGTTTCAAAAGTGAAACTACAACCAATAAGAAACGTTACGAGATCGGGGTGTTGTGCCCAAATGGCTGTAGCATCTGTAATCTCATCTGTTAATTTGCCATTTTCCCAAACACGGTAAAGAGGAATGTCAGTACGCAGATCGGCGTCTTTCGCTAAAACAGTACGATAACTACCTGATTCACAAACATCTAAGATAGGGCAACTTTTAGGATTACGCTGTGCATAAAGTAAAAAGTCGAATGCCCAATCGCGAGGCAAACTAATCATATTTGCTTGTGTCATTCCTTTTGCCATACCTGCTGTTGGTATAGCTAAACCATGACGAATTGCTAATCGAGCCTCTTGTGCTTTGGTGATTGCATCAACAGTTGCTTTCATTAAATTTGTCATATTTACCCCTCAACTTTCAGTAAAGCAGGAGCAAATGATTTAATTGCAATACCATGATTTATTAAAGTTTCTTTTACGCTTTTGGCTAAATTGACTGCATCAGGACTATCACCATGAACACAAATAGAATCAGCTTTTATCGCCGTAAAAATACCTTCTATAGACTCAACACCACCTTCTTGTACAAGTTGTAGCATACGTTGTGCAACACGTTCCGGATCATGTAAAACTGCGCCCTCTTTTTTACGAGAAACCAGAGTGCCATCAGCGTGATAAGCTCTGTCTGCAAAGGCTTCGGCTATAACACGAAGTCCTTTTTCTTTTGCAAGAGTAATCAAAGGTGATCCTGCTAAAGCAACTAATGTCAGTTGAGGATCTACGCCGAGTATCGCCTCAATAACAGCAAGTGCTTGGCGTTTATCATGAGCAATTGTGTTATACAACGCGCCATGAGGCTTAACATAAGTCACGCTCAAACCCACTGCTTTTGCCAATCCTTGCAAAGCACCTATTTGATAAATCACATCTGCGGTTAATTCATCACTGGCGATATCCATATTACGGCGACCAAACCCCACTAAATCAGGATAAGCGACATGCGCCCCTATTGCGACATTGTGTTGTTTTGCCGCTTTTAATGTTCTTAAAATTCCATCCGGGGAGCCAGCATGGAAACCACAGGCAATATTGGCACTACTGACTATTTCAAGTACTGCATCGTCATTGCCCATTGTCCATTGTCCGAAGCTTTCACCTAAATCACTGTTTAAATCGATGGCATTTATCATTGTTATTATTCCTTTAAGCAATCTTGAGGTAGTTGAAAATCGCACCGACTGACATGATGCCCATATACCAAGTCAGTACACAGACTAAAATGCCTGACCATAACAACCATGCTGGGTATTTATAGCCATTCATTAAGTCTTGGCGACGCCATGCAACAAAAATAAACAGTGTCATACCAATAGGTAAAATCAGACCATTAAAACCACCGGCAAAGACTAATAGAGCAGCGGGCGCTGTTCCCATCATCATATAAATAGCTAATGAAACAGCAATAAAGATAATGGTTGCGATATTACGTTGGCGTTCTGTGATCCCTTTTTTAAACACCGTAATAAATGACATAGAGGTGTAAGCAGCACCAATAACACTAGTGAGAGCAGCGGCCCATAAGATAAGACCGAAGATACGTAACCCAGTTAAACCCGCAGCATGTTGAAATGCTTGTGAAGCAGGGTTCGCAGCATGGCTAGAAATATCTAATGTTACACCGCTAGCCACAACACCTAAAATGGCGAGAAATAAAATGTAGCGCATCAATCCAACAACTAAGATACCTTTTGTTGCAGCGTTCGATACCGCTTCAATATTCTCAATACCCGTCGTTCCCTTATCAAGAAGACGATGAGCACCCGCATAACAGATATAACCCCCTACTGTTCCCCCCACAATCGTGGTAATTGTGGCAAAGTTAATAGAGTCAGGTAAAACTGTTTGTCTTAATGCTTCGCCAATCGGTGGATTGGATGCAAACATAACAAAAACAGTTAGTAAGATCATGACCATACCAAGAATGATAATCATACGATCAATAAAGTTACTGGCTTTACGTGAAGAGAAAATATAGATCGCAAGCAATGCACTTAAGATCCCACCCCATTTAGGATCTAGTCCAACCATCGCATTAAGCCCTAATCCTGCACCTGCAATATTACCAACGTTAAACACTAAACCACCGAAGATAACTAATATCGCCAGCAAATAGCCACTTCCTGGGATAGCTTTGTTGGCAATATCTGAAGCCCGCATATTGGTTACCGTGATCACTCGCCAAATACTTTGTTGCACAATAAAATCAATCACAATCGACGCTAAGATCCCAAACGCAAATGCGGCCCCCATTGTCGCCGTAAAGGTTGCTGTTTGTGTAATAAAACCAGGACCAATTGCTGAGGTTGCCATTAAAAAAATAGCGGCAATCAGAGAGGAACGTCTACTTTTTATAAACGAAGTTGGAGCTGTATTTGCAGAATCTTGTGTAGCCATAAGCTACCCCCTTTATCATCATTATTTTAATTATTATTACTAAGGCAATTTACATGCCATTGTTGAGCATGAATACATGATTGTTAATCAAGTGATATTAGATTGTTGAACAATTAATAATAATAGATGAATAAATAAGCAAATAGATTTAAATATGGGATGATAAAAGTGCAAAGAAGATCGCATTTTTAACATTTTATTGACAATTTGAGATGATTTATTCGTATCAAAAATGCACGGGAATGAAGCATAAAAAAATAAGATGCACAAAAATAGTGCATATAAATGAAGAAAAATAAATTTGAACATTAAAAATTGATAAAGAAAAAATCAATTTTTTTAATAAAAAGAAGCGGAAAGCAATATTGTAGAGAGTGATAAGTGCAACATACAGCGACAATAGAGGTTATATATTGTAAAGCTCACTGATAGAATAGATGTTTCTATTGAGCTAATAGCAGAAGATAATGCAGAAGAAAACATCTCCACAAATTCTTTCTCAAAAAGTCGCCAATATTATTCGACAAAAGATCACTATAGGAGAATTACCTCCTGGTGAAAGACTTTCAGAAACCGCATTAAGTGAAACGCTAGAAATATCGCGTAATACCTTGAGAGAAGTTTTTCGTGTGTTGACGCAAGAAGGGCTGTTAACTTATAAACCTAATCGTGGGGTTTTTGTTTCAGTACCAGATATGGCCTCTATTATGGATATTTATCGTGTAAGACGGTTAATTGAGTGTGATGCATTACGACATTCTTATCCTATGCACCCAGCCATTATTAGAATGCAAGATAGTGTCGAACAAGCAAAAAAGTTTCAAGAACAACAAGATTGGAATGGTGTCGGAACCTGTAACATGCATTTTCATACCGCAATTGTTGAGCTTTCAGATAGCCCTAGACTGTTTAAACAATACCAACTTATTCTAGCAGAATTACGCTTAGCCTTCGGTTTATTAAACGATCCTCAATTACTACATGCGCCTTATATTGAGAAAAATGAACAGATTTTAATGCTGTTAATGGATGGTAAAGCAGAAGAAGCTGCGATGGCAATGGAAGACTATTTGGAAATTTCAGAAAGGACAGTGCTCGCTGCATTCTCTCGTCATAATTTTTGTTAATTATTCAATTAATAATAAAAGTGCCCTATGTTGGGGCATCTAAATAGTGTATTTTTCATTATTATTCTATTTAAAAACTCCAAACGCAAAAAAGCCAACCCATTGGGTTGGCTTTCTCGTCTTATTTAATGCCTGGCAGTTCCCTACTCTCACATGGGGAGACCCCACACTACCATCGGCGCTACAACGTTTCACTTCTGAGTTCGGCATGGGATCAGGTGGGACCGTTGCGCTATGGCCGCCAAGCAGAATTCTTCAAATTCTTTAATTATCCGTCTCTTCCTGAGACTCACCCCTCTGGGGGCCAGTGCTCCGCACTGTTCTAGTTTGTTCCAAACAAACTGGTCAGTTTTATTACCCGTTACTTCGATTTCTCGTCATAACCAGCAATATTCAATCTTAAACAAGCCTACTTCATTCATCTTTGTCTCTCAGACAAAACACCTTCGGTGTTGTCAGGTTAAGCCTCACGGTTCATTAGTACTGGTTAGCTCAACGTAT